>JBQTIO010000224.1:0-4182 GCA_052388075.1 Nitrospiraceae bacterium
AAGGCTCGCCCGATCAACTGCAGTCCGATCGGGAGCCCCGCTTTGCTCAATCCACAGGGCAACGCAATCGCCGGCAGTCCGGCCAGATTCACCGAGATCGTAAAGATGTCGGACAAGTACATCTGCAACGGGTCTTCACTCTTCTCGCCGAGCTTGAACGCGGGGGTCGGCGTCGCCGGCGTCACGATCACATCGACCTCCTTGAACGCCGCTTCAAAGTCCCGGCAGATCAATGTGCGCACGGCCTGGGCTTTTCCGTAGTAGGCATCGTAATATCCCGCGCTGAGCACATAGGTGCCCAACATGATTCGGCGCTTCACTTCCGGACCGAACCCTTCCTGCCGCGTCTTCATGTACAGTTCGAGGAGGTCCTTGGTTTCTTTCGCACGCAGACCGAATTTCACTCCGTCGAAGCGGGCCAGATTCGAGCTGGCTTCAGCCGTCGCGACCACGTAGTACACCGCCACCGCGGCATCGGTTCTGGGCAACTGTATTTCCTTGATCTCGCCGCCGAGGCGTTTCAATTCTTCGATGGCAGCCCTAACCGCCTGCTCCACCTCCGGATCGAGCCCTTCGGCAAAGAATTCCCTCGGCACGCCGACCCTCAATTTCTTGAGGTCCTTCTTGGCGAGCGCCTTCACATAGTCGGGGACGGGAAGATTCGCCGACGTGGAATCCATCGGATCGTGACCGGCGATCGTGCCGAGCAGAAACGCAGCGTCCCGGACATCCTTTGTAATGGGACCGATCTGATCGAGGGATGAGGCAAACGCCACGAGACCGTACCGCGACACCCGCCCATAAGTCGGCTTCAGCCCGACGACACCGCAAAATGCGGCCGGTTGCCTGATCGATCCGCCCGTATCGGATCCAAGCGCGGCGACACACTCGTCTGCCGCCACCGCGGCCGCGGACCCCCCGCTTGATCCGCCCGGTACACAGTGCAGATTCCAGGGGTTCCGACTAGGCCCAAAGGCGGAGTTCTCGGTCGACGATCCCATCGCAAACTCATCCAGATTCGTTTTCCCCAGCAGGATGTACTCCTGCTCGCGCAACTTGCTGATCACGGTCGCATCGTACGGCGGGACGAAGTTCTGCAACATGCGTGAGCTGCATGTTGTCGGCACGCCTTCCGTGCACAGGTTGTCTTTGATCGCGAGCGGCATCCCGGTCAGCGGCCTGGTCCTGCGCCATCCTTTGAGCCGTTGGTCCAACGCGTCCGCCTCCGCCGACGCCGATTGTTTCATCTGCGTGACGAAGGCTTTGACCTTCTGTTCCACCTGGCTGATCCGCAGAAAGTAGGCGCGCACGATTTCGCCCGCGGTGACTTCACCCGCGGTGAATTTCTTCTGCAGTTCGCACAGTGAGAGTTTATGGATGGACATCGTCTTTCAGCCGACAAGCTAACAAGCGTGCAAGGGGACAAGCTGACACGCAGGCAGGCTGACACGCTGACAGGAGCCCCCACAGGAAGTTCTTCTTGTCAGCTCGTGCCCCCCTGTCAGCTTGTCACCTTGCATTCATGTCAGCCTGTCATCCTGTACTCATGTCAGCTTCTCAGCTTGCATTCACGTCAGCTCGCATTGAGAATACGATTCTTCTCGTCGACTCGCACGATCTTGGGCGCATGCTTTCGGATTTCTTCCTCGCCGTAGTACTCATAACAAAAGATGATGATCTGATCGCCCACCGCTCCTTTGCGAGCCGTAGGTCCGTTCAAAATGATCTCCCCATTCCCGCGCTTACCGTAGATCGCGTACGTCATGAATCGCTCGCCGTTGTTCAAGTTCGAGCAGACGATCGCTTCGTACGGAAGGATGCCGGCCGCCTCCATCAAGTCTTGATCGATAGTCAGACTGCCTTCATATTCGAGATGCGCGCCGGTCACGGTGGCGCGGTGAATTTTCGAGCGTAGCATTTGTCGAAACATGTCTCACCTTCGTGAAAGGTAAACGGTAAAACGCGAAAGGCTCAGCACACCGTTTGAGCGAACCGACGTTTTACGTTTCACGTCTCACGCCTAACGATCTTCCAAGATTTTTGGCACGCAAAACCAATCCGCCGCTCGCTCCGGCGCGTTCTGCAACGCCTTATCGACCGGCAGTGATGGACGCACGACATCGTCTCGAAACACGTTCGTCTGCCCCAGGACGGTCGCCGTCGGCTCGATCCCCTCCGTGTCGTACCGATTCAGCTGTTCGACATGGGTGAGAATCTGGCTCAGTTGCTTCGCGAACATATCTTTCTCGGCCTGGTTGATCGCCAGTCTAGCCAGCTTCGCCACTTTTTCAACCTCTTCATGAGTGATGTGCATAGGGCTCGTCCTTCAAGTCGTCAAGTCCAAAAGTCGAAGGTCTGATTGCATGTCTGAACTTGATGACCTTCTGACTTGAAGACTTTCTGAGTCTTCATTCGACGGTCACACTCTTCGCTAAGTTCCTCGGCTGATCCACGTCGGCTCCACGCAACACGGCGATGTGATAGGCGAGCAGCTGCAGCGGAATCGTGAAGAGAATCGGCGAGATCAACGGGTGCGTGTCAGGAATGGTAAACACCGCGTCGACAATCTTGCCCAGTTCCCGCTCGCCCTCCGCGACAAACGCGATCACCGGCGCGCGCCGCGCCTTCACTTCCATCAGATTGCTCACCGTTTTTTCGTACAGGCGATCGCGCGGCACCAGGACCACCACCGGCATGTCTCTGTCGATGAGCGCGATCGGCCCATGTTTCATCTCGCCCGCCGCATAGCCCTCGGCATGAATATAGGAAATTTCTTTCAGCTTCAGCGAACCCTCCAGCGCGATCGGATAGTTGATGCCGCGACCGAGAAACAAGAAGTTCCGCTTCTTGTAATAGCGCCTGGCAATGGCCACGATTTCAGCTTCGCGCCCGAGTACCCGCGTGACCAGCGCAGGAAGACGGACGAGCCGATCAAGCCAGGCCTTGCCGTCCGCCGCCGTCATCGCATTACGCACCCGCGCCAGATGCAACGCCATCAGATACAACGCGGTCAGCTGTGCACTGAACGCCTTGGTCGAGGCCACCCCGATTTCCGGTCCGCAGTGGGTATAGAGCACGCCGTCCGATTCGCGGGCCAGGGTGCTCCCTACCACATTGACGATGGAGACGACGCGTGCGCCTTTCTCCTTGGCCTCCCGCGCGGCGGCGAGCGTATCGGCGGTCTCTCCGGATTGGGAAATGGTGATGAACAGGTCGTTCTTGCCCACCAGCGGATTCCGGTATCGAAACTCGCTGGCGATATCGACCTGCACCGGAGTCCGTACCATTTCCTCCAGGAGATACTTCCCCACCAAGCCAGCATGCCAGGACGTGCCGCAGGCCACGATCCAGATCCGCTCCACCGCGGCGAATTCCTCAGGCGTGAGTCCGATTTCCTGCAGATCCGCCTCACCGCTGTCATAGGAATAGCGCCCCCGCATGGTGTCGAGGATTGCCTGAGGCTGCTCGTGAATCTCCTTGAGCATGAAATGCGGATAGCCGCTTTTCTCCGCCGCCGACGTGTCCCATGTGATCTTCGACGGTTTGCGGGAGACGGCATGCCCCACGGCATCCGTGAGATGGATGTCGTCCTGCGTGACGACCGCCACATCTCCTTCTTCGAGATAGGTCACGTCTCGCGTATGGGCGAGCATCGCCATGACATCCGACGCGACATAGGACGCATCCTTCGTTCGTCCCACCACCAGAGGACATCCGGACCGCGCAGCAATCAACGTCCCGGGCTCCCGCTCGGAGATGACCGCCAACGCGTAGCTGCCGCGTATATCTTTCGTAGCGGTCCGCACGGCATCCGCCAGCCCCTGTCCTCCCTGGAGATACTTGTCGATCAGATGCGCGACAACTTCCGTATCGGTTTCCGATTCAAACGCGTAGCCGTCCCTTTCCAACCGTTGCTTCAGCGGTTGATAGTTCTCGATGATGCCGTTATGCACCAGGACGCAGCCTTTCGACCGATGCGGATGCGCATTCTGTTCTGAAGGCTTCCCGTGGGTGGCCCACCGGGTGTGACCGATGCCGACCGTCCCCTTCAACTCGTTTTCCTTGAGCGAATTTTGAAGATTGACGAGCTTGCCCACGCTGCGCCTGACGGCAATCCTATCCCCCTGCATGACGGCAACACCTGAGGAGTCGTACCCGCGATACTCCAGCTTCGCCAATCCG
>JBQTIO010000225.1:0-3333 GCA_052388075.1 Nitrospiraceae bacterium
AAATCCCTTCCCTCACCAACGCGCATTTTCAGGAAACCGTTTCGGCCGGCGCACTCGAGTTCGATTACCGACTCAGGCCGGGTCCCTGCCCCACGACCAATGCGCTGCGGATCATGGAACTGGAAGGCTTACCGGTAAACGACCAACCGCCAAAAGCCTGATAGTCGCGCGGCGCTTCGATCGATTTCAAACATTTACCGAAGGGAGGAACCCTGCTAGTATACCTTCGTGAAGGAGACTCTCGCCCATGCTGGCCCAAACCTTTTGGAAAGTCGTTGTGGCAGACCACACTGACTTCCTCGATCGCCTGCTCGACGGTCTGACCGCACAAGGCATTCGGTTCTGTGTACTCGGCGGCCAGGGTGTCAACGCGTATGTGGACCCGGTAGTCAGCTTGGGTCTCGACATTGTCATCGCCGTTGAGCAGAGTCGGCAGGCTGAAGACTGGCTGCGGCGAGAATTTCTCGTTGAGGCATTTCCGCATATTCTCAACGTTTCGGCTACGGGATCGGACCTCCGGGTGCAGCTACAAACAGACCCGCGCTACGCCCCGTTTGTCGCACAAGCCACAGAACAAACAGTGCTAGGACGCCGCGTACCGGTGGCAAGTCTCGACGATCTACTCCAGGGGAAGCTCTGGGCTGCACAAGATTCGGCCCGTCGCGCAAGTAAGCGTCAGAAAGATCTGGCCGATATCGCCCGTCTGATCGAAGCGTATCCCCATCTACGCAGCCGCGTGCCCGCCGATATCCTGTCGCGCCTGATTTAAACCGGCCCCTGCCCAGCCACCAACGCGTTGCGGATCATGGAACTGGAAGGATGGCCGGTGCCCCCGTCTCAGGTCTGATCTTCGCCGTCTTTTTATTCCGGTCCTGCTGTGCTATGACTCTGTCCTCGGTTCGAGCGCGTTCACCTGCTTGGGGAGCGCCATGACCACCCAACCCTGGGTCACCTGCCTGCTCAGCGGAATACTGATCCGCCATCTTGAGTCTCGCTACCCTGAACAGACCTCGAAGGTCGATTTCCAACGGATCATGGGGGCAGCAGAGTCGTTCCAAGAAATTCAGGATGCCCGAGCGTTTCTCAGCGATACAAGCAACTGGATTCCCCTTTCGGTCTTTCGTGAATTGATGAAGGCCTGCGAGGCCACCTCCGGCGAGAAGGACTTCGCCTATCACGCCGCTCTGGCCTACTACGAAACCGTGAAGACTCAGACCCCGACGCTCCTCGAAACCATTGCCATCCTCCTCAACGATGTAGAATCGGTCTTCCGTCCGATTGGTGACTGGGCCTCGGCCTACACGAACTACCTCCAACTCCAATCCTTCGTCTGTCCTGACGAACCACAGACGTTGCACATCCTGTCCCGTTATCTCCCCCCGGTCGATCCGGCACTGGGGAACATGCGGTTGGTACAAGGCAATCTCGAAGGCATCGCCAAACTGGACCCCTCCGTCGAAGCCGCCGTTTCCGAGGAGGTCTATTCACAGCTTCGCCTCGAAACCCTGGTCAATGAGTTCGGCGATGCGTACGTCATGACCACGAAGGAGGGTCGGATCGCCGTTACCCGCCGGGCGACGGGCGAGGTGGTCATCACCGGACGAACTGTGCCGCTCGTTGAATCTCTCGTCCCGACGAAGGCAGAGTCCACAGGTGGGCCGCAACCTCCGGTAGAGCAGCTCATCGCCAAGCCGGAACCGGGTGGTCTGCTGTCGGTATGGGCGCTCACCGATTCCCCACGTGCCCCGAAGCAGCCGTCCTCCGGAAAGGATGTGACTTCTGCGGCCATCCGGATCGACCGAGGCGGAACGCTCACGCAGAGCTCGCTCAGCACGACGATCAAAGCGGGCGCGATCTACAACGCGCCCTACACCCACTACCGGCTCCGCTGGACTAAGCGGCCTTGCCATGAGAGCGATCCGGCCGCCGTCGGCCGCGCCCAGTTGCTCACTGACCGGCGCGTCTTCGCACACCAACTCTTCACCCATCTAAAAAACCTGCAGGCCACGCATCGGCACATGCTCACCATGTTCCTCCGCAACGTGGAACTGGCGCAGGAGAATATCCAACTGAAGCAGGAGCTGTCGGCGCAGCAGGAAACCGGCGGCATCATCGGAAAAAGCGCGCCGCTGCAGGAGCTGCTTTCTTTGGTCCAGACCATCGCGCCCTCCGACACGACCGTCCTGATCAGCGGAGAAACGGGAACGGGCAAAGAGCTGGCGGCCCGGTTGATCCACCACTTGAGCCGACGCAAGGACCGTCGCTTCGTCGCCGTGAATTGTGGCGCGTTGCCCGAGACCCTGCTCGAATCTGAACTCTTCGGCCATGAGCGGGGCTCGTTCACCGGCGCCGTGGCCCAGAAGAAAGGAAAATTCGAGCTCGCCGAGGGGGGTACCCTGTTCCTCGATGAGATCGGCGATATTTCCCCCGCCGTGCAAGTAAAACTGCTCCGCGTCCTGCAAGAACGCGAGTTTCAGCGGGTCGGCGGCACGAGCGATCTGAAAGCGAACGTCCGGCTAATCGCCGCTACGAACCGTGACCTCACCGCCATGATGGAACAACATCAATTTCGACAGGATCTGTTCTTCCGCCTGAATGTCATTCAGCTCTATGTGCCGGCGTTGCGGGAGCGACCGGAGGACATTCCGGACCTGGCCACGCACTTTGCCCAGCGGTTCGCCGAAAAGATCGGGAAAAAGCTCGTGGGCCTAAGCCCGGAAGCTTTACAACTCTGTCTGGCCCACAAATGGCCGGGGAACATTCGCGAGCTGGAGAACGTGATGGAGCGCGCCGTCACGTTGGCGCCAGAGGGCAAGAAGTGGATTACGCCGGACCTGCTGCCGAGCAACCTACGCGCGACTGCGGAGTCCGCACCTTCGTTGGACCTTGCCGAATTGGTGGACCGCGTTGACTGGAATGCGCTGCTCCGCACCCTCGAGACGAGGGGGTCACTCACGGGGCTCTTGAACCACCTCGAGTGGGCCATCACCCGCCGAGCCGTTGCCGAATACGGCGGGAATAAGAGTCGCGCCGCCAAGGTGCTCGGCCGCACCTACCGCTGGCTGCGCAAACTCGAAAGCGAGATGACCGACCGCAAACCACTGCCTCCACGGTCCACGCCTGACTCCTAGCCCATCTTCCCATTCCCTTTCCCGCGACGCGTCCTTCCGGCTCTGTCCATTATGAACAGCTGTGCTGGCGCCATGAATGGGAATTCATAATCCCTGCTGACGAGTTTGACCTAGCCCTTCTGCTCTCCGCCTCACCACTTCGGGTGCTTCTCCTCCAAAACATCCATTCCCTCGCGAACTTGGGCCAATGCCGCGGTAGAGC
>JBQTIO010000226.1:0-9796 GCA_052388075.1 Nitrospiraceae bacterium
CTCGATGAACAGACGGTGGTGGATGTGCGAGGTCAGACGACAGACGACGCGCTTGACCAGGTCGTGGCGGCGCTGGATCGGGCTGCTTTAGAAGGTGCCAGGTTTCTCCGCATTATTCACGGCCATGGGACCGGTCGGCTTAAATCTTCCTTGCGCGAGTATCTGAAGGATTCGCCCTATGTGGAAGACTTTCGTCCCGGCGATCGAGGCGAGGGAGGGGACGGAGTGACAATCGTGCGGATTCGCTAGTGTGATGGCCGGCATGTCCGGTCGAGATTCGTACCATCTGGGAGGATGTTTCGCTTAGGGCGGCCGTCCGGCGAGTAGTGCGATCAGGCCAGGTGGTACTTCGCCATGCGATAACGGAGGGTGTTGCGGGTTAGTTTGAGGAGGCGGCTTGCTTCCGACACATTGCCCGACGCTTTGCGGAGCGCTTCTTCCAACATCCTTTTCTCCATCTCCTGGAAGGACAGTCCAAAGGCCAGGAGGGATGGCTTGAGATCGGGGCCCGATCGATTTGCCACAGGAGCGGATTGAACCGATGCCGGCAGATGGTGAGGTCGGATGACCTCTTCCTTGCACGTGATGGTGAGCCATTCCACGACATTGTGCAGCTCGCGGACGTTGCCCGGCCAGTCGTGGCACTGAAGCACGGCGAGGGCTGCCGGCGCAATGGTTTTGATACGACAGCCGCGCTCCTGCCTGATGCGATCGAGAAAGATCAGGAGGATCGGCTCGATATCTTCCGGCCGTTCGCGCAGGGGCGGGATGCGCAGTTGGTAGACATTGAGTCGATAATAAAGATCGAGCCGGAAACGCCCGGCCTTGATATGAGCGAGAAGATCCTCGTTGGTGGCGGCGATCACGCGGATGTTCACCTTGTGGCTGCGGGTATCACCCAGCGGATCGACCGTATGGTTTTCCAGTACACGCAACAGCTTGGCTTGCGCGGCCGCGCTCATCTCGCCGATCTCGTCGAGAAAAAGAGTTCCGCCTTCGGCCAGTTGGAATCGGCCCGGCTTCGCCTGTTTGGCATCCGTAAAGGCCCCTTGTTGGTATCCAAAGAGCTCCGCCTCTAACAGATTTTCTGGAATACCGGCGCAATTCAGGGCGACCAGCGGACCAGTGGCTCGTGGGCTAGCCTCATGGATCGCCTGAGCGAAGAGTTCCTTTCCCGTGCCGCTTTCGCCGGTGATCAACACCGTTGCATCGGTCAGCGCCACTTCTTTGGCCAGTTGCTTCATGAGATTCATCTGCGGAGCAACGCTGATGATCTGTGCAAATCCGTCAGGTGGTGAAGGGGGCGTGACCGTCGGCTGGGAAGGGTGGATCAGCCGAGCGACGGTCGTGCGGAGCTCCTCCAAAGGAATCGGTTTGGTCAGGTAATCCGTTGCGCCGGCTCGCATGGACTCCACGGCATCTTTCACGGAATGGCGCTCGCTGATGGCGAGCACCGGAGGGGAGGGATTAGTCTGTCGTGCGTATTGGAGGAGCGGCGTCAGGGTGTGGGGATTGCCTTCGCAGATCACCAGAGTGGGGGAGGTCTCTTGCCAAAGGCGCAGCCCTTCCGAAATGGTATCTGCGTTGTGAATTATGGTGTGCGGAGGGGCGGCGCCTTCGAGGAGCTGTCGGGTTTCGGGGTTGTGGGAGATGAGTAAAAAGATTTGAGGGTTCATCGGAGAACTCGTGTTCAGGGCTCCTCTCGAACCATCAAGGACCTGTTGCCACAGTACAGCCTACTCCTCTTCCGATGAGGAATGAAAGGGGCCCAGTGAATGGAAAAGGGTATGGGGGTAGGGGTAAAGGGGTAAGGGAATTAGAGGGGCAGGAGAAAAGGTTGTCAGCGATTTCGCTGAGCTATCGAGATGTTGCGGAGCAACCCGGAATGCTTGGCTCGTCGGATGGGGCTGTCTCTGAACAAGGCAACAAAGGTCGGTTCGTCCATCTCCGCCAAATCATCCAACCGCGGGGCGAGGGTCAGCCTGGTCGGCTGGAAAGCCGGTTCCTGAGTCGGTTCGGCTCGCAGATTAAACGGACAGACATCCAGACAATCATCGCATCCGAAGATCTTGTTGCCCAGGCGAGACTGTAGCTCGTCGGGAATGACGGACTGATCCACCCGCAGCTCGATGGTGAGATAGGAAATGCAACGGGTGGCATCGACGATATAGGGCTCGACGATCGCCTCGGTCGGGCAGGCTTGAATACAAAGCGAGCAGCTGCCGCAGAGATCGGTGGCCGGCTCGTCAGGTTCCAGATCCAAGGTAGTCAGAATCTCGCCAAGCAAGAGCCAGGAGCCGTACTCGGCTGAGACCAGGTTGGAATGTTTCCCGATCCAGCCGAGGCCGGCCTGTTCCGCCCAGGCTTTCTCCATGATTGGGCCGGTATCGCTGTAGGAACGGGTGTCTGCCTCCGGCGCCAGGCTGCGAATGCGCTGCTCCGCCTGCTTCAGTCGATCACCGATGATCTGATGATAGTCTTTCCCCCACGCGTATCGCGCGATGCGGCCATAACCCGGTCGTTCATCGGCGCGATGTTGGGTGAGGTAATTAAGCCCGACTGAGATGATCGACCGGCATCCAGGAAGAACGTGGCGAGGGTCGGCACGCTTCTCGGGCGCCCGTCCCATCCAGGCCATCGTGCCGTGATAGCCTCGCCGGAGCCATTCCGTGAGGCGGTCATATAGCCAATGGATGAGTGGGGTAACGGGGGCCTGAAGCGTGGTGTCCGGCTGAGATGGCTGCCTGTTATTGGCAACCAGGCTGATGCCGACGACGTCGAATCCCAAGGCGCGGACTTCTTGTTTGATCACGCTGGAGAGGGTCATGGGCGGACGAACTACTGCTGGAGAGAACAGTCAAATCGAACGCTAAACTGGGCCGAACAATGGTTCGACCGACAGCGTCCGCAGAGGCCGGTAATGGTCGTTTTCCAGTCGGTTCGCTTTTCATCAAACCGACACATGACTCGGCCGCCTTTGGAGAGCGTCGTCCAAGGTTTCTGGGTGCCGGGGATATACGCGACGAGGCATCCGTGAGGAAAGGGGACCCGGCATTCCTGCCCGCCTTCGCCCTTCGCCATGGCGAAGGCGCAAGACAGTTCGGTCGTGGCGCCTGCATCTTCAACCGGTTGTGCGGCCGCTTCGGGAACAGGCACCGGGCTGATCGCTATCAGAACGAGCGACAACGCGAGTAGCAGTTGTGGGGCCAACATCATCGAGCCACGGTAGCACAGTCGCTCCGCTTGCGGCCACCGGAAAGCCCGCGTAGAATCCTGCAAGTCAATCCCACCACCGGACACCCTGGAGGCCCCATGCTCGCGACGCGGGTCAAGCAGAAAGAAGGCACGTTCTACTTCATTGCCTACAAGGCGGCTGATCTGCTCGACAAAATCCGGTTTACCAGCCGCTACTATTTCGAAGGTGAAGAGATTCCGCAGGCCAGGCTCCCCGAACATGACGAAGTGGCGCAGTTCATCGCCGGTATCGAGCGAAGCGAACAGGGCTTCCAGCGCGTGCTGAACCGGCAGAAAATCAAGCAGATCGTCAATTTCTACGAAACCGTCGTCGCGCAGCCGATGATCCCAGGCACGGTGTTGCTCTTTACCGATGAAACGCTCCGTTTTCAGACAATCGGCGACTCGAATTCCACCGGTTATCTGAGTGAGCCGAAGGGGAAATATCTGATCATCGACGGGCAGCATCGGCTGGCCGGGCTCCACTTTTTTCACGGGAAACACCCGGATCAGACGGCGCTGGTCGAGGTGCCGTGCCTGTTGTTCGACGGCCGAAGCGGAGATTTCGCGACCGAAATGTTCGTCATCATCAACTCCACCCACACACGAATCAACCGGTCGCATCTGGTGGACCTCTATGAAAAGGTGTCGTGGGAGAGCCCGGAGAAGAAATTCGCGGCCAAGGTGGTTAATCTGTTATATGCGGAAAACGACTCGCCGCTACAGTACAAGATCAATCGTCTCGGCGGGCGGAGCAAGCAGGAGAAGTGGATTCTCCAGTCTGAGGTATTCAACGAGATGCTCAAGGTCGTCACGGCCCACAAGCGCTGGATGGAATCGCATCTGGGCATGAGGGCCGAGCGCTGCTACGCGCTGGTGCGGGACTATCTCAAGGGCGTCAAGGATGTGATGAGCGAGGTCTGGGGCAACAACGAGCGGTACATGTTCACGCGGGACGTCACGCTGAAGGCGCTGATCCGCGTGCTGGACGATGTGATCGTGGATCGGAAACTGATGAAAGATTGGGATGAACAGCGCTCGCATAAGCCGTTTGCAGAGATCGTGAAGCCCTGGGCTTCGCTCGCCAAAGAATTTCGGACCGAAGGATTCTACGAACGATTCCCCGCGAAGGGTCAGCTTGAACGGGTACGCAAGATTCATCAACGATTACTCGATGCGATCGTGGGGTAGATGGACCGGCCTGCTTCTGGCTTCGGTTTGGCTGGGCCCGCTGCTGTGGGCCGGTCCTTCCTACGCTGCTGTTGCCGACGATGCGGATCGTCTGGAAGTACGTCCCGATCCAGGGGGTGGATTACGAGCGACTGCCCAGGTTGTATTTCCCGCCCCGCCGCAAGTGATTTTGGCGATTCTCACCGATTACGGCGAGTGGCCCTCGCTGTTTGAAACGAAGATGAGAGTGGCGAGTCTGTCGATCGACCACGGGATTGCCACGATCGACTTACGCATTGCCCACGTGCTGCTTCCGGGTGAACGGCGGTTGGTGAGCGAGTCGAGGACGTTGGCGAATGGTGGATTGGTCACAGATCTGAAAGAAGGAGATTTCAAGCGATACCATCGTGTCTGGAAACTCGCGGCCACGGACGACGGCCATCGGACCGGCGCCAACTTTGAGCTGATTGTGGACATCGACACTATACTGCCGGACTGGCTGGTCGCATGGGCGATCCATCAGGAACTCGCCACACACTTTCGCATCGTCAAGGAGAAGGCGCTGAGGCGGACTACGCCGGGAACGTGAACCGGGAGGCCTCGGTTCTGTCGAGCCCTTGCTTCACGAGCGCGGTCATGTCGAACGCGCGCTCGATTTTTCGGATGTCCTCAATGCGGGTCTTGGTGCTGGGATGCGGCGGAGTGAACAGTGAGCAGCAGTCCTGGTCGGGCTCGATCGATGTTGTGAACGTGCCGATCTGTCGCGCCTGGTCCGTGATTTCGAGTTTGTCCATGCCGATCAGCGGCCGCAGGATCGGCAGTTGCGCCGCCTCCTGAATCACCGACAAATTTTCCGGTGTCTGCGAAGCGACCTGGCCGAGGCTGTCCCCCGTGACGAGACCCCAGCACTTCTCGCGTCGTGCCAGCTCTTCCGCGATCCGCACCATAAGCCGGCGGTAGAGAACGACCCGGAACGGCGCCGGAGCCTGGGCGACGATTTCTCGTTGGATTTCGCCGAACGGCACCACGTAGAGGGTGGATTCGTATTGGTGCATGGTGAGGGTCTGAACGAGTTCCTGAGCTTTTTCTTCCGATGAGCGGCTGACCAGCGGACGGCCGGAGAAGTGCACAAAGAGGGCTCTGCAGCCTCGCTTCATCATGCGATACGCGGCGACGGGCGAATCGATCCCGCCGGAAATCAGGCAGGCCACTTTCCCGCTGACGCCGACCGGCAGACCACCGGGCCCGGCGATCTTGCCGGTGGAGTAGTAGGCGTCTTTCGATAACAGTTCGATGAAAATCGTCAGTTCAGGATTCGTCAGACTGACCTTCTTGCCCAATTGCGTGCAGATCGCTTTTCCAACCGTGCGCTCAACGTCCATTGAGGTGAGCGTGAGGCGTTTATCCGCACGCTTGGCTGTGACGCGGAAAGTTGTGAAGGGGTGTGCTGTCAGTTCCCGGCTAATCGCCTCGCTCAACATGTCCAGGTTGGGCTCAGCCAGTTCAAGCGGGATCGCCCGGGCGATCGAAAAGTTGGCGATCCCGAACACGCGCGCGAGTCGTTCCTGGATGGACGCTTCCGCCGAACCGGACGGCAGCACGATGCGGATGCGGCCGCGCACACTTTCCACCTGTGTAATGCCCAGGCCTTTCAGCGCGAGTTGGATATTCCGGATGAGCTGCCGTTCGAAGTAGTCGCGGTTGCGGCCCTTAAGGGCCAGCTCGTGGTAGTGGACGATGACGCATTTCATGGTGAAGCCGTGAAACGTGAAAAGTGAAACGTCAGACGTAAAGCAGAGGGGAGGATGGGTGAAACGCAAGACCTGTCCCTCGCCCTCATGGTTTTGCTCCCAGGTGGCGGATGAGCCCGCTGAGCATCTTATCAACGCGCTCAAGCAATTCGTTCAGGGTTGTCCACTCTGTCTGGCCAAGATACTCAAGCCTCTTGGCGAGTTCCAGTTGAGTGTCCAACTCGCTGAGTGAGCCCTTGGCGATGTGAAGGAACTGAACGAACTCTTTCTTGCTGTGTCTGGCAGCTCCTTCGGCGATGTTGCTGGGTATACTGACCACCGCGCGCCTGGCTTGGTTGATTAATCCAAATTGTTCGTTGGCAGGGAAGCGGGCCGTGGCCTTGTAGACGAGGTGCGCTAGGTCGACAGCCGTTGTCCAGGCATCAAGCTTCTTGTGAGGCTTGTTCATGCTTCTGCACTTGACGACAACGTTTCACCTTTCACGTCTTACGTTTCACGCGATTCAAGGAAGCGCTCGGCGTCGATGGCAGCCATGCAGCCGGATCCTGCTGCAGTGACGGCCTGGCGGTACTTCGAATCCTGCACATCGCCTGCGGCGAACACCCCGGGCACGCTGGTCGCGGTGCCGCTCTTCGTGATCAGGTAGCCTTTCGCATCCATCTCCAGCTGACTGGTGAACAGAGCGGTGTTCGGCCGGTGGCCGATAGCGACGAAGACGCCGGCACAGGGTACTTCCGAACTCTTGCCGGTGACGACGTTCCTGAGCCGCACACCGGTCACGACCTCCGTACCAAGAATATCCTCAACGACCGAATTCCACACAAAGGCAATCTTCTCGTTGTGCATGGCGCGGTCCTGCAGGATCTTTGAGGCGCGAAGTTTGTCTCGTCGATGCACGATCGACACCTTGGTGGCGAACTTCGTCAGAAAGTTTGCTTCTTCCATCGCGCTGTCTCCGCCGCCGACCACGATCAGCTCTTTGCCTCGGAAGAAGAACCCATCGCACGTCGCGCAGGTGGAGACGCCGTGGCCTATCAATCGGGATTCATTTTTGAGGCCGATCGGTATGGCTGACGCGCCGGTGGCGATGATAATGGCACGGGCTTGAATGGTCTCCTCGCTGTCCACGGTGATCGCGAACGGTTGCTCCGTGATATCGACAGCGGTGACGTCGCCGGTTCTGAAGATCGTGCCGAACCGTTCCGCCTGGGCGCGCATCTCCTTCATCAACTCCGGGCCCATGATGCCCTTGGCAAAGCCTGGATAGTTTTCGACTTCGGTCGTCGTGGTGAGTTGTCCTCCGGACTGCCACCCTTCGATGAGCAATGGCGACAAACGCGCCCGCGCGCTGTAGATGGCGGCGGTTAATCCTGCCGGCCCGGACCCGAGGATGACGACGTGGTGCATAGGGCGCAATGTAGCACAGGCGGAAAAGGGAATGCATGGCGACGTCGACTAGCGGGAGGAGCGAAGGGTGCGCATCACCGACTTGACCGCTCGTCGGAGAGCGGCGGGGGTGAGGGTCCCCCGAAGCACAAAGTCAGCGTGGCGGACTTTCTCGGCCAACGCAAGCTGGTTGTGAATGCGTCGGACGGCTTCGACGCGTGTCAACCTGTTCCGCTTTTTCAGACGAGCGATCTGCGTGTTCTGGTTTACAGTCACGACGACGATCTTGTCTACTCGCTTGTCGATGCCGGCTTCGAAGAGTAACGGGACATCATAGATGACGATGGCGTTGGGAGCTTTCCGGAACGCTTCCTTGGTCAGCCTGACCTGCTCGCGTACGACGCGGGGGTGGATGATGCGCTCAAGCCGGCGCAGCTCGGCCCGATCGGCGAAGACGATGGCGCCGAGCGCCCGGCGATTGATGGTGCGATCCGGGTTGAGGATGCCTCTGCCGAATGTCTTCACAATCGCTCGCCAGGCAGACTTTCCCGGTTTGACGGCGTCCTGCGCCAGTTGATCGGCATCGATGACGACCGCGCCGCATTGCCGGAACATGCTCGCAACCGTGCTTTTGCCCGTGGCAATTCCGCCTGTGAGTCCCACGAGAAGCATGGCGACGGAGCATACAGGAGACTGGGGAGAAGGTCGAGGTTAGGGCCAAGGCTAAGAAGGGGATGCAATTCTTGCTTAACCCCGACTCAACCGACTCGCGTGCGTGCCCCCGTTGACTTCTCAGTTTACGCGCCTGTAAGACTTTTGCCATGCGCGTTGCGAGCCTGATCATGCTGGTGAGCCTGCTGCTGTCAGGAGAGGCTATGGCACAGCCGGCGGAGCCGGGCACGAGGCTCCCGCGGACTATCGTGGTTGCGCTCGACGGGACGGGAGACTTTACCTCGGTCCAGGAAGCTGTGGATACCGCCAAGCCGGGCGACACGGTGGCTCTCGCGCCCGGATCCTATCATCAAGATGTGACGATTCACAGCAAGGAGAATATCAAGCTGATCGGAGCCGGGGTGGACAAAGTGACTTTGCTGGGCCATCGCGAGCGGGTTGGGGTACTCCACGTCGGCAAATGGCCTTACGGCGCGACCAACGTGGAAATCAGTGGCATGACGATCAACGAGCATGGAGGCCATGCCGTGGGGATCTTCAACGCCAACGCCATCACGCTCCGGGATCTTCGGATCAACGGTATGCTTTTCGGGCAACAGGCGAAGGATGTACGGATTGAGCACTGCGTCATCGGCGGCAGTGAAACAACAGGAGTGCAGTTTGCCGATTCTCAGGCGGTGGTCGTCGGCAGTTTCATCCATGATAACGACCACGGGGTGAACGTAGCCGGGAAATCAGACGTTCGGCTAGAGCGCAATGTGATTACCCGGAGCCTGTTCGAGGCCGTGGTGGTCAATGACCGCGCCAAGCTCGTGCTGATCAGCAACACGCTCGTCAAGAATGGCGGCGGAGCTGCTTTTCTGGGGTCCTCTCACAGTGAAGTGTCGGGAAACGTCGTGGGCCTGAATCGGGTCGGGTTCTTGGTCGCAGGGGCTGGCCAGGTCACAGCCTCCCACAATGCCCTCCATAATAGTGAAGGCAACTACGTGCGACGAGGATCGCCCAACGTACCGGCTCCGGAACTCCAATCTCTGTCCGATGTGACGGCTGATCCAAGATTCGTCGACGCCGAACACGATGACTTCCGACTTCGGCCCGATACGACCCTTCTCAATAGGGGTCAATTCCCCTATCTTGGCGCCCTTCCTCCACTGTCTGAATCCTCTTCAGGCAAGCACAAATACTAGCTTGAAAACAATCAGATACGCGTCCTCCATGACAGGTGGAAGGCGTGTGGTATGCTATTTGTACACGACGGGCGGCTTCCCGGCTCAAGAAACACCGATCTTGGGCCGAGAAGAACTCAACCAGGAGGTCTTCCTTGGCAAGTTTTCGCAAGGATCTCGAAAAACCACCGGGCGAAGGCATTCCTTCGTTGGAAGATCTGGAGTCCGGCAAATTGGTTGGGGCGGTCCTGCCGATGTCTGAGCAGGCGCAGACTCAAATGCGCAATAGCATCGAAGTCATCGATTATCTGTTGAACCAGGAACGAGTGGTTTGGAGCTAACGCTTTTTGGTTTTCCTTCCTGCCTTCTTCGACGTTCCTGCCAACTGCCCGACATTCGCTAGCTACCGAGCACAGC
>JBQTIO010000227.1:0-9637 GCA_052388075.1 Nitrospiraceae bacterium
GGCGAAGCCACCGACGATCGCCCGGTCATCGCCGAAGGCCCGGTCTCCATGGAATTCAAGGAAGTCGCGGCTCAATTCAGTGATGTAATCAAGCGTGCTGGGACGCTGAGGATGCCGTGCCAGCTGGGTTCTCTGCCACGGGGTCAGGTTCTGGTAGAGCTCATGCTCGACGTGAGCGAGTTTGGTGCGAAGCTTGCGGATATCGGCTTGGGGGCCAGATTTCCCGCCGGCAGCTGCGGCAGAGAGCTTCTCGATTTTTTCTTCTATCTCTCGGATCGGTTTTTCAAACTCGAGGTAATCCCGCATAGACCTCAGGTTCGTTCACAATGATAGCCGGCGTTGGGCAGGCAGCGGTTGCCCTGCATGTTACCAGAAAAGAGCACCCTTAAGATAGCAAAGAAAGGGCTCCCTTGCCTAGAACTTCTTCAACATCCGCCACGAAGTGTTCGCTGGCTGAGACGGTCAGGTTCGGAAGGGGAGCCGTGTCCGCTTCCAGAGCCCCGTCGGTTCGAAACGTCATGGAAATCGTGGTGCCGCCGGGATGGCGCTTGAAGACGTCGAGCAGCCGGGGCAGCTGTTCGCGCAGCTCAGGGCGGTCGGTCACACAAATGCGCACGCGCTTGATGGATTGTGTCCGAGCATCGGCTAGCGGCTCAATTTTGCTCCCGCGAATCTTGGTACCTTTGTCTCCTCGATCGATCGTACCCGTGAGACGCACAATTCGTTCCGGGGCGATCAAGTCGCCGGCCGCTTTGAACAGATCGGGGAAGGCGATGACCTCGACGGTGCCCTGCAGGTCCTCCAGGGTCAGGTAGGCCATCCGATCGCCTTTCTTCGTGACCATGGGCTTGACCGCCGCGATGATCCCGCAGAGCTTGACCTCCTTTCCATCCGACAACTCCGCAAGCCCGGCCGTGCTGGCGGACGCCAGTGCGCTGATCGCCGCTTCATAACTCGCCAGCGGATGCGCGGAAATGTAGAACCCGGTCAGCTCTCGCTCGTACTTGAGCCGCTGGGCCTGATCCCATTCGGGGACATTCGGCAGAGCCGGCAGGGCCGCGTGCGCCAAACCGTCCTGTCCGTTGAGCTCCTCGCCGAAGATACTGGTCTGCCCCTGCGCTCGTTCCCGTTGCGCCGCCGCGCCGTCCTCGATCGCCTGGTCGAGGATGGCCGCCAGCTGGGAGCGTTTGGCGCCGGTCGAATCAAACGCGCCCGCCTTGAGCAAGCCTTCGAGCATCCGTTTGTTGACCTTGTGGAGATCGACACGCCGGCAGAAGTCGAAGAAGGAGACAAACGGACCGTCCGCATGGCGAATCGCCACGATGGACTCGACCGCGCCTTCGCCGACATTCTTGATCGCCGCCAGGCCGAAACGGATGGCGCCGTCGACCACGGCAAAATTCTTCTGGCTTTGATTGATGTCCGGTCCCAGAACCTTGATGCCGAGGTCGCGGCACTCGGTGAAGTACCCCACGATCTTGTCGGTATTGCCCATGTCGGTCGTCATGAGCGCGGCCATGAATTCAGTCGGATAATGCGCTTTCAAGTACGCGGTGTGATAACAGATTACGGCGTAGGCGGCCGCGTGCGACTTATTGAATCCGTAGCCGGCGAACTTCTGGATCAGTTCGAACAGTTTCTCGGCTTTCCTGGGGGGAATCCGCTTCTGTTTTGCGCCGTCGAGGAACTTGACGCGCAGTTTCTCCATCTCTTCGGGTTTCTTCTTGCCCATCGCGCGGCGGAGAATATCCGCTTGACCGAGCGAAAATCCCGCCACCTTGTTGGCGATCGCCATGACCTGTTCCTGATAGACGATCACGCCGTAGGTGTCCTTGAGGATGGGTTCGAGTTCCGGCACTTCATAGACGATCGGCACCTTGCCCTGCTTCCGCTTGATGAAGTCCGGAATCAGGTCCATCGGTCCCGGACGGTAGAGCGCAATAATGGCGATGATGTCTTCGAAACAATCGGGTTTCAGACCGGTCAGCAGATCGCGCATGCCCGAACTTTCCAGTTGGAACAGCCCGGTGGTTTTACCTGATGCCAACAGCGCAAACGAGGCCGGATCATCGAAGGGGACCCGTTCGATGGAGAGGGGCGTCGCATCGGGGTGGGTGGCGTTGATGAGCGTCTCCGCGCGCCGGATCATCGTCAGCGTTTTCAGGCCGAGGAAGTCGAACTTCACCAGGCCGATCTGTTCGACATCGCCCATCGAATACTGAGTGACGATTTCGTCGTTGGCCCCTTTGTAGAGGGGGACGTAGTCCGTGAGAGGGCCTTCGGAGATCACGACGCCGGCGGCATGGGTCGAGGCATGGCGCGCTAATCCTTCCAGCGACTGCGCGATCCCCATCAGTTCCTTGACCTTGTCGTTGGTCTCGACCAGCTCCCGGAGGCGAGGCTCGGTGTCGAGCGCCTGTTGCAGCGTGATGTTCAGTTGGTTGGGAACCAGCTTGGCGACTTTGTCGACCTCGGCATAGGGCAGTTCCAGCACGCGGCCCACATCGCGAATGGCCGCCTTCGCGCCAAGTGTCCCGAACGTGATGATCTGGGCCACGTGATCGGAGCCGTACTTGTCCACGACGTAGTTGATGACCTCGCCGCGCCGCTCCATGCAGAAGTCCATATCGATATCAGGAAGGGACACGCGTTCGGGGTTGAGAAAGCGCTCAAAGAGGAGGGTATAGACCAGCGGGTCCAAATCCGTGATGTGAAGCGCGTAAGCGACCAGACTCCCTGCGGCAGATCCACGCCCCGGTCCGACGGGGACACCGCGCGAGCGGGCGAAGCGGATGATATCCCACACAATCAGGAAGTATCCCGCAAAGCCCATCGAGCAGATCACCATCAGTTCTTCACGCAGCCGCAGTTCATAGAGCGCCGTGGGGACCTTGCCGGGCCGCTCCCGCAGACGGGCCTTCAACCCGTCGGCGGCGAGCTGTTCCAGGTAGGACTCTCGGGTGTAGCCATCCGGTGCCCTGTATTGAGGGAGGTGGGTTTTGTTCAACGCAAGTTCGAGGTCACAGCGGTCGGCAATCCGGCAGGTATTGGCGACAGCGTTCGGGAATTCGATGAACGCCGCGGTGATCTCCTCCGTGGATTTGACGTACAGTTGATCGGTGTCGAACTTCATGCGGGTCGGATCGCCGAGGGTCTTCCCGGTCTGGAGGCACAGCATCATCTCGTGGGGGCGGGCGTCGTCCTTCTTGAGGTAGTGGCAGTCGTTGGTGCCGGCCAGCGGGATGCCGAGCTTCTTATGGATTTCAATCAAGCCGGCGTTGGCCACCCGCTGGTGGTCCAGGCCGTTGGCCTGCACTTCGAGGTAGAAGTGGCCCTTGCCGAAGATCTCCTGAAATTCCCCCGCCACAGCTAGGGCGCCGTCCATGTCTTTTTGCCCGATCAAGTATGGAATCTCGCCGCTGAGGCAACCTGAGAGGGCGATCAGGCCTTCATGATGTTCTGTGAGTATCTCCTTGTCCATTCGAGGCTTATAATAGAATCCTTCAAGGTAGGCTTTACTGACGAGTTTGATCAAATTCTGATAGCCGGTCAGGTTGCTGGCGAGAAGAATCAGGTGATAGTAGTCGTTATGCGACAGACCGCTGTCTTTCTTGGCCAGCCGGCTGCCGAGTGCCATGTAGGCTTCGCATCCGATGATCGGCTTGACCCCGGCCTCCTTGGCCTTTCGATAGAACTCGATGGCGCCGAACATATTGCCGTGATCGGTGATGGCCACGGCTGGCTGACCATAGGCTTTGATTTGCTGGACGAGCGGCTCGATCTGGTTCGCGCCGTCGAGGAGACTAAATTGTGTGTGAAGATGGAGGTGGACGAATTGGGATGGCATGGCAAAAATTTCTTGAGTCGGATTCTAGAAGGGGAGGGAGGGGAAGTCAAACGAGGGGGGCGTACAAAGCCCCTCCAGTACCAGTCTTGTGCTCCCAGAGACCGCACTCTCAGACGGTGCTCCCTCGACGGGCGCAGTGAGACTGGCACTGGCGGACCTTCCCGATCAGGACCCATCCTGCACACGGTGGGGAAAAGAGGAACGAGCAAGCTTACAAGGAGCATTACTTATGATGCGCGCGGTTAGGGACCTGCCAACCCGTCCTACCAATTCGTAGAGAAAAGGGTGTTTCAGCAAGCTCGGTAGAAGCATTTAATTCGATAGGAGCATTTAATTATGCTGCTTGTTGGACACGCACAGAGTGAGATCAATTGGGCCGCCCTACCTAGAGATAATAAGACCGGAACAAAGGAAACATTACCTGGACTGACTAACTAGGTAGCACTTGACGAGTTATTGGAATCGGCTGAGAATTTGGCGCGATGATTCATGCGTTTCCTATAGGGGGCGTGGACATGACATCATCCTGCGCGTGTACGTCCCTGATCTGGAGAAGATGAAGACTTGGAAAGCACCAAAGGTGGTGTTGGTGAAACAGAGCCGTTCAGGCAGCCAGCTAACAACCGGTTGCGGCGGACGGTCCGCTTCGCGGGCCGCCGCTGAACCGGAGCGTTAGGTGCAGCACAAGAGGACAGTACAAATGAGTGAATTGCAGCACACCAGCAAACACGAAGACCTAATTTATGATGTCGGCATGCATAAAGGAGAAGATACCGACTACTACCTCAAGAAGGGGTTTAGGGTAATTGGATTCGAAGCAGATCCGGATTTAGCGACACAATGCAGGAGTAGGTTCTCGAATGAGATTGAAAATGGAAAACTAACAATAGTAGAAGGAGCCATTACAGAACCGCCATCCGGAGAAACCAAGGATAAGACAATCAAGTTCTATAAGAATAGGGATAACAGTGTATGGGGTACCGTTGCCGACGACTGGGCACACCGAAATGAATTTCTTGGAACATCAAATGAGATCATCGAGGTTCCTATTGTTGACTTTTCTGAGTGCCTAACGAAATATGGGATTCCACACTACTTAAAGATTGATATTGAAGGAATGGATAAGGTGTGCCTGAAAGCTCTCGCACCGTTTAGGCAAAAACCAGACTTTGTTTCAATCGAGTCTGAAAAAGTATCGTTCGGCAAGCTGCTGGAAGAATTACACCTATTGACCCAACTAGGTTACACAAGATTCAAAGCCATTCAACAGAGCCGCATTTCAAACCAGGTAGAGCCTAGCCCTTCCGAAGAAGGATGTTATGTGGGTTATCGGTTTCAGGAAGGCTCTAGTGGTCTTTTTGGAGCGGATCTTCCCTACAAGTGGAAAAACTATAATCAAATACTCAGTCAGTACAAGTTCATCTTTCTCCAATATAGACTGTTTGGGGACTACGGCACACTGCGCAAATACCTTGTAGGCAAAGCCCTTAGAAATGTTCTGAGGCTGCTTTTGCGTATGCCTTTGCCAGGGTGGTACGATACCCATGCCAAACATTCTTCCGTTGTTTCCTAAGGAGCACTTTGCGAAGATCTTTGGTGCACCTAACAAGTTGCTGCATCAGACGGCCGCCTACGGCGCCCGCTGCTGAGCAACACCGTTAGCCCTACGCAGGCATAAAGGGCTGCATCACAGATGGAGTGAGTGGACCAGGTGTCTCCTTGAACTTGCCCAATCCATCTGTTATTCTTCGCCCGCTTTTCACGGAGTCGTCGTCCTTTTCTGAATCACGAACGAGCTGCAGGAGTTGAGCATGGCCGGCATCAAGCGGGCATTGATCAGTGTTTCGGAGAAGACGGGCGTCGTTGAGATGGCCAAGGAGCTGGAAGCCCTCGGCGCGGAAATTCTGTCGACGGGCGGAACCGCAAAAACCTTGCGCGAAGCGGGGGTGAAGGTCACAGATGTGGCCGCCTATACCGGTTCGCCTGAGATTCTTGATGGCCGGGTGAAGACGCTCCATCCCACGATTCACGGTGGGTTGCTCGGTCGGCGATCAGTGCCCGCGCATGTCGAACAGATGAAGCAGCACAACATCGGGCCGATCGACGTGGTAGTCGTGAATCTCTATCCCTTCGAGACCACGATCGCCAAGCCCAATTGCCATTTCGACGACGCCATCGAGAACATCGACATCGGCGGTCCCTCGATGCTGCGCTCGGCGGCGAAAAACCATGAGGATGTGCTGGTCGTGGTCGATCCCGACGATTACGCACGCGTGCTGGATGCCGTGAAAAGTAATACGGTGACGCGCGCGCTCCGTCGGGAACTCGCGATGAAAGTGTTTCAGCATACGGCGCGATACGACGGCCTGATCGCCGGTTATCTCGAGAAACAGGTGCAAGGCGGGGAGGTCAAGTTTCCCAAGCTCCTCTCCCTGCAATTCGAACTGGTCGAGACGCTCCGGTACGGTGAAAACCCGCACCAGCAGGGCGCCTTCTATCGCGAACTGAATTCCAGAGAACCGTCGGTCTCGCGCGGGAAAATCCTGCACGGCAAGGCGATGTCCTATAACAATTTTCTCGATGCGAATTCCGCGCTCGAACTGGCGAAAGAATACGATGAGTGCGCCGTCGCCATCATCAAGCACAGCAATCCCTGCGGCGTGGCCCTCGGAGCCACGCCGGTTGAGGCCTATGTAAAGGCGCGGGAGACCGATCCGGTGTCCGCCTTTGGCGGCGTGATCGCATTCAATCGTGCGGTCGATCAGGCGGCAGCGAAAGCGATCACCTCTACCTTCGTCGAAGTCGTCATTGCGCCGGGCTTTGCGGAAGATGCCCTGGCGGAACTGAAGCGGAAAAAGGATCTCCGCCTGCTGGATGTCGGTCCGCTCACCAAAGCGAAACAGGAAGGGTGGGATCTCAAGAAGCTGGTCGGCGGGTTGATCGTGCAGGATCGCGACCTCGGCGCGCTGGCGGATCTTCGTAGCCTGCCGGTTCCCACGGGGCGCAAACCGACGGATGACGAGTATGCCGCCTGCGCCTTTGCATGGAAAGTCTGCAAACACGTCAAGTCGAACGCTATCATCTATGCAAAGTCCGGTCAGACGGTGGGCATCGGGGCGGGACAGATGAGCCGGGTCGATAGTGTCAAGCTCGCGACGATGAAAGCCCAGATGCCGGTGAAGGGCTGTGTCATGGCCTCGGACGCGTTCTTCCCGTTCCGCGACGGGCTCGATGCGGCGGCGCAAGCTGGCATTACGGCCGTGATTCAGCCGGGCGGGTCGATCAGGGATGCGGAAGTGATCAAGGCGGCGGATGAACAGGGGCTGGCGATGATTCTGACGGGCATGCGTCATTTCCGCCACTGATCGGATGCTGAAAGAGGCCCCCGACTTCGTTCTCGGCGCGAAAAAATCCTCAACGTAGCCTACCCTCCCCGAGTTGCTCGTGCAGCTCGAGGAGGGCCGGTGAGAAGGGCACCCCTCTGGTGTGTTCTCGTCCGCGGTCTCGTTGGATATCCTGTTTGAGCATCCTCATCAGAATGCGGCTACAACTGAGAGACCTACCCTTGTGAAAATCCTTGTTGTCGGCAGCGGGGGACGCGAACATGCGATGGTGTGGAAGCTGGCGCAGAGTTCGCGAGCGCCGCAGCTGTATTGCGCCCCCGGCAATGCCGGCATCGAGTCCGTAGCGACCTGCGTGCCGATCAAGGTTGACGCGATCGCGGCGCTGAAAGACTTTGTCATTCATGAACAGATCGACCTGACGGTCGTCGGCCCGGAGGCGCCTCTGGCGCTGGGGATTACCGACGAGTTTCGCAAGGCCAATCTGAAAATCTTCGGGCCGACCAAACAGGCGGCGCGTTTGGAGGCCAGCAAGATCTTTTCCAAAGAGATTATGGCGCGGGCCAACATTCCGACGGCCCGCGCGAGGAATTTCGACAAACCGCCGGAGGCGCTGGCTTATGTCGAGCAGCATGAATTGCCGGTCGTGATCAAGGCGGATGGTCTTGCCCAGGGCAAAGGGGTCATTATCGCGACGACCCGCGAGGAAGCGCGGCAGGCCATCGTCAATTCGATGGAGAAGGCCGTCTTCGGCCAGGCGGGAAAACAGGTGCTGATTGAACAGTTTCTCGATGGAGAGGAACTGACGATCATGGCCTTCACCGACGGGAAGACGGTGGTACCGATGCTTCCGGCCCAGGACCATAAGCGCGTAGGCGACGGCGACACCGGGTTGAACACCGGCGGCATGGGGGCCTATTGTCCCGCGCCGCTGGGGACGCCGGCGCTGCGGGAACAGGTCGCTCGTGACGTCTTGCAGCCGATCGTCGAGACCATGTCCCGCCTGGGCTGTCCGTTTCAGGGCGTCCTCTATGCGGGTTTGATGGTTGTAAAGGGCATGCCCTACGTCCTGGAATTTAATGCGCGTATGGGTGATCCGGAAACGCAGGTCGTACTGCCGCTCTTGAAATCGGATTTGGTTGAGGTCATCGAGGCGGTGGTGGAGCACCGGCTGGATCAAATCCGCGTGGAATGGGACGAGGACCGCGCCGTCTGTGTGGTTATGACCTCCGAGGGGTACCCCGGAAACTATCGCAGCGGCATGCCGATTCACGGATTGCCCGCCACGACGCATGGGCCTGTAACCGTCTTTCACGCCGGCACCGCCAGACAGGGAGCCGAGATCGTCACCGCGGGCGGACGCGTGTTGGGAATCACCGGCCGCGGAAAGACGCTTGGCGACGCGCAACGAGCGGCCTATCGGGTCGTGAGATCGATTTCGTTCGAAGGCTGTCATTTCCGGACCGATATCGCACATCGCGCACTGAGCGCCCAGAAGTAGCGCCGCGTCGCTTCTCCGGTTATCCCTCATGGCCGTATTCGAATCCTATTCTTCCTCCGACCTTCCGCGTCTCGCACAATCAGTCAGCCGGATTGTTCATGCAGGCGGCATTGTCGCGCTACCGACGGAGACCTACTACGGGCTTGGGGCGAACCCGTTCGATGAGCAGGCAATAGACCGGCTGCTTCGTCTCAAAGAGCGGGCGGACGGGAAGCCGATTCTGGTCCTGATCGGGGAACGCGCGCAGCTCGTCTCGCTGGCCTCCGAGATCTCTCCTGTCGCGAATCTCTTGATGGACGCGTTTTGGCCAGGCCCGCTCACGATTCTTTTCCCGGCCCACCCGTCGCTCCCGCACAACTTGACGGCCGGTACGGGCACGGTGGGGGTACGACTCAGTTCCTGTCGTCCCTTGATTGAATTGCTGGCCAGCTGCGGTCCCCTCACCGGGACCAGCGCCAACCGCGCCGGCGGTCACCCGGCGCAAGAGGCCGCGCAGGTCCTACACGAGTTGGGGCCTGCAATTGACCTCATTATCGATGCGGGCCCCACGTCCGGCGGACTTCCCTCGACCGTCGTCGATGCCAGGGAGCCTGTCCGGCTGATCCGCGAGGGTGCCATCACTCGACAGATGCTGCAGAACGTGCTACAGACACGCGGACTCTCACTGGCGTGAGCAGTCCGGTGGGTCTCGACCAGGATTCGACAAAAGGAGGAATGGACTTATGGCGATTCGACGACAAGCGATGAGGTGTTTCGGCGCAGCGCTGGGTGTCGGCCTAGTGCTCAGTTTAGCCGGATGCGACTACTGGCCTCCAGCTCTCCAAGCTCAGATCGAGCAACTGCGATCGGAGGTGCAAACCTTGACGATGGAAAAGACGCAGCTCCAGGGCCAGGTCAACGAGCTGTCGAAGGCCAAACAGGACCTGCATGCGCAGATGGACGAGCTGA
>JBQTIO010000228.1:0-14757 GCA_052388075.1 Nitrospiraceae bacterium
CTGGACGGGGTGCGCGCGTTGCCGATTACCGGCCTGCTGACGTTCCTCGTCGGCGTCGTGATCGCCTATCAGGGCGCGGAACAGCTCCGCAAGTTCGGCACGAACATTTTCATCGTCGACCTGGTCGGTATTTCGCTGCTGCGCGAAATCGCCCCCTTGATCGTGGCGATTCTCATCGCCGGCCGGTCGGGGTCTGCCTATGCGGCGGAGATCGGCACGATGAAGGTCACGGAGGAGTTGGACGCGGTCCGCACCCTCGGGATCTCGCCGATCAACCTCCTGGTCATTCCGCGGGTGTTCGCCCTCGTCATCGCCCTTCCCTTGCTGACCGTCTACGCGGATATCGTGGGCGTGTTCGGCGGCATGCTGATTGCGTCGGGCGAGCTCAACGTGAGTTTCGCGGAGTTTCTCGTGCGATTCGAAGAAGCCGTTGCCTTGCGACACTTTCTGATCGGCCTTGGGAAGGCTCCGTTCTTCGCCTCGATCATTGCGCTGGTCGGCTGTTACCAGGGATTGCAGATTCGAGGAGGGGTTGACGATGTGGGTCGGCATACGACCATCAGCGTCGTCCAGAGCATTTTTCTTGTCATCGTGTTCGATGCGATCTGCAGCATTCTGACCAATTGGTGGGACTTGTAGCAGGGATAGCAACATGAGGGCTGAGGATGAGGTCAGGGTCGAGTAAGTTTCGGGAGTTCGCTTGACGTCAACCATAGCCTGTGCGAGGGGTGAGACGTGATACAGCCGGTGATGGCTGCGAAGGCGCCTGTCATTGAAGTCAGCCACGTCACGACGAGATTCGGACAGGCGGTCGTGCATGCAGACGTGAGCCTCACTGTCAACCGGGGCGAAGTCTTTGCCATTGCCGGCGGCAACGGATGCGGCAAGTCCACACTGCTGCGGGAGATCATCGGCTTGCTCACTCCTTCGGGTGGAACGATCCGGCTTTTCGGAGTGGATAGCCGGGAGCTGGAGCAGAGCGACGGCCGTCCGATTCACCGCCGGTTCGGCGTGATGTTTCAGCATGGAGCCCTGTTCAGCTCGCTCACCCTCGGGGAGAATGTGGCGGTGCCGCTGCGAGAACATGCGGACATGAGCCCGCAATTGATCCGCGAGATCGTCAACGTCAAGATCGCCATGGTGGGCCTACCGCCGGACAGCGCTACGAAGTTTCCCAACGAGTTGAGTGGGGGCATGAGGCGACGGGCCGCTCTTGCCCGGGCGATCGTGATGGACCCGGAGCTGCTGTTTCTCGATGAGCCGACAGCCGGCCTAGATCCGGTCATTGCCGCAGGATTCGACGAGCTCGTGCTCTCGTTAAAAACCATCCTGGGATTGACGGTGGTGATGGTGACGCACGATCTCGATTCCCTATGGCGTATTGCCAGTCGGGTGGTGGTGCTGGGCAGCGGCAGGGTGCTGGGGGTTGGAACGATGCAGGAGTTAGCGCAGTCCGACGACCCCGTGATTCGTGAATACTTCCACGGTCCGCGAGGACGGTCGGCGCAGGAACAGGCGGCGTGGAACGCAGGGCGCGTGGGGTGAAGCGTACCTCGCTAGAAAAGCGAGACTGGCGGGAAAAGCGCGACGGGCCGAAGGGGTGGTCGAGGTGAGTCCCGCCTTTCGCGCATGTCTCGCCCCTCTCGCACGCGTGAGAGACGAACGACGAGTGACGAGAAGGGCAACTGAGTGGAACCGAAGCCAAACTATGTCCTGGTGGGCGCCTTTGTCGCGATCCTCGGCGCCGTGGTGACGGTCGCCGTACTGTGGCTGGGGAAAACCGACTACCGGGGCGTGTACGACCGGTATGAGGCCTATATGCGGGAATCGGTGGCTGGACTGAGTGTGAACTCCACCGTCAAGTATCGGGGCGTCGATGTCGGGCGGGTGAAGGATATTGCGTTGAGTCCCGATAATCCGGAGGAGGTCCTGTTGACGCTGGATATCGCCCATGGGACGCCGATCAAGACGGACACCATTGCCGTGCTTGAAACTCAGGGGCTGACCGGTCTCGCCACGATCAACCTGACCGGCGGAAGCCGGGATGCGCCGCCCTTAGAAGCGCTCGAGGGGCAGGAGTATCCGGTGATCAAGACGGGTCCCTCCCTGTTCTTCCGTTTGGACGAAGCGATCTCCCGATTGCTTTCCGAGAAGGGTCTCAGCAAGCTCCTGGCCGACCTGGATCTGGCGGCGAAGGGGGCAGCGGATGCCCTGGACGAGGAGAACCGCGCCGCGCTGAAACAGACGATCAAGGATCTTTCCGATCTCGTGCAATCCGTCGCAACCCATAAGCATCAGATAGAGGAAAGCCTGAAAGGAGCAGCGCAGAGTGCGGACAATCTGGTCAAGGTGACCGCATCGCTGAACGAGCAGGTCCCGGTCCTGCTGGCGAGAATTAACAAGAGCGCCGCTGCCCTTGGCACCATGACGGAGGAACTCGCCCAGACAAGCAAGGCCGTTCGGTCGGTCGTAAATGAAAGCAGACCGGAGCTGCAACAGTTCTCGCGCCAAACCTTGCCGGAAACCGGGTTATTGGTGACGGAACTCCGACAGCTGGCAAGCACGTTGACGCGTGTGGCGCGGGATCTGGAACGTGAGCCAAACTCGCTGGTGTTCGGGCGAACGCCAGCGCCACGAGGGCCTGGGGAATAGCAGAGGTGAAGCGTATCTCGCTGGAAAAGCGGGACTAGCGAGAAACGCGCGATGGGCCAAGGAGATAGCCGAGGCGAGTCCCGCCTTTCACGAGATACGAATGAGGGGGAAGAGGCCGCAGATGAAGTCTCGGATGATACAGGTGGCGACGGCGTTATTGATGGTGTCGGCGGCCGGCTGTCTTGCGCCCCGCACGGAGTCTCTGCCGACGCATACCTTTCAGTTGAGTCTCGATCCGGAGCGCACCGAGTCCCGCCCGCCCGACCTCAGCGCTCCGGTCCTGCTGGTGAGCCTCCTGCAGGCGGAGCCGGGATTTGACACGCCCCGGATGGTGTACGTGAAGCGCCCCTATGAGTTGGAGTATTACGCCGTGAATCAATGGGCGGATACGCCGGCGCGCATGATCGCGTCCTTGATGGTTCAAGCGCTGGGACGGACCGGGACCTGGCGCGCCGTCATTCCATTGCCCGGCTCGATTCGGGGGGACTACCGTCTCGATTCGCAGGGATTGGCCCTACAGCAGGAATTTCTGCACCAGCCCAGTCTGGTCCGGGTGACGGTTCGCGCGCAACTGGTGGACGTGAAGGAATCCAGGGTCGTGGGAACGCGCGCGTTCGAAGCGGTGGAGAAGGCGCCGAGCGAGGATGCGTATGGCGGCGTGTTGGCCGCCAACCGAGCAACCGCCACGCTGCTCGATCGCCTCGCTGTATGGCTCCAGGATTGCCTGAGGCACCAGCCGGAATGCGGTCGGTGAGAGGGAGTGCTTGAGGCCAGGGAGGAAGGGGATGCGATGACAAGCCCGCGCGTCCGCATCATCTGTGCGATGACGGTGGCCTGCTGGTTCTTCTCCTCCACGCCCAGCCTCCTCGCAGGTGAGCGGAATCTGGCAAGGGGCAAGAAGCTCTATGAAAAGTATTGTCTGGCCTGTCACGGCCTGCAAGGCAGAGGGGATGGCGCCACGCAGTTTGACCCGCCCGTCGCGGACTTGACGTCCAGCGAGGTGCTCACGAAGCCGGACTCCCGGCTGCTTAAAAGCATCCATGAAGGACGACCGAATACCGCCATGGATGCCTGGAAATCAGCCATGTCGGAGGAGGCCATTCGCGACGTACTGGCCTACGTGCTGACCTTTCCTCGATAACCTGTGCCAAATGAAGCATGAAATCGTCCTGGAAAACGGGGCTTAGTTTCGGGCTGACGTCCGGTGTGATTACGACACTGGGTCTGATGGTCGGGTTGCACTCCGGAACGCATTCGCGCGCGATCGTCATCGGCGGGATTCTGACGATTGCCATCGCCGACGCCATGTCCGATGCCCTCGGCATCCACGTGTCCGAAGAATCGAAGAACAGCGGTCTGACGAGCCAAATATGGGAAGCCACGCTGGCGACGTTCGTCGCCAAGTTCGTGATTGCGGCGACTTTCGTTATTCCGGTTGTGGTCCGTCCGCTCGATCAAGCGATTGTGATCAGCGTGATGTGGGGCCTGCTGTTGCTGACGGCCCTCAGTTTTGTTGTCGCACGGGCCCAGGCGATTTCTCCTTGGAAGGTGATCGGGGAACATCTGATCATCGCGCTCTGTGTGGTCGCGATCACGCATGCGGTCGGCGATTGGGTGCAGGGATTCGTCGAACCAGAATGAACAGCGAACTCCGGTGAGAGACGAAACCATGACATTGCAACGAGCGCCCAGTCTTGAGGCGACCTACGAGCATCTCCTCACACTCTGGACGTCAGGTGTTCGGGACTATCATACGATGCTCTCCGATTATTTGACGGCCAATTCCATCTTCGTGGCTGTCATCGGGCTGATCGTGTCCAGGGAGTCTCCGGCTATGTCCTTCACCGTCCTGATTCTCCTTCTCTGCATCTTTGGCATTCTGCTCTGCCTTCAAATGGCGATCGTCCTTGGTCGCTTGTCAGGGCAGAACGCATTGTGGGAGTGGCAGTTGAGGGGGATCGAACTGGCTCCGGAGTGGCAGGGGCAGAAACTCATCACGGGCCTGTATCGACTCCACGAATCGCGGCAACCGGTCGAAGACCTGAGGAACGAACCTCCGGTCTTTAAGCCCAACTGGGCGTTTCGTCAGCATCGGCAGTGGTGGGCCCATCGTGCCGTCAGTTTTCCCTGGTTTTTTGGTTGCGTCTATGGCTTGTTCTTCATCTGGGGAGTGACGCATCTCTTTCACTGATGTGCAGCCGCTTGTGCGGTACGGATCCGGTCGTTAACCTACAAGGTGGGTGCGCGTTCGATCATGGTTCTCGTAAAACGGACGCAGTAGAGGAAGGACATTGCCGTGCCTGATAGTAGTGCTCCGTTAGTCGCCTATTTCTCCATGGAAATCGGGTTGGACCCCGGGATGCCGACCTATGCGGGCGGTCTGGGTGTCTTGGCAGGGGATACCATTCGAACCGCGGCTGATATCCAGTTGCCGCTGGTGGCCGTGACCCTCCTGTATCGGAGCGGACATTTTTTCCAACGTCTCGATACCCACGGCATGCAAACTGAAGAACCGGTCAACTGGATCCTCGAAGATTTTCTCGAACCATTGGACGCACGGGCTCAGGTCGAGATCGAGGGGCGGACCGTCCACATTCGCGCCTGGCGCTATCGGCTCACCGGACAATCAGGCTTTCAAGTCCCCGTCTATCTCCTGGACACTGACCTTGCAGAAAATAGCGAGTGGGACCGGACATTGACAGGGGTGCTGTACGGCGGAGACCTGTACTATCGGCTCTGCCAGGAGGTGGTGCTCGGGATCGGCGGCGTCCGCATGTTGCATGCGTTGGGGCATCAACAGATTGGCCGGTTTCATTTGAACGAAGGCCATGCTGCGTTGCTCGTCATCGGTCTGTTGGAAGAAGAGCGGGCCGCCAAGGGGGCCGATCAGCCGGTGACGCCCGAAACAGTGGATGCTGTGCGCCATCGCTGTGTGTTTACCACTCATACGCCCGTGCCGGCAGGGCACGATCAATTCCCATCCGATATGGCCCATCGTGTGCTGGGAGATCGATTGTGGGGGTGGCTGAAAATCTGCGGGCAAGATACCGTGCTCAACATGACGGCCCTCGCGTTGCGTTGTTCCCGCTACGTCAATGGCGTGGCCATGAAACATGGGGAGGTGTCCCACAGTCTCTTCCCTGGCTATCCGATTCACTCCATCACCAACGGCGTCCATGCAGCCACCTGGACGGCTCCATCATTTCAAGCGTTGTACGATCGCCGCGTGCCGGATTGGCGGCGCGATCCCCTGACCCTTCGCTATGCCGTCGGGATATCTGGAATGGAAATCTGGGAGGCGCATCTTGCTGCGAAACGCCGGCTCATCGAGTTCATCAATCACGAAACCAATGAGGGCTTCGATGTGAACGTGTTGACGATCGGGTTTGCCAGGCGGGCAGCTGCGTACAAGCGATTCACCTTGTTACTCCACGACATCGACCGATTGAAGGCGATGGCAGATCGGGTCGGCCGTGTCCAGCTGGTGTTTGCCGGGAAAGCCCATCCCCACGATCACGACGGGAAGGAGATTATTCGACGTGTCCACGAGGCCCGCGATGTTCTGCGTGGGCATGTGCCCGTTGTCTTTCTGCCCAGCTATGACATGGTCCTGGCCAAAATGCTCTGTGCGGGCGCGGATGTCTGGCTCAATACGCCTCTACCTCCGCATGAAGCCTCAGGAACCAGCGGGATGAAAGCCGCCATGAACGGGGTGCCAAGCTTGAGTGTGTTGGACGGGTGGTGGATCGAAGGCCATATCGAAGGAATCACCGGCTGGTCGATCGGAGAGCGGGTTGAAGCCTGCCTCGAACCGAACGAGAACGTGGATGCCTGCCATGCGGCGGCGTTATATGACAAGCTCGAGGACAAAGTATTGCCTTGCTTCTATAAGGACCATGACCGCTTTATCGAGATCATGCGGCATACGATTGCCATCAACGGCTCGTTTTTCAACACGCATCGGATGGTCGCGCAATACATGAATGATGCCTATTCGGTTCTCGACTCATACTACGGCAGGGTGATGACAGCATGAATGAGGTGGGATCAGGGCCCTTCATCCTAACGATCAATGGAGGTTCATCGAGCCTCAAGTGTTCCCTCTACCACGTTGGCCCTCCTCTCGCCTGTATTGCGTACTTCCTGGTCGATCGAGTCGGGTTTCCGGAGGGAACACTGACCCTCACGGACGTGGTCGGCGGAACCAGCGAGCGGGGCCCAATCCAGGCCGCGTATCACAAGGACTGCGTCGATCCGCTCATCGCCTGGTTGAAACAGAAGATCACGATCACAGACCTTGTAGGCATCGGGCATCGCGTGGTGCATGGGGGCAGGCGCTACTATGAACCGCAGAGGATCACCCCAGATGTGACGGACGAGCTGAAGCGACTGAGCCCCTACGATCTGGAACATCTCCCAGCCGAGATCGAGTTGATTGAGGCATTCAACCATCGATTTCCCCTGGTGCTGCAAGTGGCCTGTTTCGACACGGCGTTCCATTCGGTGATGCCGCGCGTCTCCCGCCTGCTGCCGATTCCCAGGCGTTACGACAAGATGGGCGTCCAACGCTATGGGTTTCACGGGCTCTCCTGTGCGTACGTGATAAGGGAGCTGCAGCGGATCGGCCTTCCCAACGAGGCGAATGGCCGTGTGATTATCGCGCATCTCGGCAATGGCGCGAGCCTGACAGCCGTGCACCAGGGCCGCAGTATCGATACGACGATGAGCTTCACGCCGGCAGCAGGACTGCCGATGAGCCGCCGCTCCGGCGACGTGGATCCCGGTCTGGTGTCGTACTTGGCACGGACGGAAGGAATGACGGCGGAGCAGTTCCACACGATGACGAACACCGAGTCCGGCTTACTCGGAATCTCTGAAACCAGTTCAGACATGCGTGATCTTCTCGCGTGCGAAGCGCGCGATGTCCGCGCTGCTGAGGCGGTGGCGGTGTTTTGCTATCACGTGAAGAAGGGGATCGGTGCATTCGGTGGGGCGTTGGGAGGACTGGATACACTGGTCTTTACCGGAGGGGTCGGGGAGAACTCGGCGGTCGTTCGGTCGCGCATATGCGAGGGGCTGGACTTTCTCGGTGTCGTGGTGGACGACGCATGTAATAGAGCGGGAGGGCCGATTATCTCGGTGCCGGGGACCGAGGCGACCGTGCGGGTCATGCACACGGACGAAGAGAGTGAAATCGCCCGATCTGTCTCTCAGCTGATCCATGTGAGCGACGTCACGAGAGCAACGAGGGACTAATGGCGAGGGGCAAACCCCATCGAGTCAGTCCGGACCTGCTTCGAAAAATGGACGCCTATTGGCGCGCCGCGAATTACCTGTCGGTGGGCCAAATCTATCTCTACGACAATCCCTTGCTGAAGAAGCCGCTCAGACTGGCCCACATCAAGCCACGCTTGCTCGGCCACTGGGGGACGACGCCCGGTTTGAATTTCATCTATGTGCATCTGAACCGCCTCATCAAGGAGCAGAAACTCAACATGATCTATATCGCCGGGCCCGGCCATGGCGGGCCCGGGATTGTGGCGAACGCCTACCTCGAAGGGACCTATAGCGAGGTCTATCCAAATATCTCGCAGGACGAACAGGGCATGAAACGGCTGTTCAAGCAATTTTCCTTTCCTGGCGGCATTCCCAGTCACGTGGCTCCGGAGACACCGGGTTCCATCCACGAAGGCGGCGAGTTGGGGTATGCACTCTCCCATGCGTACGGGGCTGTCTTCGACAATCCGGACCTGATCGCCGCTTGTGTGATCGGAGACGGTGAAGCGGAAACCGGCCCACTGGCGACGAGCTGGCATTCCAACAAATTTCTCAACCCCCTCACCGATGGCGTCGTCCTGCCCATTCTCCATCTGAACGGCTACAAGATCGCAAGTCCCACCGTCCTGGCCCGTATCAGTCACGATGAGCTGGATCATCTTTTTCGCGGTTATGGTTATATCCCCTATTTCATCGAAGGCCGCGATCCGCAGAAGATGCATCAACTCATGGCCACGAAGCTTGATGCCGTCGTGCGAGACATCCGGCGGATGAAAGCCGCCGCCCGCCTGAACGGGGCCAAGACGCGGCCGCTTTGGCCCATGATCGTGCTCCGGACACCCAAAGGTTGGACCGGTCCGAAAGCGGTCGACGGCAAGCGGACTGAGGATTACTGGCGTTCGCACCAGGTCCCCATGGGCGACATGGACAAACCTGGGCACATCAATATCCTCGAACAGTGGATGAAGAGCTACAAGCCAGGCGAGCTGTTTGACAAGATGGGAAGGCTCAAACCCGAACTAGCCGAACTGGCGCCCCAGGGAGCGCGTCGCATGAGCGCGAATCTCCATGCCAATGGCGGTCTTCTTCTCAAAGATTTGCGCTTGCCGGATTTCCGCGATTATGCCGTCAAGGTCAGGAAGCCGGGCGCTCTTGACGCGGAGTCCACACGCCTCATGGGGAAATTCCTGCGGGACACGATGAAGCTGAACATGGAGACCAGGAACTTCCGCCTCTTCAGTCCGGATGAGAACAACTCGAACCGCTGGCAGGACGTATTAGAGGTCACTGACCGCGCCTGGATGGCGGAGCGCTATCCCTACGACGACCACCTGGCGCCGGATGGCCGGGTGATGGAGATGCTGAGCGAACACCAGTGCCAGGGATGGCTGGAGGGCTATCTCTTGACAGGCCGGCACGGTTTTTTCTCCTGCTATGAAGCGTTCATTCACATCATCGACTCGATGTTCAATCAACATGCCAAGTGGCTCAAAGTATCTAATCAGATTCCCTGGCGGCGGCCGATCGCGTCGCTTAATTATTTGTTGTCTTCCCATGTCTGGCGGCAGGACCATAACGGGTTCAGTCATCAAGACCCCGGCTTCATCGATCACGTTGTCAACAAGAAGGCTGAGGTGATCCGAGTCTATCTCCCGCCGGACGCGAATACCCTCTTGTCAGTCACCGATCATTGCCTGCGCAGCCGCAACTATGTGAACGTGATCGTCGCCGGCAAGCAACCTGCACCTCAATGGTTGAACATGGACGCCGCGATCACACATTGCACCGCCGGCATCGGCATCTGGAAATGGGCGAGCAACGATCAACCCAGCGAACCGGACGTCGTGATAGCCTGTTGCGGCGACGTGCCGACGATGGAATCGCTGGCGGCCGTGTCGCTACTTCGTCGATACTTGCCGGATGTGAAGGTGCGGGTGGTGAATGTCGTGGACCTCATGAAGCTGCAACCGCCCAATGAGCATCCGAACGGATTGAGCGACAGGGACTTCGATGCCCTGTTCACGGTGGATAAGCCCATCATCTTCGCTTTTCATGGCTATCCCTGGCTGATCCACCGGCTAACATATCGAAGGACGAATCACAAGAATTTACACGTGCGTGGGTACAAGGAAGAAGGCACCACGAGTACGCCGTTCGATATGGTGGTGATGAATGACCTGGATCGGTTTCATCTGGTCGTGGATGTCATCGATCGCATCCCCCTGCAGGGCTCCCGTGCGGACTATGCCAAGCAGGCGATCCGCGACAAACGCATCGAGCATAAACAATACATCGCTAAACATGGCGAAGACATGCCGGAGATTCGCAACTGGAAGTGGGGTGGTAGGAAGTAAGAGGCGATCGTGAATTGAATCATTGTCCCATTTGATCATCGGTTCATGGCCGGAGTTGAAACGCAGCCAATGAGTCCATGGGGCAATTCAAGGAGAAGAACCATGGACATTCGCAGCAAGGTGTACAGGTATCAGACGGCGGTGAAATGGACGGAGCAGCGAAAGGGAATAATCTCATGTGCAGGGAAGGCCGATGTGGAGGTGGCGACGCCCCCGGAGTTCAAGGGCCACGAAGGGATCTGGTCCCCCGAGGATTTGTTTGTGGCCTCGGCCAATGTTTGCTTGATGACGACCTTTCTGGCGGTAGCGGAGCGAGCCGGCCTCGTCTTCTCCTCCTATGAAAGTGCGGCTGAAGGCCGGCTGGAGATCGTGGAGGGAAAGTTTCAGTTCACCGCGATCAGTATCAAACCAACTATTGTGTTGAAGGCAGTCGGTGATGCCGCCAAAGCGAGGGAACTGATCGAAAAGGCCGAGGCCAACTGCCTGATCTCCAATTCCATGAAAGCGAGAGTTACCCTGGAGCCGGTCATCCGTTAGGACCGATGGCTGTGGCATCCTGCGCCAGCGGCTCTATGACCCTTGGGGTGTTTGTCGCCAGTCCTCTCCTCTGCTGTTCTGACCATCCGAAACCACCAGCTAAGCCAGCGGCGAACTAAAGGTTTTCACCTCTCCAGTTGCCTGGCCCGGTGGCACGCCGCTCGCAAGTCCACGCCTAAGGAAGGCGGAAGACCTATGATGCGCCGTTCGGCAGTTCTCTGTGCTGTGGTGGTTGCTGTGACAGGACTCGGCTTCGGGGCTGTGGGGCTGAAGGATCTCCCTGCAGTGAGCAAAGAGCGTGATCAGGTCAATGGGCGGGAAATCTATGTCAACACCTGCATCCGCTGCCATGGAATCGATGGTAAAGGGGCGCTGGGGATCAAACTCGTTCCGCCGCCGGCCGACCTGAGCTCACCTGCCGTCCAGAATCGACTGGACGGCACGTTGTTCCGGCGCATTCATGAGGGCAAACCCAACACCGCGATGGGGGCCTGGAAACACACGCTCTCCGACGAAGAGATCTGGGACGTTCTCGCCTATGCGCGGACACTGAAGGCTGAAAGCAACGTGCAGCCATAAGAATGAATCCAATTGATGGGCGCAGTCTCCTACGGAGGGACAAGGTGATTGGATGACAAGGGAGATCCGGATGATGCACCGACATAGGATTGCAGCCATCGCAGTAATTGCGGTGCTCTCGGTCGCGACCAATTGTGCGCCGCCGAGGCCGATTGCGGGTAGTCATGAGACGGCCGGCGGACTCGAGCAGGACAGGGTGATCGACGCGCTGTTTGCCCCGCCTTCGCCGGAGACCATTCCGGGCGACCTGCGAGGCGAGCAGATCCGGTTGGGCTACAAAATGGTGGTTGATACACAAGAGTACGGGAAACGGTATGTCGGGAACGCGCTCAACTGCACGAACTGTCACCTGGATGCGGGGCTGAATCCGAACGCCGCGTCCTACGTCGGGATCAGCGTCCTCTATCCGGAATATCGCGCTCGTGCCGGACGGCCAATGAGCCTGGCCGATCGGATCAACGAATGTTTCGAGCGGAGCATGAACGGGAAGGCGCTTCCGCCGGACAGCTCAAAATTGGCGGCCCTGGTCGCGTACATCGACTGGCTATCGCAGAATGTGCCGCGCGGAAGTACCGTGCCGTGGCGCGGAATTCCCCGCATCACTTCGACTCGCGCGCCGGATCCCGTCAACGGGAAGGATGTATTCACCAAGAAATGCGCCTTCTGCCATGGGTCTGACGGACAAGGGACTATGGCCGCGCCTCCTCTGTGGGGGCCGCGCTCGTACAATATCGGCGCGGGTATGGCGAGGGTCGGTGTCGCGGCCTCGTTTATCAAAGCGAATATGCCGCGCGGGTGGGGATGGTCGGTGACGGACGATGAGGCATTCGACGTGGCTGCGTACGTCAACAGCCAGCCTCGCCCGGACTTTCCTGGCAAAGTCCATGATTGGCCGAACGGGGGGAAACCAGCAGATGTCCCATACTGAAATCGTGATGCCTCCGTTGACCTGATACATATTCGGCATTCATCGGATCGGCAGATTCCTGAATTCCCGCCAGTGACGGGCCACAAGGTAAGAGCGGGGGGAGGTGCGGGATGAAACTTACGGCTGTCTATCACAGCGGGACACGCTACGACATCAGGAGCGGCAAGCATCGGGTCGTCACCGATCAGCCTATTACGGACAACGGGCAGGATGCGGGCATGAGTCCGGTCGAACTGTTCGTCGGATCGGTGGCCGGCTGTGTTGGGTACTTTGTGGGGCAATTCTGCGCGCGCCACGACATTCCCCGCGACGGCCTGAGCGTTGACGCGGAATGGACCATCGCCGAGACCCCTCACCGCGTCGGCCGAATCGACCTTGCGATCCATCTTCCCCATCGAATCACCCCGGAACAGAAAGAGCGGTTAATGATGGTGGCGCACGGCTGCACAGTCCATCAGTCGATCGCTGTTGCACCGGACATCTCCATCAAGTTGAACCCACAGGTTCATCACGGGGCGAATGGATAATGTCTGAGGAGAGAGCGTCTTTCCGGTAAGTTTTTTGTTTTGAGTGTTGAATTGGGAGTTCGCGTCTAACTCAACACTAAACACTCAAAGCTCAACATTCCGCAGCTCGCGGGATACGCTCCCCGAACGACGGATTGGAGAGGAGTGCATCATGCCGACACCGCAGCCGGGCGTGCTCGCCGCAGGAAGCGCCCACGCCTATTTTCTGACGTTGACGACCTCCGATGGTGTCGAACGCACGGCCTTGATCAGGGCGGTACGGGAGATTCTGCCGGCCGCGAGGGCGCTCGTTACGCGAGAGAAGCGGGCCAGGCTTCTCTGCGTGCTTGGTATCGGCTCCGGCCTCTGGGACCGACTCTCACCGGCCAGCCGCCCTGCCGGCCTTCGACCATTCCGCGCAGTCGAAGCGAACGGACGGGTTGCGCCTGCGACGGGGGGAGACCTGCTGGTGCAGATTTCTTCTGGGCGTCATGACTTGAACCTCGATCTCGCGATGGGGCTGGTGCGACGTCTGCAGCCGGTCGCGACTGTGACCGAGGAGATCCACGGATTCCACTATCGGGATTCGCGGGACTTGACCGGCTTCATCGACGGCACCGAGAACCCCAAGGGAAAGGCCAGAGCGGTCGCCGCCCTGATCGGAGCAGAGGACCGGCGCTTCGCGGGCGGTAGTTACGTGGCGGTCCAGCGCTATGTTCACGATCTGGAACGATGGCGCCAGTTGGACGACCGAGAACAGGAACGGATTATCGGGAGGACAAAACGGAGCAGCGTCGAACTGTCCAAATCCAAGAAACCGGAGACAGCCCACATCAGCCGCGTCGTGATCGAGCAAGACGGCAAGGAACTGCAGATTTTTCGCCAGAGCTACCCCTGGGGGACGGTCCGCGAGGCGGGGCTCTATTTCATCGCCTACATGAAGTCCCTCGACATCTTCGACCTCATGTTGGCCCGGATGATGGGGGCGACGTCAGACGGGCGGCACGATCGTCTCATGGAGTTCAGTCGGGCCGTCACCGGCGCAACATTCTTCGCGCCGTCCATGGAAACGTTAGCGTCTCTCAAACCATGACCACCTTAGCGAGGAGGAGCAGGACACGATGGCGACATTCATCATTTCCGGCAGTCGAGGGACAGACGACCCTACGATGGCAACCTTACCCTTCATGGCGGCCAAGGCCGCGAAAGAGCAGGGACATGATGTGGTGCTCTGGTTGTGGAACGAAGCCGTCACCTTGGGGCGAAAAGGCGTAGCCGATCATGTCACGGGCGTGAATCTGACACCGTTGAAAGACCTGCTTGCAGGGGTGCAGGCCGCAGGCGTACCGATTTGGGTCTGCGGCGCCTGTGCCGTCGCCAGGCAGATCGGCGGAGCGGATCTGGTAGCCGGCGCATCCATCAAGGGCATGCCGGATTACATCAAAGCCGTGGCCGAGCGCGAGAAGAGTATTGCGTTTTAGGTGAGGAGAAACAGCTTCATGTTTGACCGAATTGTGTTCCTGCTGTGTTGCCTCGTGGCTGTAGGAGGAGCGTCGTCTGAGGCAGCAGAGCAGCACATGATGCAGCCGCGGGTCCCAGCCGACAAGTTAGCTGAAGCGCGCGCACTCAAGAGCCCCTTGGGTGATTCCCGGGAGGTCGTCGAAAAAGGGAAGGCGCTGTATGACGGCAAGGGCACCTGCTCCAATTGTCACGGGATGGACGGAGGCGGGAACGGACCGGCGGCGGCGAAGCTGAATCCGGCGCCGCGCAATTTCCGGCACCATGGGTTCTGGCGGCATCGAACCGAAGGCGAACTCTTCTGGGTCATCAAGCATGGCTCGCCCGGCACGGCGATGATCGGCTTCGGCCAGGTGTTGTCCGACGAAGAGATCTGGGCCCTCATTCAGTACGAGCGCCGTTTCGC
>JBQTIO010000229.1:0-2915 GCA_052388075.1 Nitrospiraceae bacterium
GATCGACATTCGCGCCGATGTCCTGGACCATGGCAGGATACCGGTCCCCCGTCTCATCGATGGCATACTCGAATTCCGTGCCGACCTTCAGCCAGGCCAGGGATTTTGAGGGCAGAATCAGCTCGATCTCGAGCAGGCTATCATCCAACAGGCTGATCAGCTGATCGTTCGGAAACACGTTTTCGTGCTCGTTCACGATCATCTTGACGACACGTCCGGGAAACGGAGCGCGCACCGTGCACCCGTTCACATTGATTTGCGCGGCCTTCACCGCGGCGGCGGCTTTTTCGGCTTCGGCTTGAGAGACTTCCAGTTCAAGCTTACCGACGGCGCGATGCTCCGCCAGCCGGAGGTTGTTCTCATAGGTCTTTTTCTTGCCCCGATACTCTGCCTGGGCGCTTGCTAATTCGGCTTCGTACCTTGAACAGTCGAGGGCGACCAGCAGGGCTCCCTTCTTGAACCGCTGTCCCTCCCTAAACGGCAGCTGGCTGATCCGGCCTTGCACTTGGCTGGCCAAGGTCGCCTGGGCGGTCGCCTTGACGACGCCTCGGATCGTGCTGAGTTGAGCTGCGCTGCTTGCGGGTTTGGAGTCAGGCTTGGTTCCAGCCACTGCGGGCAACATCGATGCCTGAAGCCAGACGACTACGATGGCGCCGCCGATCAAGAGCCAGCCGGTCCGGGTCATTTGAACCACTCCTTGCTCTTTGTCCATCGGGTGCGCAGTTGGAGGGCGAGATCGGACACGCTCTGTTCCTGCGTCAGATCATTGGGCAGCACATCTTCTCCTACGGCGGCCAGGAGCGACGCCCAGGCGGTTTGGAATTCCGCCTCCATGGCATCGTATCGGAGCTGCGCCGCCACCTGCGCGACTCGCTCGCGCAGCATAGCCTGTTCACTCAAGCGGGCCGTCCTCCATGCCAGGCGCGTGTGCTCCGTGATTTGAGACTGCGTGTCGTAATAGAGCACCGCGGTCGAGACTTCCTTCTTTGCGAGGGCCACCTGCGCCACGCTGACATGCACTTGCGACATGATGGCCATGCTGAGCGCAAGGTCCTGGGTACGTAGAACCTTGTCCTGCGCTTCGATCGTTTTCGCCCGGGCCGGATACCGGAACAGGTTCAACAAATTCCAGCTGGCCCGTGCGGCATAGGCGGCCCAGTGATTGTTGAACAGAAAGCTGTTGTTGTTGTAGTTCCCGCCGACAACAAGATTCAGGCTCGGCAACATTTCTAGAATCGCCGCTCTCGTCTCCTGCGCGTTGATCCGGCGACGGTAATCGATCTGCCGCAGCTCCGGCCGTGCCTCCAGCGCCCGATCCTCCAACCTCGTCATATCGGGCGGGAGGTTGACCGTCTTGGCCTCTCTCTCTGGAACCATGAGGACCATCTGTTGCTCTTGTCCTGGTGGAAGATTAATCAGGGCGGCCAATTGAATCTTCGCCGTGTTGAGCTCTCTGAAGAGCTGTTGAATGTATCGTTGCGTGTTCAGGAGATCGAGCTTGTATTGCAAAGGAACCAGGGGCGAGCTCAGCTTTTCGTCCTGGACGGCTTGCGCCTTTTCGATAGCGCTCTTGACCCACTCATCCAGCAGCTTCAGGGAGGGCATAATCCGTTCCGCGCTGACGGCCTTCCAATAGGCGGCCCGCACATCCTGCATGACGCGATTAGCCACACGCCGCCGTTCCTCCTCAGCGATCAACACGTCGTCGGCCGCCTGCTTCGCCCGAATGTATGACATTCCGAAGTCCAACACGTTCCAGCTGAGCGACAGATCGGCCGAGAAAATATTCTTCTCGGCCGAGGTAAAGGGCTCGATTTGCTGTCTCCCCGTAATCAAGGAGCGCGCTTCTCCTCCCGAGAAATTACTGCGACCGTCGAATCCTGCGTTCGCCGCGAGACGCGGTAACATGGCATAGTGAGACAGGTCGAGTTGGGTCTGCGCCAGCATCTTGTGCATCAATTCGACGCGCGCGTCGAGGTTATACTTCAGCGCCCGCGCCATCGCTTCGTAGAGATCGATCGGGCCGGAGAGGGGCTCCTGATCCTTGGCCAGATCGGCGCGGTCTTCTTTGACCCGTGATCGCACCTCGTCCGTCGTCAACGGTCTCGGCTCGATTGCGCAGCCGTTCACACCGATGGCGGCAATCAATAGCAGCGCCGCCGACAAATGGCCGGCCATGCTGCGCGTTGCTTCTATTGGAGAATTCGGTCTGTTCACCATGTGACTTGCCGCACAAGCATATCCATTGAGGCCTAACGATCGCTCGCGCCAGGCCGACCCATGCGGACCTACCGTAAGGTTCCTAGATCGGTTCCACGCCCTCGACTCTGAACAACTGACTGTCGCTGGTCTTCAGGGTACCCAAGTATTTTGGATTGTCACCATTTTTGTGTTTTTGCGCCCCATCCATCGGTTCGATCACGACCGGATCGTGGTGCTCGACTTTTCTGCGGGAGAGCAGCCGCTGCAGAAAACCTGATTTCCCTTCTTGTGTTGCTGATTCCTTGGTAATTTGCCTGTGCAACCAGCCGGACCAGTTCGATCCGTCCGGTCTCACTCGTTATCCTAGCAAAGGAGATTTGTATGAAGGACTCAGACTCAGGGGTGAAGGCGACGGACAGGTCAGCGACGAAACCGGCACAACTCAGCCAGCCCGCCACTGCCGCTCCGACGGTACAGTTGGATCGTTCTAACGTCCACGGGTCCTACGCCAATGTCTGCAATGTGTCTTCGACCCGCGAGGAAGTGGTGCTTGCCTTCGGCATTAATAATGCCTGGGAGCGGGGCCAGGCCAACGTGCAGATTCAGATGACCGATCGCATCGTCCTGAACCCCTATGCGGCGAAGCGGTTGGCGGACGTGCTGAATCGTGTGATCGCGGAATATGAGACTCTGTTTGGAGCGTTGAAGGACGA
>JBQTIO010000230.1:0-28859 GCA_052388075.1 Nitrospiraceae bacterium
CCGTCGCCGCCAGCCGCGCCGCGCCTTCCACGATCACGCGACCGCTGTGTTTGTCCTTCACGACATGCTCGAACGTCAATGAAGCGGCGCTCATCTCGGCGACGACCGTGTCGATCACCAACGTGTCGCCGTACCGGGCGGGCGAGCGGTAATCGACCTCGGCATGCACGACGACGAACACCGTCCCGTCGTTCATGAGTCCGGCCACGGAGAGCCCCCGCTCTTCCAGATAGCTGGTGCGGGCGCGCTCGAAGTATTTCAGGTAATTCGCGTAATACACCACTCCGCCGCAGTCGGTGTCTTCGTAATAAATTCGAACTTCCATGTTCGTTACCCGCGAGAGAAGCGGGACGGGCGTGACTCGCCAGAAGCTTGCATGTCTCGCTTTTCGTGCCGGTCTCGCACGTCGCACTAGAGGCTCAACACTGGAAACTTCGGCAGCGACGAGTCGGCCACGCCGGTCAGCTTGATGACCACATCATAGAGTTGCTGTACGCGCTCCGACTTGATGGGATCGAAGCCATGCCCCAGCACCGCATGGTTCGCGGCATCGAGCAGCGGTTTCATCGTCGGCCACTCACGCAGGAAGGATTGGCCCAATTGATCGCCCAACCCCGCCAGCACGCGAAACTGGGTCTGTAAGGGAAGCTTGTACTTGCCGTCGATGTCTTCCAGATTGCAGGTTCGACAGGTTTCCTGAAGGGCCTGCGGCAGTTGCTCCGGCTGCACGTCCCAGCTCTTGATCTTGTGCGACTTGAACAGCTGGCGCTGTGCAAAGGCTTCGAGCGCGCGAACCAGCGCGATCATCGACGCTTCGGGATCGTGCGTCACATGGAGCCGCCGGCTCGCATGCGCCAACAGATCCAGTGCCACAGATTCCCTGACCTCGGCTGGGTCGAGCACGAGCTTCTCAAGGAAACCCGCGTTGGCTTTGATGGGCAGCAGTATAGCTTTCAATCCCGGCGGCCCGCCCCAGAGCGAGGCCATCTCCAGGGCCTTGGTTGCCGTTTTCAGTTTGTCCCAAGCCTGACGATGGTGAAACCGTTCCCACAGGTCGTACCCTTCAGCCAGGTCGGTCAGGGCCCGATAGAGGGGCTTCTGTCCGCCACTGACCCGCACTTCCATATCGCGGAACAGTTTGGCGGCGGCGGCGAACAGACCTCGATTAAACAACTCGCATCCCTCACGGCGAGACGCCGCCGCCGCCTCGTCCCAGGGATTGCCCTGGATCCACACCACGGCCTTTCCATCAAGATCAATCGACTCATCCTCCTGCCCCTGGCGAGCCGGAATGAGCGAGACGAACCTTGAACTCCACGGGAGCGTCACCACCGTGAGCGCGCCCGCCATCGCCGGCGTCGCCCCGGTCATGTCCACGACCAATTCACCAGGCTGCACCTCCCACGTCCGTAGGAGATCGGGAAGCGACCGGGCGAGCGTCTGATAGCAGCCGGTGAACTCGCCGGCGTCTGCCATGACGATCCAGTCCCAACGCCGCGGCATCTGGTCGATCTTTGGCTGCACCGACGACTCCACCAGCGCCTTGCCCGCCTCCGGCAACACGAAGCAGAGCGCGTCGGGTCGCAGCCGGTTGATCAAATACACCGCCGCTGCGGCATCATCCGTCAGCGCGATCACGAGTGCTGTCACAGATTGAGCTTGTGCCATTGCGCGCGGACTATACCATTGCCCCTAGACCTGTTCAATTCGATGAACGACGACACAGCAAGTCGTGCCTTTGGTTTGACAGGATGGACCACCTCGCCTACAATCGCGCGCAATGAAAGATTTTGTCCTCAACGCCTTTTCAGAAAGCGTGAGCGTCAAACAGCAATTCGCCCGCGAGCATGCCGATCGCATCGTGCAGGTCGCCATTCTTATCGCGAAGGCCTTTCGCGACGGCCACAAACTCCTGCTCTTCGGCAACGGCGGCAGCGCCACGGACGCGGCGCACATCGCGGCGGAATTTGTCGGACGATACAAGCGCGAACGCGTGCCTTTACCCGCCATCGCCCTGGCGACGGACATTGCCGCCATCACCAGCATCGCCAACGACTACGGCTACGATGAACTTTTCGCCCGCCAGGTGCGCGCGCACGGCCAGAAAGGGGACATCGCCATCGCCATCAGCACCAGCGGGAATTCTCCCAATGTACTGAAAGGCGTCGCGGCGGCTCGTGAATGTGGATTGACGACGATCGGCTGGACGGGCGCGACCGGCGGCAAACTCGCCGCGCTGGTGGACTATCCGTTCGTCGTTCCCTCCACCGTCACGGCTCGGATTCAAGAAAGCCACATTACACTCGGCCATGTGTTGTGCGAGCTCTCAGAGGAACAGCTCCTTGGCAAAACGTCCTGACCGGACTCCCCCGAAGCGTGCCGCATCTCCCTTGATTCCGCCGATCAACGTATCGGACCTCAAGACCTATCCGCTGAGGAAACGCCACAGCAAGGTGCGGGTATCCGACTTCGCCACGCCCTGGCAACGCGGCGGGTCCTTCACCAAGTTCTACTCCACACTGCCTGACATCCTGGCGGTCAAAACGCTTCGGGCCGTGACCCAGGCCATCGCGACCGCCCATCGAAAAGGACGACCCGTGATCGTCGGCGTCGGCACCCACGTTATCAAGGTGGGTCTAGCCCCGATTGTGACGGACTTCATGGAAGGAGGCATCGTCACCGCGGTGGCCATGAACGGGGCCGGGATCATCCACGATTTTGAATTAGCCTTGATGGGCCGCACCTCCGAAGAAGTCGATGCCGAAATCGACGGCGGCCGATTTGGCATGGCGGAAGAAACGGGACGGATCCTCAATGAGGCCATCAGCCATGGCGCCGCAGCCGGGGAGGGGCTCGGCGAAGCGATCGGGAACTACATCAACCGACAGGGCGGTCAGTTTCCGCACCGGGACACGAGCATTCTGGCGACCGGCGCGCGGCTCGGCGTACCTGTGACCGTTCACGTCGCAGTGGGGACGGATATCATCCACATGCACCCCTCAGCCGATGGGGCAGCCATCGGAGCCACCTCGCTTCTCGACTTCAGGCGACTCGCGGCCGTCGTCGCCGGCATGGAAGGGGGCGTGTATTTGAACCTCGGATCGGCCGTGATTCTGCCCGAAGTGTTTTTGAAAACGGTGTCGTTGGGACGGAACCTCGGCCACTCGCTTGCGAACATCACCACTGTGGATATGGATTTTCTCTCCCACTATCGCCCGCAGACCAACGTGGTCCGGCGTCCCACACAGAAGGGCGGCAAGGGGTATTCCTTAACCGGCCACCACGAAATCATGCTGCCGCTGCTTGCCGCAGCGGTGGTGGAAGAGCTGGGTTGAAACGGAACCTCGCCACATCAGCTGCCGAGGTCGCGCTGTCTCCAGAAGAGTTACAGACCCGGTGGCGTGACTTGAATACGCGGTACTTTGCCGGCCTGTTGCCGCCGATTTCCGTCGTTTGGAGCCGGCGTCTGACCTCCTCGATCGGGATGTTCGCCAGTCGCGGCGGGCCGCGAGCAGCACAGCTCGCCACCACAGGCCGCAGCCGCCGAGAGATTTGCCTCTCCCTTCCGCTGTTGGAACGGCTCGCCGAACGGACACCCTACGCGGACCAGGAACTCCTCAATACCCTCGCCCATGAGATGATCCACCAGTGGCAGTTCGATGTACTGAAGCGGCGGCCGAATCACGGCCTGGATTTTTTGCGAAAGATGACGCAGATGAATCGTTCAGGCGAGGTGGCCATCACCACGTACCACTCCCTGCAGAAAGAAGTGCTCGCCTTGTCGCGCTTTGCCTGGCGCTGCATCGGATGCGGGCGCGTCTACCGGCGACAACGGAGGACGATCGAGCCATCGCAGCATCACTGCGGCGCCTGCCGCGGTCCATTGCAGGAGCTCATTCCCGTGACACAACCCTCGCCAAATCAGCCCGTCTGTCGGGCAGCTCATCAGGCAAGGAAGCGGATCCCCTCCCCTCGACCAGAACGATGCGACAGGGTTCCCGAACAGTTGACCCTCGCGTTGGCTTGATTCAACGAGCTGAAACCGAAACGGCGCCCTGCTGGGCAGCATCTGAAGTCGTGTGTCGACCTGCATGGTCGGACCGGTCTGTGACAGTGCCCTATCGACTGTTCCTGCTCTTTCCCTGGAGAGAGGAGGCAGGTATGATGGGGGCATGTCGAGAAAAGTTCTGCCGCAAGACCAGCTCATATCTGTAATCGCCAGGGAGCGTGCCAAGGGCAAGCGCGTCGTGTTCACCAACGGCTGTTTCGACCTCCTGCACATCGGCCATACGCGGTATCTCCAGACGGCACGGTCGCTCGGAGATCTGCTCGTGGTCGGCGTCAACACGGATGCCTCCGTCCGCAGCCTGGAAAAATCGCCGGACCGGCCGATCGTGCCGGAGGCGCAGCGGGCAGAGGTGCTGGCCGCCCTGGGCTGTGTGGATTTTGTGGTGTTGTTCGCGGAGCCCGATCCCGGACGACTCATCGCCGCCATTCAGCCGGATGTGTTGGTGAAGGGAGGCGATTGGGCCCTGGACACCATCGTCGGTCGCGAGGTCGTCGAGAACCGAGGCGGCGTAGTCCGGACGATTCCGCTGGTGCCCGGCATGTCCACCACCGCGCTCCTCCAGCGCATTCGATCAACCACCCCGTGATTCGTGCCTGAGACCAATACTCAATCCATCTCCTGGCTCGCTCCCCTCGGTTCGGCACTCGGGCAAACCCGGGCCCGTGTCTGCCTGGCGGGGGTGCACGGATCGACGCTCTCCTGTGCGCTCACCCTGCTGGCCCAGGCCTGGGGAAATGCACCGGATCGGTCTCGCCCGTGGGTCATCATGACCTCCAGCGACGAATCGGCCGAGCGGATCTTCAACGATCTTCGTTTCTTCCGCGCGTTCATGGGCCTGCCGGCCGACGGGCTGGCCTGGTTCCCGGAATGGGAGACGCTGCCCTACCAAGGAACGGCGCCGCACGTGAGCTTGGTCGCGCGCCGTATGACGACGCTCCACCAGCTGCGCACCGATCCGCCTGCGATGCTCGTCACGTCCGTTGCCGCCGCCATGCATCGGCTGATTCCGCACAGGACCTTCGAAGAGGCCGTCCTACGATTCGCGATAGGCGGGACTTTCGAGCGGGAACCGCTGACGACCGGCCTGCTTCGTCTGGGTTACCGGCGCGTTTCGGTCGTGGAAATTCCCGGAGAGTTCAGTATCCGCGGCGGCATCGTCGATATTTTCTCGACCGCCTACGCCAACCCGCTCCGTCTCGAACTGCTCGGCGACACGGTCGAATCGATTCGCCTGTTCGATCCCTCCACCCAGACGTCGATCGAGAAACTGAACGAAAGCTGGGTCCTGCCCGCACGGGAATTCCTCCGACCCGCCGACGACGCGCAGGTTCTCACTCCGATCCCTCCGGACGCCGAGTGGCATAGTCCCGACCTCTATTCCCGGATGGACACCCTGTTTGATTACCTCGTCGCTCCCCCCTGCCTGATTCTGGATCAGCCCGGCGCCTTGAGAGCAGCCTGTGAAGCAGCCTGGGAGCGAATCGACGACGGCTATCTCCGGCACGCTGACCGCGACACCGCACAACCCTACCCTTCTTCGGAACGACTCTTTCTGGCCTGGGACGAGATTCAACGAGAAGCGGAGCCCTGGCCGATGTTGGCCCTGGAGCCATTGACCGCGCCGGACGAGTCATGGACGCCGACTTGGTCGTTTGCCGGCCAGACGCCGGCCAGCATCGGTTTGGGCATCAGGGGCACGCCGTTCAGCCAGACGCTGGCACTGATGGAGGGCCTCCGCGCCGACCATCGTGTGGTGCTGGTCGCGCGAAGCCATGGGCAGGTCGATCGTTTGCTGGCACTTCTGCGGGAGCATGACCTGCCGGCTGAAGAATGGAAGCCCTCAATTTGGGTGCGCCGGAGCGCGGAGAGACTGCCCTTCTTTGTGTTGCAGGGTGAGCTCTCGTCGGGCTTTCTCTCCGACGAGCTGCGCCTCGCGTTGCTGACAGAAGAGGAACTGTTCGCGAAGGGGATACGCCACAAGCCGCAGCCGAAGAGCAGAACTGCCACCTTTCTCTCCTCGTTGGAGGACCTCAACGTAGAAGACTATGTGGTCCACATCCAGCACGGAATCGCCAGGTACCGCGGGCTGAAGCGACTCGCCGTTCAAGATTTCGAAAGCGATTATTTGATCCTGGAATTCGCCGGCGGAGACACCCTCTATGTCCCGCTCGATCGCCTGAATCAGGTACAACGGTACAGCGGAGCCGAGAACCACGTCCCGCGCCTCGATCGCCTCGGCGGGGCCAGCTGGGCTAAGACCACGGCACGGGTCAAGAAGGACATCGAAGGGATGGCCCAGGACTTGATCGAACTCTACGCGAGCCGCGAGCTGGTGAAGCGAAGCGCTTACGGATCCTCGGGCACGCTCTATCACGAATTCGAGGCGGCCTTTGAGTATGAGGAGACGCCGGATCAGCTGAAAGCCGTCGATGACATCGTCCGTGATATGGAATCGACAAGGCCGATGGACCGGCTCGTCTGCGGGGATGTCGGGTACGGCAAAACGGAGGTGGCGATGCGGGCCGCCTTCAAGGCCGTGGAACACGGTCGCCAGGTGGCGGTGCTGGTGCCGACGACGCTACTGGCCCACCAGCACTACGACAATTTCGCCGAACGGTTCGCTCCTTTTCCCATCCGCGTGGCGTTGCTGTCACGATTCCAATCGTCCAAGGAGTCGAAGGCGATTGTCAACGAGGTCGCCACCGGATCGATCGACGTGGTGATCGGCACTCACCGGCTCCTCCAGAAAGATGTGGCGTTCCGGAATATCGGGCTCGTCATCGTCGACGAGGAACAGTGGTTCGGCGTCAAGCATAAGGAACGCCTGAAGCAACTCCGCACACAGGTGGACGTCCTGACGCTGACCGCCACGCCCATCCCGCGTACCCTGCAGATGGCCATGTCGACCGTCCGCGACCTGTCGATCATCGATACGCCCCCTGCCGGCCGCCTGGCGATCAAGACGGAGGTGCTGCGCGCGAGCGACAAGGTTGTGCGGGATGCGATCATGCGCGAGCTGGGCCGGGGGGGCCAGGTCTATTTCGTGCACAACCGGATCGAGACGATGGAGCGGATCGGGGCGTGGCTGCGGCAACTGGTTCCGGAGGCCCGCATCGTGATGGCTCACGGCCGGATGGACGCCAAGCCGCTGGAAGCGGTGATGTTGAAGTTTCTGAAGCGGGAAGCGGACGTCCTGATCGCGTCGGCCATCATCCAGTCGGGGCTCGATGTCCCGAACGCGAACACGATCATCGTGAATCGGGCCGACATGTTCGGCCTCGCGCAGCTCTACCAGTTACGCGGGCGCGTCGGGCGCGGCGGCGAGCAGGCCTACGCCTACTTCCTGATACCCGATGAGGGGACACTGGCGGGCGACGCCCAGAAACGGCTGATTGCGATTCTCCAGTTCACCGAGCTCGGATCGGGATTCCGTATCGCCGCGGCCGACCTCGAGATCCGCGGCGCAGGCAATCTGCTGGGCAAACAGCAATCCGGCCACATTGCTGCCGTCGGCCTGGATCTCTACATGCAAATGGTGGAGCACGCCGTCCAGCGGCTCAAGGGCCACCTCGTGGAAGACGAGCCGGACCCGACCCTGCAGCTCCCGGTGTCAGCGTTCATCCCCGAACACTTTGTGGCCGATCCGCATCAACGCCTCTCCCTCTACAAACGGCTCACCACCTGCAGCCAGGTCGGCGAGCTGGCGTTGTTGCACGGGGAGATCCAGGATCGGTATGGGGTTCCACCGGCGCCGGTCGAACGGCTGCTCGAAGTGATGCACCTCAGAATCCAGGCCAAACAGCTGCGCCTGGCCTCCATCGAGGTGCATCACCAGTCGGTCAGGGTCGCGCTGAGTGCGAAGGCGACGATTCCCGACGAGGCCATCCGCCGCCTGATGGACCGGCTCAGGAAGCGCCTGCGGTTCCTGAGCCCCCTTTCGTTCGAGATCCAGATGCCGCAGGAGGACTGGCCATCGATCTTCTCCGAACTCAACACAACCTTGCAAAGCCTCACCCGCTGTGATACCAACTCAAGAGAGAAGGATGCGACCCCATCGTGATCACGATCCTCGTCTTCCGCGGCTCATGACATCGCCCCGCTCCCTCATTGCCGATCGTGGCACCTTCCGCACTCCGTTGTTCGTCGTCGGCCTCCTGGCCGGTCTTGGGCTGGCGCTTGCAAGCTGCACGACGCAGCAGGAGGAGCCGGTTGTCGCCCTGGTGAACGGACGAGCCATCACGCAGGTGGAGTTCGACGCGCGATGGGGCGAATTGTCGGAGGCGACCCGTTCCCGTTACGAGAAGGAGGGCGGCAAGCGGCGGTTCCTGGACGAACTCATTACACGGGAACTGCTGATGCAGGAAGCCCGTCGTCGGGGTCTCGACCAGAACGAGGGCATCCGCGACAAGGCCCAACGATACAAGGAGCAATTGATTCTCGACGAGCTGTTGAAGGACAAGCTCCAGTCCAAGGTGGAACTCACGAAAGCCGAGCTCGACGCCTACTATGAGAGCCATGCACAAGAACTCCTGGACCCGCTGAAGGTCCAGGTGTCCCAGATGCTGCTCCCGAACTTTCCGGCCGCGAGAGATCTCGAAACGCAAGTCAACCGGGGAGGCGACTTCGCCAAGTTCGCCCAGCGCTATTCGATCGACGAGAAAACGAGAGCGAAGGGAGGCGACCTGGGTCCCTACCGAAGAGGCCTGGTCGTCCCCGAGGTCGATGCCGTCGTTCATACCCTGAAACCAGGACTGGTGAGTGCTCCGATCAAGACGGCCGACGGGTACTATCTGGTCATGATCACCCCGCTCGACAGGGAAATCATCCAGGCCGATCTGGCGATTCAGGAACGGCTCCGCCAGGAACTGTTGGCCGACAAGCGCCGCAAACGCTTCGAAGAAGTCATCGCCGACATTCGGGCCAACGCCACGGTACGCCTCGCCGACGCATCCCGCTATATCATCGAGGACAGGGGCAAACCCTAGCCCCTCCACCCCTCCCCAAGTCAGACTCGTTTCGTGTAGAATCCCCCGGTTTCCGGTACTCAGCCGATCAGGAAAGGACGCAGGGAGCCATGAAGCCGCCGCCGCACAGTCAAGCCCGGCCCAGCCGTTTCAAGACTGCTCTGGCCTTGATCGCGATGCTCGCGCTGCCGCCGGCCTTTTCGGCCGCGCATCTGGAGGATCGAATCGTCGCCGTGGTGAATTCCGACCTGATCATGCTATCGGAGGTGCGGCGCGAGATCGAGCCTGAGCGGATACGCATGGCGCGTCACCACCGAGGCGACGACCTCGCGCAGCGGTTGAAAATGGCGGAATCGATGGCCCTCACGAGGCTGATTGAGCGGAGATTGCAACTGCAGGAGGCCAAGGCGAAAAAGATCGAGATCTCCGATCAGGACGTGAAGCAAGCCGCCGAGCGGATGAAACGTCAGGGGGAAGCCGTCGACCTCGCGAACCCGCTCGACGTCAAAAAGGTGCGGGATCAGTTGACGGTCGCGAGAGTGGTGGATCTGGAGGTCCGGCACACCATCACGGTCGGAGACTCAGAGATGAAGCGTTACTATGACGCCCATCGCGACCGATTCGCCCTTCCGGAGGAATATACGCTGAGTCAGATCCTCGTTCGGCCCCGTGCTCGCGATGGAGTCGCCGAGGCCCTGACCAAGGCCAGACAGGCCATGGAGGAGTTGAAGCACGGCGAGAAGTTCGCGGATGTCGCGGCACGCTATTCGGACGGACCCAACGCTTCACAGGGGGAACGACTCGGGTTGGTGCGGCAGGGCGAGCTCCTGCCGCCCATCGAACGGGCGATCGCTGCTCTCGTGCCCGGCGGCATCTCGGACATCATCGAAAGCCAAGAAGGATTTCATATCATCCGGGTGGAGGAGAAGAGCCCAAAACAGTTTCGTCAGTTTGAGGACGTCAAGTTTGAGATTCAGGAGCTGATCTTTCAGCAGAAGAGCGAAGACGTTTTTCAATCCTGGCTGGACAAGTTGAAAAACAAGGCCCATATCGAGATCAAGTTTTAGCCAGATCCCGCAGGGCCCCCCAGACCCGCTCACGACCGTCGCCGGTCACTGACGAATACGGAACCAGCACCTCCCCTTCTTCCAGTCCTAGGTCCAGATGTGTCTGTCGGAGAATACGCACTCGTTCGCTGGGCTTGAGCTTGTCGGCTTTCGTCGCAACGACGATGGGATTCCGGCCGATCGAACGGAGCCAGGCGACCGTTTGGCGATCCTGGCCGGTCACGACCCGACTCTCCACCAGAAGCACGACGCCGAGCAGGGAGGTCCGATCCTTGAGATAGGCCTCGATCAAGGGCGCCCATCGCGCGCGGATCGACTGGGAGACTTTGGCAAACCCGTAACCCGGCAGGTCCACCAGATAGAATTTCGACAGGTCGGGATCGGAGGTCGCAATCAAGAACAGATTCACCGCGCGCGTTTTCCCCGGTGTCCGGCTGACTTTCGCGAGATCCCGGCGGTACAGGAGCGAATTGATCAAGGAAGACTTGCCCACATTGGAACGACCCACGAAGGCAATCTCCGGATAATCGCCTGGAGGAAACTGTTCTGGAGCGACACAACTTTTGATAAACTCAGCCGCGTAGATTTTCATGTCGCCCAAGGCTGAAGGCACAGGATTCACGGCGGGAAGCCGGATCGCCTCCCCTGCTTCCCAAGCCGCTACACATACGTACCCCGCATGTCTAAGTCAACCCGCCGGACAGTCGCCCGTCTCCTCCTCTGGAGCACGTTGCTCGTGGGCCTTCCGCTCGGCGGGCTGGCGCTGACGTGGCTGATCACCCTGCCGGATGTCGGCACGCTGGCGCGACACAATCCGGTATCGACGGCGCTCATGGAGAGTCGGCTGGCCAGGGCCTCCGGGCAGGGACGCACTGCCTCACGGCAATGGATATGGGTGCCGCTGGCCCGGATCTCACCCCATCTGCAGCGCGCCGTCGTCGCCGCCGAGGACGCCTCGTTCTTCATTCACGAAGGATTCGATTGGGAGGGCATCCGGGACGCCGCAATCGAGAATCTCGAGGCGGGAGAGCTGAAACGGGGGGGAAGCACCATCACGCAACAACTGGCCAAGAACCTCTACCTCTCCTCCGAGCGCTCCCTGTTCCGTAAAGCGCGTGAGGCCCTGATCACGCGGTCGATCGAGCACCGCCTGACCAAGGAGCGCATCCTTGAACTGTATTTGAACGTGGCAGAATGGGGCCGCGGTGTCTACGGCGCGGAAGCTGCGGCTCACCATCATTTTGGGAAATCCGCCGACGCGCTCACCGCGGAGGAAGCTGCCTGGCTAGCCGCCATTCTGCCTTCACCCCAGCGGTACGACCCCCTTCGCAAAACCACCGCCTTGACGCGTCGACACCAACGCATTCTTCGATGGATGCACAAGGTGTCGACCTCCGCTCATGAATCCGCACAGTAGGCACCTACCCCGTCGAGCCTTCGACTAGAGCTCGCCGGCATCGCCAATTTGTGCGTGCTCGTGCTCGCCGAAGATGGCCGACTCGTGGGTGTAGTGCTTGAATTCGAGCAGATTGTGGGAAGGGTCTTCGAGGAAAAAGGTGCGGTGTTCGATACGTGAGCCGGGGAATCGTACACGCGGCTGCTGGTAGAACCGCAGGCCCTTGGCCTTCGCCTGATCAGCCAGCGCCTGCCATTCGCTGTGCGAGAGAAAGATCAGACCGAAATGGCGCGGATAGATGCCCTGCTGATTCGGGAGGTGATCCGGCGCCAGATGGCCGACAAGTTGATGCCCCGCCAGACCGAGCGTGATCGCCTGTGTTGACCTCCGCCCAACCGTACATCCGAGGCCATCCACATAGAACCGGATGGTCTCCTCCATGTCGTGAATCGGAAAGGCGAGATGAAACAGACAGCTGCTCATGGAAATCGGTTTCCGACCGTGGGCTCACCTCTTCCATCCCACCACCCTGCAGCCATGTGGGACGTCACATGCGCGATAGTGAATCGTCCGTCGGGCGTGAGTACCAGGCACCCCGCGGTCCCCTTGATCCGCGCGACAAGCCTGCTCAGAACCTGTCGTACCGCAGTTGCCGGTGTCGTTCCACGGGCTAAGCGATCGCAGATTTCTTTCGCCACCGCCAGGCGCATGATGCCTTCTCCTACCCCCGTCATCGACACGGCCCCACTCTGGTTATCAGCATACACCCCGCATCCGATGATCGGCGTGTCCCCGACGCGGCCGGGTAGCATGCGATCGATCCCGCCGGTCGATGCGCCGGCCGCGACGGTACCGGACCGGTCCAGCGCCACAGCGCCGACCGTCTCTTTTCCCACGCGCTCGCGCTGGGACGGTCCGCCCTTGAACAGGTTGTGATAGGGCCGGAGGGTCTCGCCGGATATTGCGGGAGCATTGCCGGCCCTGCGGACCAATCGGCGACGAGGTCGCCGCGGTTGACGCTCCAGCTTGAAATACCGGGCAAACGCCGTGGCCGGCGCCCCGACCAGGAGGACATGGTTCGTATGCTCCATGACCAATCGCGCCGCTGTAATCGGATGCACAATGCTCTCGACCGACGCTACGGCCCCGGCGCGCAATTCATGGCCTTCCATGATCGAGGCATCCATCCGTCTCACGCCGTCGAGCTGCAGATGCGAGCCCTTGCCCGCATTGAAGAGTCCGCTGCGTTCCAGGAGGCGAACGGTCTGTTCCACGGCAATCAGCGCCGGACTTCCCCGATCGAGCAGATGATAGCCGACTTGCAGGGCGGCGCACAGCGCGGCCGCTTGGGAAGGGGTCATGGTACCAAGACCGGCGCCTCCGTGCGCGAGGATGATCGGTCGTGTCGGTCTCAATTCAGCAGGAGATCCCGGGCTCGTTGGTAGGCAGGATTCTGCATGCGGTCCAGATCGGATCGTACGAAACCCAGGCCGGTGACACAGAGTTCGAAATTCTCGGATAGTTTCTGAAACAAGGGCGGATTGTTTCCTGAATCGTCGCGGCCGATCTGGGCCACAATCCCGTAGGATCGTTTCCCCGTCTTCATATAGTCCACGAGAAAGTCCTTGTGATAGATCAGCCCGGCCGACTTCAGACGTCGGAGATATTCGGGAAACAACCCAGCCATGAACAGGGTGAAGTCCCCGATATGGCGATGCACGTCCCGCTCGCGGTCCAACGACTGCGCCTCGAGCATCACCTCTGACTCGAAGAGAAGATCGACGACGGCGTCGACCGGCTGACCGTGGCGATTCTTGATCTTATAGAGTTGATCAGTCCGGGTAAAGTCGACCAGCAGGTTGGATACGTACGAGGTCACATTGGGATCGGGCCAGCCGAGGTGTTCGGTGAAGCTCTTCTCGGTTAACGCGCCGAACAGCTGACGGAGCGGATGTTGTGGAGGGACCTGAGCTCCCATCACTACCTCCCGCGAAGCCCGAAGCCGATTACCTCCAGTATAGCAAATCCTCCGGAAGCGCCGGTTCTCGCCGACCTCGTCACTCTATCGGCCCTCTTCCCATAGACTTGAGTGAGACTGGTCAGCTGCGGTCATTCCGGCTGTCCAACACGAACGTGACGGGGCCGTCGTTCAGGAGGACGACCTTCATGCGCGCGCCAAACACTCCGGTTTCAACCCTCGTTCCCTGTGCTCGCAGCTCGCTGGCAACCCGTTCGTACAGTCGCCGGGCTTCATCGGGGGAAGCGGCCTCGTCAAAGCTGGGGCGTCGGCCGTTCGTCGTTCGGCCAAGCAGCGTGAACTGGGACACGAGCAGGACGGCCCCGCCGGTGTCCGCGAGCGACCGATTCATCTTTCCCCGGTCGTCGGAAAAGATCCGGAGTGTGCGGATCTTCTCCGCAAGATAACGGCCGTCCGACTCGCCATCGCCCTTCGCCACACCCAGCAGGACGACCAACCCGGACTTGATCTGCCCAACAACCTTGCCCTCAACCTCGACCGCGGCGCTGGTGACACGTTGAATCACGGCTCTCATCGCCTATGACCGGCCTCGTTGCAGTTGCGCCAACGTGCCTTCAAGCGTCAGCAACTTGCGCTTCATGAGAAGACCACCGGAGAAGCCGCCAAGTGACGCGTCTTGCGCCACGATGCGGTGACAGGGAATCACGATCGGCAGCGGATTCGCGCCGACCGCGTTGCCGACGGCGCGGGCATAGCGTCGCCCCCCCACGCGAGCCGCAATCCACTGGTACGAACGGAGCTTACCGTAGGGCACCCGCTGAAGCACCCGCCACACGCGCCGCCGAAACGGACTGCCCCGCGAGAGATCGAGCGGGATGTCGAAAGAATCACGCTTGCCGACCAGATAGTCGAGCAGCTGCCGGCGGGCGGCCTCCAACCGGGCGGACTCGCCCCGTTCGAACGGCTCGTCGACCATCGTGCGGAGACCGGTTTCGATGGTTCGCTTCGATTCTTTGGGTAAGGCAATCGCGTCGACCCCCTTCGATGTTTCAGAGATCCCCATCCAACCCCAAGGCGATTTGAAGATGACCGCGCGCCGCATCATGGCTCCTGTGGTTCAGCCGACCGGCCGAGTTTTTTGCGCACCATGCTCCACACGACATCGAGTTCTTCAGACCCCAGCAACACATGGCCTCCGAGATAGCCGCTCACGCTCACGCCGATAGCGACAGTCAGCATGGCCGATTTTTCCAGCCAGTCGGCGGGATGACTCCACACCGACGCACCGGCCGCCCACCAACAGGCGACGACCATCGGTACGCAGGCCACGACCACTCGAAGGGACGAGCGCCCCACGGCCCCCCATTCGACGCCGCCCAACCGTCGATTGAGCACGGCTACCAGGATTCCCCCGTTCACCATGGCGGCCAAGGCCGTGGCAAGCGCCAACCCCGCCGCGCCAAACGGGGACATCAGGACCAGTGAAAACAGGATGTTGGCAACGACGGCAATCGCTGCTGAAATGGCCGGAGTCTTGGTGTCCTGCAACGAATAGAACGCCGCCACGATGATGCGCACCCCTCCGAATGCCCACAAGCCGACGGCATAGCACAGAACCGCCAGCGCGGTTTCGGCCGTATCCTGCGCGGTGAACGTGCCATGCTCGAAGAAGAGGTGCACGATCGGCGTCCGCAGTAGAATCAGCCCCAGCATGGCCGGCGCCATGATGAAGAGAATCATGCGCAGGCCGAAGCCGAGTGTCGTCCGCAGTTCGTCCAGCGCCCCTCGTGCCGCCTGAGCCGACAGGGTCGGCAGGATGGCCGTGGCCAGCGCCACGCCGAAAATCCCCAAGGGAAACTGGATCAGCCGCATGCCGTAGAACAGATAGGTCGGCCCGCCGGTGAAAAACGATCCCAGCACCGTGCTTACCGTCAGATTGATCTGTGTCACCGACAGGCCGACGAGCGACGGCACCATCAGCAGCCCGATCCGTTTCAGGCCTGGATGACCCGGCTCGAATCGAAACCCGAACAACAGCCCGCGCAGCTTCAGGCTGGGAAGCTGCATGGCGAACTGTGCCGCTCCTCCGGCCACCACACCGATCGCCACGCCGATGATCGGTTCTGGAAGCTGCGGCGACACAAACAGCGCGCCGACGATGATGAAGATGTTCAGAAAGAGCGGCGAGAAGGCCGGCGCGGCGAAGGCCCGCACCGAGTTGAGAATGCCCATCGCCAGCGCAGCCAGACTGATGAAGAGCAGATAGGGAAACATAACGCGGGCGAGCAAGGTTGTCAGCGCGAGTTTGTCCGGATTCTCCTGAAATCCCGGCGCGAGCAGCTGGACCAGCCAGGGCGCGGTCAATATCCCCGCAATGGTCATGAACGTGACGACCGTCAGGAGTGTCGTGAACACGGCGCTGGCCAGCTCCCACGCCTCCTGTTTGGTGCGCATCGTCCGGTATTCCATGAATACCGGAATGAACGCCGAGGACATCGAACCTTCGGCAAATAGCTCACGGAGGAGACTCGGGATGCGAAAGGCGACAAAAAAGGCGTCCGCAGCCGGCGTGGCCCCGAAGAGTCGCGCCAGCACCATGTCGCGGATGAAGCCGAGGATGCGGCTGGAGAAGGTGGCGACGCCGATCACCCCGGCCGCTTTCACGACCGAGTGATTCTCGTCTTGCCTCGTCGGTGGAGACCCGGGCGACGTAGTGGGGTCGGACATGGAGCAGGATTCTAGCGGAACAACGGCAAGCCGTCTATCGAGACAGAAAGTTCTTGCTGGTCCGCCTGCTTCATGAACACGCCTTCTCAGAAATATGATCGGCTATCCAGAGGTCGAAAAACGAATTCTTTAGGCACGCTTCATCGCACCCCAGTGTCTTTGACTTCCTTCGTCGCCAGTGACGGAGGCAACAACCATACAGGTGCTGTGGGCGACGAGTATGATTCCTGAATCCCCTTGCTCAATGGGGGCGATGGTAAGGAACACAGAATGGGTTGGCGCAGTGAGCCACCTTAAGATCGCCGTTCGTCACATCGTAGTAGCTGATGAGAGCCAGGCCGTCGGGCCCGATCGTCACGGAGCTGTACTGGCCGACGTTCCCTGCGTGATCCACCGTGGTGACGGTCGCCGAGGTACAGGGTATATCGGTACAATGGGCTACCTTCAGATCACCGTTCGTCGTGTCGTAGTAGCTGATGATGCCCCGGCCATCAGGCCCGATCGTCACCGAACTGTATTGGCCCACGTTCCCCTCACGGTCTACCGTGGTGAGGGTGGCCGATGTGCAGGCTATGTCGGCACAATGGGCTACCTTCAGATCACCGTTCGTCACATCATGGTAGCTGATAAGCGATAAGCCGTCGGCCCCTACCGTTAGTGAGCTGAACTGACCGACATCGTTCGGCTCGTCTACCGTCCTGCGGATAGCCGAGGTACAGGCGAAGTCGGTACAACGGCCAATTTTGAGGTTTCCGTTCGTTGCGTCGTAGTAACTAACGAGAGGCAAACCATCCGCCCCGATTGTGACCGAGGTGAATCGACCGACATTGTCCTGTCGGTCTAGCGTGGTTCGGATAATCGAGGTGCACGCAATATCGGCACAGTGGGCCACTTTCAGGTCACCGTTGGTCTCGTCGTAGTAGCTAATGATGGCTAGGCCGTCCGTTCCAATCATCATCGCAGACGGTGCGCCTACGTTATTGGCCGCTCCATCCACCTTGGAAAGAGTCGCAGAAGTGCAGGCCACGTCGCCACAGTGGGCCACCTTGAGGTCGCCGTTCGTCACATCGTAGTAACTGATGAGCGCCAGGCCGTCGCTCCCGATCGTCACGGAACTGTACTGGCCGACGTTCCCTCCGTGATCCAAGGCGGTAATGGTCGCCGACGTACAAAGGACGTCGGTACAGTGAGCGACCTTGAGATCGCCGTTTGCCACGTCATAATAGCTGATGAGGGCCAACCCATCAGGCCCGATTGTGACCGAACTATACTGGCCGACATCGCCTTCGGCGTCGAGGGCCGTACGGGTCGCGGAAGTACACACGACTTGAGCACAGTGGGCTACCTTGAGGTCGCCGTTCGTCGCGTCATAGTAGCTGATGAGGGGCAGGCCGTCGGTCCCGATCGCGAGGGAACTGAACTGGCCTACATTACCGACGCGATCAGGGGTCGTCGTCAGTGTGGGAGACGTGCAGGCCAAGTCCGGGCAGAGGGCTGACTTAAGAATCTGGTCAGTGCTGTCGTAATAGCTGATGAGACCTTGACCGCCGATAATAGTCACGGAGCTAAACTGACCGACATCCCCCTCGCTTTGCAGGAAGGTGAGAGTCGTGATCGTTGATGTTGTACAGGCGACATCGGAACAGTGGGCCACCTTGAGGTCGCCGTTCGTCACATCGTAGTAACTGATGAGCGCCAGGCCGTCACTCCCGATCGTCACGGAACTGTATTGGCCCACGTTCCCTCCGTGATCCACGGAAGTGATGATCGCTGTCGTACAGTTGACATCGGAACAGTGGGCCACCTTGAGATCGCCATTGGTCACATCGTAGTAGCTGATGAGACCCAGTTCGTCGGAGCCGAGCGCTACGGAACTGTACTGACCCACGTTCCCAACACGGTCCAAGGCGGTGACAGTCGCGGAGGAACAGGTTACGTCGGCGCAATGGGCCACCTTGAGGTCGCGGTTCGTCGCATCGTAATAGCTGATGAGGGCCAGGCCGTCGGTCCCAATCGCGAGGGAACTGTACTGGCCGATATCTCCCGAGCCGTCGAGCGTGGTAAGCGCGAATCCCGGATGAGCAAGAGCGGTCTCGTCCGCACCAATAGTAAGAACCGGCGCGAAACCCGCGAATACCGCAACCTGGAAAACGAGAAAGGCTTTTCTGAACATCCCCATCGTTCCAGAGTGACATAAAGCCAATGATTGACGACCATCACATGGGGTATCACAAAGTATAAACGTCCTTTCTTAATCGTTCCACTTCGGGACGGAGCACAAGGTGACCACTGCTTCTGAATGATCTCGTTTGGAAGCTCGTCAGGATTGTCACCGGGGCGGACGGGGCAGCTCTCGCCCAGAAGACGTCCGCTCTGCTCAATCCCCTTGCACAGTCCGCTCGAAATGTCCTGAGTTTTTTGGCCGTTCGCCGGCAAACCGTCTATCGAACCGGAGGTTTCCAGAGGCTCTGCCTGCTGAAGACACATGCGATGGCTTCATCCCTCGAGAGGCGAATCCGGTTGACTTCAGTGCGAAGAGCCGGAGAGGATACAGGCAAACGGTACTGCTCAACGACAGCTAATCCCGGCACCTGTGATGCAGAAGCGGCAAGCAGGAACGTCTCATGTCTCTTGAACGCTCGTCCCATTTACCAGGCGGGTTTCAGGTCCGGCACCGCACCTTGGGCATCTACCAGGGAAGCGCCATCGACCTTGCCTTCTGGCATCCTTCGTCCGGCATGCCAGAGCACGGGCTCTGCCGGTTTGCGACGTGGGAGAAGGCCCAAGCCCTCATCGACTTCCTCTGTTCCACCATGTGCTCAGAACCGTTGCGTCGGGGCGATCTGTCGATCGAGCCCTATGATCTCCAGGAGCATGAACGGCTGGTCACGGACTATCCGCTGCCGTCTGCCTGGGAGACTCCGCTCTAGCATGAAGCCGAGCCATTCGTCCGTTGGTCTACTTATAGCGAGTGAGGCCGTATTTCAATGTGGTGAGTTGGCGACCGTCGGCACGACGGCCTTGGAGAGGACGGACGACGTGGCGCCTGCATTGGACTGGATGAACGCGAGAAGTCGTTTGTTTTCCTGGGCCTTCCGGAGAAACTTAAACGCGATGCCGCGCGCGCTGATCGAGCGGACTATGGCCGCCACTTCGATCGGAGATTCGTCCTCGGCAACGGCGATCTCCAGATAGAAGATATCGTCTGGGTGCACTTGCGTCTCGCTCTTAATGATGCAGCCTCCCAACGAGAGATCCATCACCACGCCTTCACCCCGCACCTTTCCACCGGAGAACGACAGGCAGAGCCGAACGGGAATGCGGAGATGTTCCCGACGATCGATCTGGTGTCGGGGCTCATCCTTGCCCAAGCGGCAGGCTAAGAACCGCCGGCTGCAGTGCTGACAGTGGAAGGGAACGATCCCAATCAATGCGGCAACGTGCTCGCGCGGCGATTGTGGACGCGAACGCAGCACGCCGTCCTTTCGACATTGTGGACAGGTCACCTGACGACTCATTCAGCGTCCACCTCCAGCATGTAGGACCGCATGCATCCCATGACCGCACTATAAAGTCCTTTCCCTCACAGTCAAGCTGATTGCCATCTCGCGCAGAGGCTACGGTTACGTTCGATCCCCGCTGCTTCAGGCGAAGCCCATGACGAGAAGCCCCTGCCGGGCGGTGGGCTGGCTGGACATTCAGAGACTACTGGCGGATCTATTCAACGCCCGATTAATCGGACTCCGCATGGGGAGTTTCCGGCGCGATGGGCGAGCCGAATTCGACGACGCCGGCACGGAGGTATTCACGATTGAGCGTAGCGATGAAGCGGACGCTGATGCTCTTGGGGCAGACCGCTTCGCACTCGTATTGATTCCCGCAGGCGCCGAACCCTTCCCGATCCATGGCCTCCAGCATCGCCGTGACCCGACGGGTCCGCTCGGGCATTCCTTGCGGCAACGAGGCCAGATGGGACACCTTGGCCGCCACGAACAGCATAGCCGAGGCATTTTTACAAGCGGCAACACAAGCCCCGCAGCCGATACAGGACGCGGCATCCATGGCGATTTCGGCCTGATCTTTCCCGATCAACAGCACGTTGCCGTCCACCGCCCCGCCGGTATTGACGGAGATGTAGCCGCCTGCCTGCATTACCCGATCCAACGCCCGCCGATCGACGACGAGATCTTTAATGATGGGAAACGCGCGCGCGCGCCACGGTTCGACCGTGATGGTGCCGCCGTCTGAAAACCGGCGCATATAGAGCTGGCACGTCGCAATCCCGCGATCGGGGCCGTGGGGCACCCCGTTAATCACGAGCGAGCAGCTTCCGCAGATACCTTCGCGGCAGTCGTGTTCGAAGGCGACCGGTTCCTCGCCCTGAGCGATCAGCCCTTGATTGACGTTGTCGAGCATTTCCAGAAACGACATGTCGGGGCTGACCTCGTGCGCCTGATAGGCCACGAGTCGTCCCTTATCGTCGGGGCCCTGCTGCCGCCAAATCTTCAGGGTGAATTTCATCTCCTTTTCCGCCCCCTCCTCTACGCCTTACGTTTCACGTTTCACGACTTACTGGTAGCTTCTGGTCGTCGGCTGGACAAACTCGAAGTTGAGCGGTTCCTCGTGCAGCACGGGCGGACCGTCCTCCCGATACTCCCACGCCGCGACATGCGCGAAGCGGGCATCATCACGCTTCGGCTCTCCATCTTCCGTCTGATGCTCCTCCCGGAAATGCGCGCCGCACGATTCCTCCCGGTGCAGCGCGTCGTGGCAGAGCAGCTCGGCGAATTCGAGATAATCCGCCACCCGCCCCGCATACTCCAGCTCCTGATTGAACGTCGCGCCCGACCCGGGAACCGCCACCTCGCGCCAGAATGCCTCGCGCAACGCGGGAATCAATTGCAGCGCCCGATTCAGGCCTGCCTGACTGCGGGTCATCCCGCAGTAGTCCCACAAGATCCGGCCGACTTCCCGGTGAAACGAGGCGGCTGTACGATGCCCCCGCACTTCGAGCAGTCTCGTCACCCTGGCCGCGACACGCTGCAGCACGGCCTGCGATTCCTGACGCTCTTCCGACGCCGGCGCGATCTTCGTCGTCGCCAGGTAATGTCCGATCGTATAGGGCAGGATGAAGTACCCGTCGGCAAGTCCCTGCATCAGCGAGCTGGCGCCGAGCCGATTTGCCCCGTGGTCCGCGAAGTTGGCCTCGCCGATGACAAACAGGCCCGGAATCGTGCTCATCAGATTGTAATCGACCCATAGGCCGCCCATCGTATAGTGCGGCGCCGGGTAGATCCGCATCGGCACCCGGTGGGCGTCCTCTCCGGTGATCCGCTGATACATCTCGAACAAATTGCCGTACCGCTCGCGGACCACTTCGAGCCCCTGTCGTTCGATCACGTCGCTGAAATCCAAATAGACGCCGTGGCCTCCTGGTCCGACGCCCCGCCCTTCGTCGCACAGCGCCTTGACGGCGCGCGATGCGACGTCCCGCGGCACGAGATTGCCGAAACGCGGATAGCGCCGCTCCAAAAAATAATCCCGCTCCGAGGCCGGAATGTTGTCCGGGGTCCGCCGGTCCGACGGCACTATCGGCACCCAGAGCCGTCCGTCGTTCCGGAGGGATTCGGACATCAGCGTCAACTTAGCCTGGTGTGTTTCGCTCGGCGGAATGGCCGTCGGATGGATTTGGGTAAAACAGGGGTTCGCAAAGGCCGCGCCCTGCTTCCAGGCCCGGAACGTCGCAGTGACGTTGCAGCCGCTCGCGTTGGTGGAGAGATAGTAGACATTACTGTACCCGCCCGTCGCCAGGACCACGGCCTGCCCGGTATGCGCCGTCACAGCCCCGGTGACCAAATCGCGCACGACGATCCCCCGCGCATGTCCGTCCGCGACGATGAGGTCGAGCATCTCGGTGCGCGGATGCATCGTCACCTGCCCGCGCTCGATCTGCCAGCAGAGCGCCGAATAGGCGCCGAGAAGAAGTTGTTGACCGGTCTGCCCCCGGCAGTAAAAGGTGCGCGAGACCTGCACCCCGCCGAAGGACCGGTTGGCCAGCTGTCCGCCATACTCCCGGGCGAAGGGTACACCGAGTGCGACGCATTGATCGATGATCTGCGTACTGACCTGTGCCAGGCGATACACGTTCGCCTCGCGCGAGCGAAAGTCTCCACCCTTGATCGTGTCATAAAACAGGCGGGCCACGCTGTCCCCGTCGTCCTGATAATTCTTCGCCGCGTTGATCCCGCCCTGCGCCGCAATGCTGTGGGCGCGGCGCGGGCTGTCCTGGAAACAGAAACACTCCACCTGGTAGCCGAGTTGACCAAGCGTGGAGGCCGCGCTGGCCCCGGCCAGCCCGGTGCCCACGACGAGGATCTTGATCTGTGGCTTGTTGTTGGGACTGATCAGCCGTTCGCTGAACCGGTGTCGGTCCCACTTCGTCTCCAGCGGTCCGGAGGGTATTCGTGGATCGAGCGTCCTCATACGCGCACGACTCCCAGAAAGATCGCGAAGATGATCGCCAGATTTCCCCCTACCACCAGCAGCGCGATCGCCGGCCCCGCTGTCTTCAACAACCGATTGAACGCCGCGTGCTCCAGCCCCAGCGTTTGTACGCTGCTGGAGACCGCGTGGCTCAGGTGCAACCCCAGCACGAGCTGTCCCGCAAGATAGAGCGCCACGAAGAACGGATTGCGGAAGGCATGGACCACCTTGCCGTAGATGTCGCGATGCCCTTGTGCGTCCAGTCGATCGGGGAATGAGGGATCGACGACGCCGGCCGTGAGATGCAGCAGATGAAACACGATGAAGAGCAGAAGCAAGCCGCCGGTGAGCGCCATGGTGCGCGAGGCCCAGGACGCGTGCCGGTAATGGCGGACCGCATAGGCCACCGGCCTGGCGCGGCGGTTGCGCAGGGCCAGCTGGATCGCCAGGCCGATGTGCAGGGTTGCCACGCCCAGCAGACCAAGCCGCGCCGTCCACAAAAGTATTGGCAGGTCGCGTAGAAACGCGGCATACGTGTTGAGCGCTTCGGGCCCCTCGAACACCTGGAGATTGGCCAACATGTGGGAGACGACGAATCCGACGAGACCCAGGCCCGTCAGCGCCACAACCACTTTACTGCTTAAGGATGTCCGGAACCGGTCGAAGTAGCCCATCGTTGCCTGTTCGTGCCAGGACCGGCCACCCTGTCTTGGTTCCCCCCCCGCGGCCGGCGTTCCAGCTGTTGCGTCTTCTTATGTACTCTGCTTACGTCGAGACCTCAAGTGGGGGACAGGGGGCAGGCAGGATACGCGAGCCTCAAATCCGGAGGAAGGTGCGGGACGGCAAGAATGACGGCGGGTGGGAAACCGAGCAGGCTTCGCTCTCTCATGAACGAGCGACCAGCGGCTTCTGTCAGGCTGCCGGAGGGCTCGACACCCGAGTCGTGATTCGCTTGACCTGCGGCTCAACCTGGTCAGCCGCGTTCGCGCCGGGACTGAGTAGGTCAAGCGCCATGACGCAATTTCGACCGCCTTCCTTGGCGGCATAGAGGGCCTTGTCCGCCTGGTCGACCAGCTCCAGCGGGGTCCGCGCTCCGAACACCGTCGAGGAAATGCCGAAACTCACGGTGATCGCCAGGCGTGGAACGGTCCGTACTCTCTCCCCGGCCTCGGCTTCGACGTGTGCCCGAAGTCGTTCCGCCAGACTCGAAGCCTCATGCAGCGTAGTGCTTGGAAACATCAAGCAGAATTCCTCTCCTCCGTAGCGGCCGACGACGTCCGTCAATCGCAGTCCGGCGCTCAGACACGTGGCGACGGACTGGATGGCCTGGTCCCCCACCGCATGTCCGAACTGATCGTTGACGCGCTTGAAGTGGTCGATATCCACCATCAGGCAGCACAGCTCGGTGCTATGGTTGCGGCTTTCGGCAAACGCCTTCTCAAATTCACCGAAGAAGGCGCGGCGGTTGAGACAGCCGGTCAGCGGATCGCGGGACGCCAGCCGTTCCAGCTCCTGATGCTGACGAAGGATTTGTGATTGAGCCTCCTGGAGATCTGACACGGTTCGCACCAGGACCTTATTGGTCTCGGTCAGTTGCGTGTTCGAACCCTGGAGTTCCGTCGTCCGTTCTTGGACCTGCCTGCTCAGTTCGTCCAGTTGTCCCGCCACCGTGCGCGCCAGCTGCCATTTCCGGCAGAGGGCGGTGGCCAGCTGCAACGCTTCAATACCGTTAAAGGGCTTCTGGAGAATCAGCAGCTTGTCGTTACGGCCGATCCGCTCTCTGATTTCGTCCCACGGCTGGTCGGAGTAGGCCGTGCAGATGACCACCTGAAGCGCGTCGTCCGCGAACCAGAGGCGTTCGATGGTTTCCAGCCCGTCCCATCCGGGTGGCATCCGCATATCGACAAACGCCACCGCGTACGGGCGGCCCTCCTGCCGCGCCGTCTGGACCAGGGAGAGACCGGTTTCGCCCTGGTCGGCGCAGTCTACTTCGAACCGGTCGCTCACCCGAATCGTCTGCCCCCCCCCGAACAAGGCCGCCCGAGCTTCTTTGAGGGGTTCGTCCGCGACGTTCGCGTGGAGCACCTTTTTGAAGTCTTCATGAATGGACAGATTGTCGTCGATCACTAAGACTCGGAGGTTCGGACGTTCGGCATCGATGGTCATGGCGCTTTTCTCGTCCGTCCGATAGAAGGGTGGGCCCTTATTGCCGGCCATCCGCCTGCGTTTGAGGGGCTCGACCGGCCATGAACTCGTGCATGTCCTTGAGGAGCGCCAGAAGGTCCTGCGCGCTTTTCTGAATGGTCGTCACATAGGTCCGCTGCTCCGCGTTGAGCGGGCCGTTGAGCAGCAGTTCCGCCTTGCCGACCAGCTCGTTCATGGGCATGAAGATCTCATGGCTCATGATCGCCAGAAACTCTTCTTTCCGTCGGAACGCTGAAGCATCGTCATCCTCCGGCTGATCCGTGGCAGTCTCCGTAATCCGGTTGGCGATATGCTCCTGCATGCGGACGTTGGCGTCCTGCAATTCGGCCGTCCGCTGGTTCACGCTGAACGTGAGGGTTTCAATCTGTGTCTGGACTGAACGCGCGAGGTTCCATTTCTTCGTGAGCGAGTGCGCCAGCTGGACCACTTCGATGCTGTTGAAGGGTTTCATCAGAATGAGCAGCTTGTCGTTCTGCCCGATCCGCTTACTGACATCCTCCCACGGGTGGTCGGAATAGGCCGTGCAGATCACGATTTGGATCTCAGGATCGACATACCAGATATGCTCGATGGTCTCGAGACCGTCCCATCCCGGCGGCATCCGCATATCGACAAACGCCACCGCAAAGGGATTACCCTGGTGGAGGGCGCTCTGGACCAGCCCGAACCCCTCCCGCCCCTGATCCGCGAATTCGAGTTCGTAACGGACCTGAGGCGGAAGCGTCGGGGTTTCTCCGAATAAAGCCACCCGTGCGTGATCGAGCGAGTCAGAGTCCTTGGGGGGGGTCAGAATCTTCCGAAAGTCCTCGTGGATGGACACATTGTCGTCGATTACCAGAATCCGTCGATTCTCCGTCGTCCCCGCGCTCATTATGCCGCAGCCTCCGCCAACTCCAACGGGAGATCGACTGTGAAGATCGCCCCACGCCCCTCGCCCTCGCTGTGGGCCTTGATGGCGCCGCCGACGCCCTTCGCAGCGATGGCGGCGCTATGCAGACCAAGGCCATGTCCCGCCTTTCTCGTGGTGAAGCCTTGAGTAAACAGGCGTGGGAGATTCTCCCCGGCAATGCCGCGACCCGTATCGGCCACCTGGAGCTGCACGGAGCCCTTGCCGTCGGCAGCCGCTCCGACTCGCAGCGAGAGACGATGGGATTGTCCCGGATACTCGACCATGGCATTCTTGGCATTGGTGATCAGGTTCACCAGAATCTGCAAAACTTGATGCCGATCCGTCATGAACTTCGGGACATGTCCGTACTCCCGCACGACCTCGATGCGATACTTTTCCGGTTCGGGCATCGCCATCATCAAGGCCTGCTCCATCAATTCCTCGGCTGACACCGCCTCACGGACGGTCCCTGCCCGGGCGATGTCCTGCTGGGACATGATCACCTGCTTGATATGGTCGACCTTCTTCACGAGGGAATCGAGTTCGCTCTGGATAGTCTGGTGACTCCCGCTCAAAGACTCGGCGACGAGGCCCAGGTATCCCGGAATCTGCTTGCCCTTCGGATCTGCCGTGAGAAACTCCTGCAGGTTGTCCTGATGCTCATTGAACAGGGAGGCGATTCGGCAGACGTCGCCCACCATCGGCTTCTTGAGTGTCTTGATGAGGGTATCGGTCGACACGTTGATGCTGTTGAGCACGTTTCCGACGTTATGCAACACGCTCGACGCCACGTCGGCCATGCCGGCCTGACGCGAGGCGTGCATCAGCTGCTGATGCAGTTTCTCCCGTTCCGCCTCGGCCTTCTTCCGTTCATTCATCTCGACGTGCAGACTGCTGTTCGTTTTTTCGAGTTCCTGGTTCTTTTCCAGAATCTGGACACGGGACAGTCCCAGCTCGCTGTTCGCTTCCCTCAGCTGTGAATTCATGCGATCGAGCTCGGTCACGTCGTGGAACGAAACCAGGGCGCCTCGCACCGTCGACCCATCGTCCATGATCGGCACGGTATTGACAATAAATTTTCGACATTCGCCGTTCGGCACGTTCAGGATCAGAGGCGCGTTGTCCTGGGCCTGCTGGTCCATAATGGCCCTGGTCCAGGGATGCACGAGGACCTCCGGTGCGGCTGAGACGGACTTCCACGAGAAGGTGCTGAGGTCGCGGCCGACCAATGACGACACCGGCTTGCCCACGGCACGACAAAATGGTTCGTTCGCCAGGATGATGAGGTCGCGGGTATCGATCATGACCACGCCTTGCGTGAGGGCATCGAGCGCGGCCTTCACGCGGGTCGGAACAATACCGGAGGGGTCGAGTTGTTTCAGCGTGCGCTTCATGAAAAAGAGGTAGGTCAGGTATCCCATCGCGCTCACAAACAGCAGGAACCGCACCCAGGGATCCGTCATGACCCATTCCCAACCGGACAGCTCGACATGGCGAAACGCCAGCTGGAGCACTCCCCAGCGTTGCTCGCCGGCATAGATGGGGACCTGGATGGATTCGAGGGTCGACTCTTCACCGGGCGGTTGAACCCATGTTCGCGCATGCTCCCCGATCCAGACCACGACCGTCCCGTTCTCCTGGAGCAGTGCCATCGACAGGATGTCTGGGTTCCGCTTGGCCAGGACCCCCATCGCAAATTTCACTGTCTCGAGCTGGTCGCGCTCGGCCAGAGCCGAGTACTGTACCGCCAAGGACTCAGCCAGGTCGCGACGATATTCAAAGAGCAGCCGATCGCGGTCCGGCACCAATTCCACCAGCGAATCGCCCGCCAAAATCACGCTGATCGTGAGGCAGACCAGTCCGATACTCAGCCAGGTCAAGGGCGTGACTTGTGCCTTCACTTTGGTCTCCTTGTCCGACCCTGCTTATCCTTTGGCGGCTTGGCCCCTGGAGCCGACGGTTTCAACACCCGATCCAGACCGCGGAACGCTTTGACCTCCCGTTCCTGCTCCTGGCGTGCCTTGCGATCGAGCTCTTTCCGATCCCTGCCACCCGCGCCCAGCACCGGCAGCGGATCAAAGTGCCGCCAGGCCGGCATCGAGACGAGGAAGCTGGCCAGTAAGGATCCGCTGCGCAGCAGCCAGGCCACGAATCCCGCCGACAGGGTGATCCCGGTGAACGAGGCCACCCTGCCCATCAAGTGCGCCTTGTGTTCACGCTCCTCCATCGCCCGGTCGAGATCGTCCGCCAGCCTGTTCAAGCTTTCGGCAAGCTTGCGGCCAACGGCCAGCATCTTCTTTACCGGCAGTGCGAGCGGCTCCAACCAGAGGGGCATTGGCTCCTGGAGTGTGACATCCGGCTGCCCCGCTCTGGCGAATGTTCGGCTTGGCATCGCCGCCTTCTTCACCGGTTCGTCAAGTCTACCCTCCTCCTCAATCCGCACCCGTGGCGGCTGCAACACCGGCGACGTCACCACTCCGGGGACTATACCTGGACTTGGGCCTGGACCAGGACCGGGGCCTGGACCCGGGTCAGGCGGCGGCGGCGGGGGCGGCGGCGGCGGCGGCAGACCAAACTGCGAAACCGAGACAGTGAACGTCGTCGCCCCAATCGTGCCTCCCGCACCATCACTGACCGTAAAGGTGAAACTGTCACTCGTGCTGACGGCGCCGCTGTGGACGAACAACAGTCGACCCGCATTGATGTCCGCCTGCGTGAACGTCGTGATGGCCACGCCAGGGGCCGTGGTCAGCTCAAGATGGCCGTTCAGAGGGGCCGTTGTCACCGTGTAAACCAGTTGGGCTGGCTGGTTGTCTAGGTCCGTGACCTGCAATTCACTCGACGTAATGACATCGCTCGATCCTTGGGTGACCGTCGAGCCCGTATTCGTGCTGAGAGTCGGGACAGTATTCACCGGTGTCACGGTGATTCCAAACGTGGTGGCACCGATGTTCCCCCCTGCTCCATCACTCACGGTGAAGGTAAAGGTGTCGCTCACTGTGAACGATCCATTGTGGACATAGACGACCTGGCCTGCATCGATCTGGGCCTGCGTGAAACTGTTAATGGCCACGCCTGGAG
>JBQTIO010000231.1:0-9218 GCA_052388075.1 Nitrospiraceae bacterium
GCCGCCTGCGCCATCAGTCCGACGTTGGGAATGCTTCCCATCGTACGGGGGTCAAAGGCGCCGTGCTTCTTACAGAATTCGACGACCTCGCGGTAGACCGACGCATAGCTGGCATCGGGAATTACGCACTTGGTGTCAGCCAGCTTGCCATCGGGGCCCCACATTTTTCCGCCGTCGCGAATGACCGGCGGCATGGAGGCGTCGATGATGACGTCGCTGGGCACATGCAAATTGGTGATGCCCTTGTCGGAGTTCACCATCGCCATGGCCGGCCGCTTCTGATAGACCGCCTGAATGTCGGCTTCGATGGCCTTGTGCTGATCGTCCGGCAGGGCCTTGATCTTGATGTATAAGTCCCCGAGACCGTTGTCCGGGTCGACGCCCAACTTTTGGAATGTCGCGGCGTGCTTTTCGAACACATCCTGGTAGTACACAGACACGGCATGACCGAAGATCTTCGGGTCCGAGACCTTCATCATGGTGGCCTTCATATGGAGGGAGAATAGGACGCCCCGCTTCTTGGCGTCCTCGATCTGTTCTTCGAGGAACTGGCGCAAGGCCCGTTTGCCCATGAAGGTGGCGTCGATGACTTCCCCGGCCTGCAACGCGAGCTTCGGCTTGAGGACGGTCGTCTTGCCGTCTTGATCGACAAATTCGATCCGCGCGTCGGTGGCCGTGGCCAGCGTCACCGACTTTTCGTTGGAGCGGAAATCGCCACCCTTCATATGGGACACGTGCGTCTTTGAATCCGCGCTCCAGGGAGACATTTTATGCGGATGCTTTCTCGCATAGGCCTTCACGGAGAGCGGCGCCCGGCGATCCGAATTCCCTTCGCGCAAGACCGGATTGACGGCGCTGCCTTTGACCTTGTCATACCGGGTCTTGATGTCCTTCTCTTTGTCGTCTTTCGGATCTTCCGGATACTCCGGCAGCTTATACCCCTGGCTCTGCAGCTCCTTGATGGTCGCCTTCAGTTGTGGAATCGACGCGCTGATATTGGGCAGCTTGATGATGTTGGCTTCCGGAGTCTTGGCGAGTTCGCCCAGCTCGGCCAGGGCATCGGGCTGTTTCTGCTCCGCCGTCAGATACTCCGGGAACACGGCGAGAATGCGCCCGGCCAGCGAAATGTCCCTCAATTCAACCGCCACGCCGGCGGCTTTTGTGAAGGCATTGATGATCGGCAGAAACGAATAGGTGGCCAGCATCGGTGCTTCATCGGTTTTTGTATAAATGATCTTTGAAGCTGTGGTCGTCATGGTTTGTCCTCTCTCACCATCCTACAAATCTCATGAATCAGTTCAGCGCATTTAACGCCGAACCAGCCTTGAACCACGCAATCTGCTGTTCCGTCATGCTGTGGTTCGCCTGGATGGTGAGCGATTGGCCATCCCCCTTGAGTATGTTCACCTGCACCGGCTTGCCAGGAGCCAGGCTGTTCAGCCCCGCCACACTGATGCGGTCATTCTGCTCAATCTTCTCGTAGTCCTTCGGATCAGAGAAGGTCAACGCCAAGATCCCCTGTTTCTTCAAGTTGGTTTCGTGGATGCGTGCGAAACTTTTGGTAATCACCGCGCGCACATTCAAGAACCGAGGCGACATGGCTGCATGTTCTCGGCTGCTGCCCTCGCCGTAGTTCTCGTCCCCGACGACCACCGAGCCGATCCCCTTTGCCTTGTAGCGACGGGCAATCTGCGCGATCGTAAGACCCCCTTCGGCGGTCAGCACGTCGGTCCCCTTGCCGGGCTCAGACGAAAATGCATTGTTGGCTCCCAAGAACATGTTGTCGCTGATCTTGTCCAGGTGACCGCGGAACTTCAGCCAGGGGCCGGCCGGCGAGATGTGATCGGTCGTGGTCTTGCCCTTGGTCTTGATCAGCAACGGAAGCCTGTCGAAATCCTTGCCATCCCAGCGCGGGAAGGGCTGCAACAACTGAAGCCGCTCGCTGGTCGGTGGAATGTCGACGGTCAGGGCATCGCCGTTCTCGGCGGGCGCGACATACCCTTCCTCACCCTTGGCGAATCCTTTGGCCGGTAATTCCTCGCCGACCGGTGGCTCCAGCTTGAACTCTTTCCCGTCGGCGCCCTTCAGCCTCTGATTGACCGGATCGAAGGTGAGGTCGCCTGCAAACGCGACAGCCGTCACGATCTCGGGACTGGCGAGGAAAGACAGCGTCTCGTTCATGCCGTCGTTGCGGCCTGGAAAGTTACGGTTGTACGAACTGATGATCGAATCGGCCTTTCCCTTCACCGCGTCCGCCCGTTTCCACTGGCCGATGCACGGACCGCAGGCGTTGGCCAAGACCGTCCCGCCCATCTGCTCGAAGGTTTCCATGAAGCCGTCGCGCTTCATCGTATGAAAAATCCGCTCCGACCCCGGCGTGACAAGAAAGGGCGTGTTGGCCTTGAGCCCGGCCCTCAACCCCTGTTTGGCGATGTGCGCCGCGCGGCTGATGTCTTCGTACGAGGAGTTCGTGCAACTCCCGATCAGCGCCGCCTTGAGCTGGACCGGATAGCCCTTTGCCTTGGCTTCCGCCGCCATTTTTGAGATCGGCCGCGCCAGATCCGGCGTATGCGGACCGACGACGTGCGGCTCCAGTTTCGACAGATCGATTTCGACGACTTGATCGAAGTACTTCTCCGGCGACTGATGGACCTCCGGATCGGCCACCAGCAATTCCTTATGCGCCTGCCCGAGATTCGCGATATCCGACCGATCCGTGATGTTGAGATAGGCCGCCATCTTCTGATCGAAGGGGAACACCGACGTCGTCGCGCCCAACTCCGCACCCATATTGCAGATGGTGCCCTTGCCGGTCGCACTGATGGTGTCTGCGCCTGGACCGAAGTACTCGACGATCTTGTTGGTTCCGCCCTTCACGGTGAGCAGCCCGCAGAGATAGAGGATGACATCTTTCGGTGAGGCCCACCCGCTCAACTTGCCGGTCAGCTTCACGCCGATCAACTTCGGATGGAGCACTTCCCAGAGAAGGCCCGCCATCACTTCGCCCGCATCGGCTCCGCCGACGCCGATCGCCAGCCCGCCCAATCCACCGCCGTTCGGCGTGTGCGAATCGGTGCCGATAATCAGGCAGCCGGGGAACGCATAGTTCTCAAGGACCACCTGGTGAATAATCCCGGCACCCGGTTTCCAGAATCCGATCCCGTACTTCTTCGCCGCAGAGGCGAGAAAATTGTAGACTTCCCGGTTCTCGTCCATCGCGCGGAGCAGGTCTTTTTCCGAGCCCATCTCGGCACGAATCAAGTGATCGCAGTGGATCGTACTGGGCACGGCTGCCTTCTGCTTATTCGCCTGCATGAACTGGAGCATGGCCATCTGTGCCGTGGCATCCTGCATGGCCACGCGATCGGGACGCAGCGCCAGCATGGCCTTGCCGCGCTCCCACTTCTGCACATCGAAATTGTCGGCATGCGACACGAGAATCTTCTCGGCCAGCGTCAGCGCCCGGCCGAACTTCGTTCTGGCCTTGGCACAGACATCCGGCATCTTGACGTAAAGGGTCTTGGCAAGATCTAGCGACATGATTGAGTCCTCAGTTTTGAATGTTGAGTTTTGAGTGTTGAATTCTCAGCCTATCCGACCATTCGATAACTAAGCACTTAACACTCAGCACTAACAACTTATTTAAGAGGCGGCACTTCCCGCCGTTTGGGCGCGGCATAATTGACCAGATAATCGAACAGCCGGATCAGGCGGCTGTCCTGGCGCTTCTGGTCGACCCAGTGGCCGATCAATCCGATCGTGCGCGACAGGATGAAGAAGCCGTTCAAACTGTCGACCGGGAAGCCCAGGTCGACCAGCACAGCCGCCATCGTCCCGTCCACGTTCAGAATCAAGTTGTCTTTCTTCGCCGCCGTCACCTGCTCCACCTGCAAGGCGAAGTCGAGGCAGGGCGTCTTGATGTCGAGGCTTTTCACGTAGCCGACGAGCTCCTTCACGCGCTTGTCCGGATTACGCAGGCTCTTCACGCGGTGGCCGATGCCCGGCACGGGTCCGACATTTTTCTTCATGTAGGCCAGGAAATCCTCGACGGTCATCTTGTTTTCGACGGCGTATTTGAACCAACGACCCGCGTCCGTGACCGCACCTCCGAAGCGGGGTCCGATCATGATCATTCCGGCCGCAACGGATTGTGACAGGCCGATCCCGGCGCAGGCCGCCAGAATGGTCGCGTACGCCCCGCTCACGCAGGGTCCGTGATCGGCAGAGAGCATCATGATGCGTTTGATGATTTCGGCCTCCTGTTTCGAGATGAGTCGCTTGTCCCACAGCAAGCCGATGACATGGGGAATTTCGTAGCCCTTGTTGATGAGTTCGGAGGCCGGATAACCGTCGTAGCAGGGCTCGTCGCCGCGATCGTCGCTGATGGTCGTACGGATAAGCGGCGCGATCATCACTTCGTCGGCCTTCATCGCCTCCTCGACGGTCTTGGGCAGCTTCGGCAAACTCGTGGGCTCGACGATTTCCTTGACCTGTCCGGATTTCAACAATTCCTGATAGGTGTCCTTGATGGCGGATCCGAGCCCGCCAAACGTGGGCGGGACGATGGCGCCGGCTTTCTTGAGCGCCTCGGACTTGGATCGGGCCGATCCCTCGCCCTTCATCCCTTCCTTGGCGCCGGCATGGCCGAACTTCATCCCCTTCGGCAGACTCTCCTGGCAGAAGCCGGAGACGACGGCAATCAGCTTCACCCGCCGCTTCTTCGCGCCGTACCACTCGGCGGCTCGTTCTTCGAGATCGCCGCCCATTTCCCCGACGATGACGACCGCCTTCGTCTGCGGATCGTTCTCGAACATTTCGAGATAGCTGACATAGTCGGTGCCCGGATAGGCATCGCCGCCGATCCCGATCGCCGTCGTGATGCCGTCGGCGAACTGCGAACAGATCCAGATGATTTCGTTGGACAGGCCGCCCGACTTGGTAATGACGCCGAACGACCCTTCGTGATACAGCTTGGAGAGGACGAGATTGTCGAACGCCCCGCCGATCACGCCCAAACGGCAGGACCCGGCCGAGATGACACCGATGGACGAGGGCCCGTTGAAGACCTTGCCGAGCTTGCGGGCATGGGCGCCGAGCACCTTGGCGTCTTTCTCGGGCACGCCTTCGGTGATCATCGAGACCACCTTGATATGGGAATCATCCAATGCCTCGATCCCGCCCTTCATCGCGCGGTCAGCACCGATGTAGACGAGACTGGTGTTGATCGTCGGATGGTGCTTGGTGGCTTCGGCGATGGTCTGGTAGACGGGTATGGCGATCAGCCCGCTGCCATACGGAATCTCGTTGGATTTGCCAGCGTCGGGCGGATAGACGAACGCCTCCACGTTCAGCGGGCGCTTGATCAAGTAGCAGAATTCAGCCATGCGCCGTGCGGCGTTGACACCGGCCTGGCCGCCTTGAATCACCACGCGGGTGTCCTTGTTTGCCAGAATACTCATCAGAATCTCCCTGTTTTCCCAGTGCTCAGCCCCGAGTGCTGAATCATGAGCTGGCAAGCGGTTCTACCGCTCAGCACGTATTTACTTTTGCAAGGCTTTGTCGACGATGTCGGTCAGCGGCGTGTACCGGTCGAAGACGTTGATGTCGAAGCCTTCCTCTTTCAGCGTCCGCATGGCATCGAGGCCTTCCTTCTCGCGCGGGCCGCCGCGACGCACCCAAATCTTGACGCCGTTCAATTTGCCCGCTGACTTGGCCTTGCGAAATCCATTGATGATGCCGCCGAACGTCTTCTTCACATCGGTAAAATTCGCGATCGCCCCGCCCACGATGATGTTCTTGATCCCGGGCAGCGAGCACACCTTTTCCGTCAGCACTTCCACGGCCCAATCAGGAGGATCGCCCGAATACTCCGCATAGTTCGCAAGCTTGCCTCCCCGCGCCACGACCGCATCGGAATAATAGATACTCGCGCCGCCGCCGGCTGGGAGCATGGCTGTATCGCCCCCCGGAATCTCGATGAACTTGACCGAGCCCTTGATCTTCGAATCGACGGCCATGACTTCCGTTTCGTCCTTGGAATACGCCCGGCCGAACTCCGCCGCAAAGGCAAAATTCCAATCGGGGTGACGGAACTTCGCATCGCCGTCGAGCAACGTGACGGCATCGACCGCGACCAGCTCGCCATCGCTCTCGCGGATGACGACGGGATTCACTTCGAGATACTGGGCGTCTTCGTTGTCAAAGCACGTGAACATCTTGCCCGCAAAGTCCGCCATCTTCTTGGCGAGCGGCCCGGTAAAACCGGCGTCGTTCACCAACTTTTCCAGTGCTTCGAGCGAAGGCCGCTGTCCGATCTCCAGCGTGAGCCGCTTGACTCGATCCCAGTTCGACTCGACCTCGATCCCGCCGCAATTCGCGACGAGAATCTCACTGCCCGCGCGGGTGGATTTCACCGCACAGTAATATTCCTCTTTGTGGGCAATCATTTCAGAGATGATGACTTGGGAGACCGTAATACTGCCCACCTGTCGACCGATCATCTCCTCGGTCGAAGCGACGGCCGCCTCGAGATCGAGACCGACCTTCACCAGGCCGAGTTTGAACCGCGACCCCAACGCCTCGTGGGCCTTCGCTACCAGCTTGGACTGTTTCAGCCACTCGTTCGCTTGCCCGAGCCTGCCGAGTTCCTCGGCGGACGTGACGACCACATAATTGGGAACATGGATGCCCCACTTCTTCATCAGTCCCATTCCGGGACCTTCCAGCACCTTGGCCATAACTCGCTCCTTCAGGGTGTAAAGACCGTGACAAGGGGAGTGGGATTGTAGCGAAATCATCCGGATGACTCAATACACCAGAGGGACTAAACCGCGGGGATCAAAAGGCCTAGCGCTGAATTCGGATCGAGGCCTGATCATCTAACCCACTGAAAACTCATGAAGAATCATCGCCGAGCGTGATGCAAGAGTCAACGATCAGGATGATCTATCCAGAAACTTTCTTCGATTGGCAGTGCGGACAGAAGAACGAGCTCCGTTCGCCTTGAAGACGTCGAATTACGCGACCGCATCCATTGGGGCAGGGATGCCCCTCTTTGCCATAGGCGAGGTGATACCGCTTATATCGGCCTTCGCTTCCATCGGGGGCGAAGAAATCGCGCACGCTCGACCCTCCGTCGGCAATCGCCTCCCTCAGCACCGTCTGCATCGTGTCGTAGAGCTTCATCCGCGTCGCGTCACGGATTCGGGACGTTTCACGGTGTGGATGGAGCCCGACTCGGAAGAGAATTTCGTTCGCATAGATGTTACCGATCCCGGCGATCACTTGCTGACGCATCAGGAGCGGCTTGAGCCGCCCGCGCCGCTCCCGCAGAATTTGCATGAAGTGCTGCCTTGACACCGAAAGTGGATCGCACCCAAATCGGCGAGCGAGGTATCGATCCAGCCCCTTCCGATCGAGCAGCGACAGCCGGCCGAATCGACGGGGATTCCAATAGCGTAGTTCCGGTTCTTGGCCGTCGGCAAAGGACAGCCGGACATGCACGTGCTGAGGATACTTGATCGGAACGGATCGGAACAGCAGCAGCCCCGTCATGCCCAGCTCGGCCACGATGTATCTCGATTCCTCTCCTTTCACCAACTCCATCGCGACGCTCTTCCCGTATCGATGGATCTGCTGAAGGATTGCACCCTGGTACCAAGGAAGCGTGTCGGCCCCTTCACGGACAATGTCCCTGCGTCCGACCCAGGAGTCGGTCAACGTCGCACCGATCAGCTTAGCCCGCAATTGTCGAGCCACGATCTCGGCTTCGGGAAGTTCTGGCATCCGACGACTCGTTTGAAGGGATCAAATTTCTCGCAGGGTGTTCAAAAAGGCCGTCCAGCAAGGCCGCAGCGAGCGAAGAGGCGAGCCGTACTCTGTGCCGTACGTTGAGCCTCTGAGCGACGCGAGAACGCCGCTGGCGGAATTTTTCAACATCCAGCTAGGATTAGGCCATGGGGAGCCTGGGAAAGGCAACGCCGAGAGAGAAGAATCCGGACGCGGTCAGAAACGGAAAAGAGGCGATACAGCAGAGATCGGTAGGATCAGGCAGCGCGACGGAGCAGACAAGCCTGATCAATAGCGGCTTGAAGATTCGGAAGTGGCATGGCTCCGGGCCGTCGGGCCATGACCAACTTCAGCACGTCGGCATAGGCCATCTCTTGCACACAACAGAGGTAGGCCATGACCACGGAAACGGACCGGCCCATCCCGGCGCGACAACAGACCAGAGTACGGCTCGTGGGCACCCGCGGTTCAAGCCACGCGATGGCCTGAATGAGCTTGACGGGATCGGCCTCGGCAAACTCTTGAATAGGAATTCTGTGGTAATCGATCCATGCGGGCGGCTCGACCGTAAATTCTTCTGCAACGAGCAAGAGCGCACCGATCATCGGCGGAGGTTCACGCGCATCGTTGATAGTGCCGACCAGCAGCCTCTCGGTAATCAGATGCATAGTGCTTCAGTATAGCCACATCACGAGGGACGTCAAGATAGTCCCTGCAGCCACGGTTGCGAATCTGTTTCTCCGCCCGCTATACTGCGAGTGGATCGGATCCCGTCTTCAGGATCTCCCGATGCTATGGTCACCTTGACACAGAAAGAAGTGGAACAACGGCTTGGTACCGTGAAATGCGCAATCTGTAAAGAGTCCACTTTCGGACTCGATGAACGATTCATGGGAACAGACGGGGAATGGCGCGGTATCTGCAAGAAATGCTACTATACGTTTCCCGTCCATACCGACATGGAGTTTTATCTGCGCACGCAACCGGACGTGCCCATGCGCTTGAAAGAGATTTCCTGCACCGCCTGCAACCATCGGGGGGTTAGCCTTGACTTCCGGGCCACGATGTCTGTGCGAGAAGCCTTCTATTTCGTGACCTGCCAGGGCTGCAAGCGACAATTTCCGGAGCGCTCCTCGCTGGAGGCGTTTGAATAATTGCGCCACCGCACTCCCCGCTGATGTATACTGACGCCATGACCGACAAGCCTAAACAGACTGAGCAATCCTCGCCGGAAGAAAAACCCAAAGCGAGGAAGGAGCTTCCGCTCGTCTCCGTGCCGGACGATCGCGACATGATCGCCGAGGAAATGGCGGAGCTGTTCGAGGAGGACAAGGTCTCCCACCAGCACGGCAGCTCAGAGCCGGAAGCAGATTAGAGAATCCAGCCCTCAGCATTCAGCCAGCAGCTTTCAGCAAACCTTTCGATCAAGA
>JBQTIO010000232.1:0-2390 GCA_052388075.1 Nitrospiraceae bacterium
TCAGGAACTCCGGAAAGTCGATCGGCTGGAGGAATCGCTGGAATCGTACAAACAGGCCGTCGCCCTCATGCCGGACTTGCTCAGCTGGCGGCTTGCGCTGGCCCGGGCGCGTTTTGACATCCTGGACCACCAAGGTGCGGATGCGGACTTGCGCTACGTGTTACAACACACACCACCCGGTTCTCCACTGGAACTTCCCGCCAAGAATCAGCTTTCACAGCTCTATGAATCTATGGAGCGAGGACGACGGTTCAGCCCTGAGCTGACTCCAGACGCGACTGCGTCCCAGCTGAAGGAATGGGCCGCGATTCGAGCGAATGCCTGGAGACTGTTCGCGGCAGGTCGCTATCAGGAGGCCGAGCCGATTTATCGAAGAGTGCTGGCCCTGAATCCCAGAGATTCCGTGGCCACCCATCAACTGGGGCTGACCCTCATGCAGCTGGGCCGGTGCAAGGATGCGCTTGCGGTGTTCGGCAACATGTCGAACCTCAATCCGAGCGAGGAGGACTTTGCCGATACGACCTTCCGGATGGGGCAATGCTATGTGGAGCTGGAGCGATGGGAGGAGGCGTTCGTCCATTTTCAGTCGCTCTATGACGCAGCAGTCGAATTCGAGGAGAGCAACAAGAATGTCGCACTCCCAGCCGGAACGCGTGTCCTAGCCAAAGAGAAACTTGCGCGATGGCTCGAGAAGGTGCGTCCCCATGTTCCCGAATTGGCGAAACTGAAGGCTGGAGAAGCGACGACCGGCATCCCTTCCGGCGATCCAGCTTCTCCTCCAGGCTTGTCCGCAGAAGAGGTGTATGCGAGAGCCGTCGAGCAGGTGAAACCTCAGAAGGTGCTGGACGCGAGCGCGGCGCTGATGGGCCGAGACGCCGACTTTAGCTGGTTTCGGTTTGTCATTCCGGCAGGCAAAGTCGTACGGGACGATTTTCCAACCGGCGCCCATGAATTCATTCCGCTGAATCCGGGGGACACCTTTCTCACCACACAGCCGGAGATCTATTTGGTGTTTGGACTGGTGGGGGCCTCGTATGATGCGGTGCCTCTCACAGCGCGATGTTTTTTGGAGACATCCGAAGGTACCGGAGAGCAACGTCCCGTTGCACAGGATCAAGCCATCACGACCATGAACGACCAGTCCGGCTATTTCATGTTACCCCCTCCGAAAACTGGATGGATCCCCGGCCTCTACCGCTGTGGGCTGTTCACGGGAGAGCGGACTTCCGCCTATACCTATGTCGATGAAGTCCGGTTCCGGATCATCGAGACGCAGTAAATACTGGTTGGCCAGGGCAACACCCCACTGTCCCTTAGTGGATACGGAACCCTACACCCCGTGCCTCGATCAGAGTTTGTCTCCTACAGTCTCGGGCGCCGGAAAGTCTGGTGTCAACGGTTCGAATCCGTGTGACTGTTGTTTAAACATCATTCCGTTCAATCACTTATAGTGACAATTCTCGGAGCGGTTTCGGCCAGGTCGCCGCTGACCCATGAGGTACAGTTGATGCACCAACCGAACAAGGCTGAGTCGCGGCGGGCTCCTGTGCGAATGAAATGAACAGTAATCGAAGGGAGAGACGATATGTCCATACAACCCTCCGCCGCCCGCGCAAACCGTCGCGCCACACTCCACGCTCTCCGCGTGAGCAGCATTCCATGGAGGACATGGATAAGGGACAGAGCCGTCGCCGGGTGGAATACAATTCGGGAAGACTATGTCCCGGTATTGCTACATGGTTTGACGCCGAAGAACTCCCAAGATGCCTATCGCGCAGGAGCAGGAGCGGTCATGGTCGGGGCGCTTGCACTCATCGGTCCTGGGGGCCTGGGTGTCCTCGTCGCAGGCCTGGCCGGATGGGCTCTGGTGATTTTGCGTCTGAACGAGTTGAACGTGCATGAACAAATCAAAGAATACGCACACTTGATCTCACCCGTTGCCAATAGCGGAAGCGCGTCACATCCTCCTGGCGACAATGTGGTGTTAACCGAAGACGTGTTTCCTAAACGATATCAAACCGCATGGGCGACCGTGACGATCCGGCAAGGATCGCCTGCCATCTCCGACTCCAACGGAGTCATATCCAGTATTCAGTACAAGGGACTCGGTGACTACACGATCAATTGGGTCAAATCCTTCCGGGATGACCACTATGGATTCTGGGTCAATGGCGCGTCCGGCAATATGAAATACGAGCTCACCAGAACCGGAGTTCGTCTCTTAATGAGCCCGGAGACAGGGCTCTCAGTCGACGCAATCCATCTCACCATCTTTGCCATTCAGGAACTGGACGGGGAATGAACTCTGCGCCGGCCGTCAGTGGCATAGATCGATATCCCTGGCGCCGACACGTGCTTCGTCGATCAGATCGCGATCGGTTGCTGGTAGT
>JBQTIO010000233.1:0-2775 GCA_052388075.1 Nitrospiraceae bacterium
ATCAGGCGGCGCAGCCGCTCTTCCCCACGTACTACCTCCGGCTGCAGACGCAACGCCCACCACGGATCACCCGGCAGCAGAAACGGAGGCAGCTTGGCCGCGTCCTTTTCCGTCGTCAGCACGATGTCGGCCCCCGCAGCCTGAGCCCTGGTTCGGATCTCACCGACGTCGTCGGCACGGTACTGATGGTGATCCCGAAAAACCGTCTCCCCCCGAATGTCGGTCCCAACCGATGTGGCCGATCGACGGAACGACTCGCTATTGCCGATTCCGCTCACCAGCCAGGCCTTTTTCCCACGACACCACTCTAGCGGCCTTTTCTCCTCCACCTGCACCGAGAGGAGGGAGTCCGGCTTGAATGCCACCTCGATGCATTCTTCAAATGGGAGGTCAATCGTCTGTAACCGGCCGCGTAGCGCCTCCACGCCTTCCTTGAGATCGGCCCGCGTGATGAGCACCGCGGTCGCGCGCTTGAGGCCGCTCAGCGGCTCCCGCAAACGGCCGGCGGGAAGCATTGCATCGATCCCCGTGGCGTCCGTCGCATCGAGCAACACCAGATCGATGTCCCGATGGAGCGCCCGATGCTGAAATCCGTCGTCGAGAATCATGCAGTCCACCGGAAATTGTTCCAGCACCCACCGCCCCAACGCCGCCCGATCACCACCGACCGCCACAATCGCCTGCGGGCAGCGTCGTGCCATCAGAAACGGCTCGTCTCCCGCGGCCGACGGACCAACCAGAACTTTCTCCCCGTCGGATACCAGCAGATGCCGGTGCGCACTCGTGCGTTTGTATCCTCGACTCAAGATGGCCACGCGCTGTCCCTTCGCCTGTAGCCATTCCGTCAGCAGAATCACGATCGGTGTCTTGCCGGTCCCCCCGACGGTGAGATTGCCCACGCTGATCACCGGACAGGGCAACCGTGACGATGACAACCATCCGTGGCGAAAACCCCAGAGCCGCAGCCGGACAAGGAGACCGTAGATGGCCGCCACTCCATAGAGCCCCAGTCGAACCGGCTGTCCCGGATGCACGAGCGCCATGACTACGGCCTTGCCATGACCGGTCCCGGCGCTGCCCGGACGATCCGGTCGGAGCGCGAGGTCGCCGGGGTTAGACAGGATTCAATCAACTCCAGGCTCCGTTTCAACGCGCCCTGGTTGTCCAACACCACGCGTCTCGCAGCCTGCCCAACCGTCTCACACGCCTCCCGATCATCCAGCCATTCGCACAGATAGCGGACCAGGTCCTCGACGCCGGCAACTCGACGGCCTCCCCCTGCCTCCTGCAGCAAGGCTGCGACTTCCGCACAGTGGTCCGTATAGGGTCCGAACAGCACCGGCTTCCCCCAGACCGCCGGCTCCAGCAAATTGTGCCCGCCCACCGGAACCAAGGTACCGCCCACGAAGGTGGCCGTCGCTTCTCCATAGGCACGGGCCAGTTCACCCCTCGTGTCCAAAATGATGACGCGCGGGCCTTCACCCGCTTCGCGAATCAAACTCCTGCGTTGGGCGATGAATCCCGCCTCCCGGATCATCGCCTCCACTCGATCCACCCGTTCGATATGCCGAGGCGCCAGCATCAGCACCAGCGAGGGATGGCCCTTCACCATTTGTCCATAGGCCGAGACCAGGAGTTCCTCTTCACTTTCGTGGGTGCTGCCGGCCAGGAACAACTCCTCCCGCTCGTTCACTCCAAGGCTCCGTCGGAGCGACCGATCGTCCGGACCTTCAGGAAGCGGCTGATCGAACTTGATGTTGCCCGTCGTGTGCACCCGCGCAGGGTCGGCTCCTAGCGCCACGATACGCTGCCGGTCACGGTCAGATTGCATCAAACACAGCGTCACGGACCGGAGCACCGATCGGTAAAAGGCTCGGATCCCTCCCACATCCTGACGGCCAAACGACCGCGAGGACAGTCGCCCGTTCACCAGCACGGCCGGCACGCGGCGGGCCTGCAGCGTCCAGAGCAGATTCGGCCACAACTCGGTTTCGACAAACACATAGAGCATTGGGCGCAATCGGTCGACCATGCTCGTGACCGCCCAGGAGAAATCAAGGGGCGCATACCGATGTTCCGCCACGCCCGCCAATCGTTGCTCGACCGCTTCGCGGCCCGTCTCCGTGACAGTCGTGACGATGTATCGATACTCAGGATGGCGGCCCTGTAGCGCCTTCACCAGCGGCACCGCCGCTACCACTTCACCCAGCGAGACGGCGTGAACCCACACCAGCGGCCTGGCATCCCCGGCACGGTCGGAAGGATGCATCTGCCATCCCATCCGCTGGGAAAAACCCCTCCGGCAGCGTGGTTTGGCCATCAGTACCGCCACGATGACGGGCGCGGCAAGGAGCAGGAGGCTGTTATAGAGAACGCGCCACATGGCTTTCACGACTACGCGAGACAAGCGAGAAAGCGCGCGGTGCGAGAATCGCGGACGAGGCAGGGAACCAGGGACAGGCAGGATTCGTGCGTACGTTTCCCGGCAAGTCTCACTTTTCCCGCTAGTCGCGCCCGTCGCGCGTTGAATTCACTGCCGCCTCGCTTTCCGCTGTAAGGCGATTCAAGGTGGTCTCCACTTCCAGACGGGCCGCTTCGAGCGAAGCCTCGTCGGCTTCACGCGAGACCCACAGCGGATCTCCGTAGAGAAACAGGCCCCGGGAGAACGGATAGGGGATCATGTAACGATCCCAGCTCGCAAAGAGTTTTTTTTTGAGCAGGCGAAGGCCAATGGCACGATCGGAAGCCCTGTCGCTTTGGCCAGTTGGACGACTC
>JBQTIO010000234.1:0-8040 GCA_052388075.1 Nitrospiraceae bacterium
GGCGAGATGGGCCAGGCGATGGTCCCATTCCAGCAAGCCCAGCATCGTCAAGATATTGTTCCAGTCGTGCCCGTCCGTTTCTTTTCCCGTCACGCCTCCGAGCAGCATCAGATCCAACGCCCGCGCGTCGTTAATGTACGGCGCGACATCCATAATGCTTTCGGCGGTCCACCACAAGGCCACCGACGCGCCGTACGGATCGCGCGTCTTCACGAGAAACGTGCCGAGGCAGATAACCGGCATCAGGATCTGTCCCAAACTCCCTCCGAGAAACATCATGAATCGACCGAAGGGCATGAAGATGAGGTGGCCCGCCTCGTGGAATGGGAGATTGATCAGATGAAGAAAGGATTCGCCGGTGTAGTTGCTGTCGAGCGGCGTAACGATGAACCGGCAGCCCCACCAGATCAGAAGCAGATAGAGCGCGGCGCGACCCGCGAGGGTAAGCGGATCGGATGCGGTATCTGATGCAACCAGCCACCGCTTCGCGACAGCCAGCCACTCAGATCCAGAGCATGGTACCGTGGACGTAGAAACAGTTGCTCGCGATGCGCGAGACCGATACTTGGCGAACACAATACCGCAACGGACACACTCATCCGCCCCGTCAGGCCGGTCGGCCTGACAGTTCGGACAGTGGGTAAGCGATGGCTCTGCCGAGATCACCCCCACACTCTAGGACCGGCCCTAGGATCGGGCAAGGGAATCCGAGGAATGTTCCGTCCGCCGGCAGAGGATTCCCGATTCGGCTAGTGGAAGGAGAACGGAACGGGCGCGAAGGTCACCGCAAACACTGCAATCGCAATCCATCCGACGATCGTCCGGCTCCGTCCCAAGGGGATGAACGGATCGACCACGGGCGGATGGCTCAATCCAAAAAGTCCGGCCATGAACGCCCAGAGAAACCAACCGGGCCAGCCGATAAACCCCAATACGATCAGGATCACGACGAACGCAACCGCCATCACCCGTTGTCGGCCCCCCCACAGGGCATAGGCAACATGGCCGCCGTCGAGTTGACCGATGGGAAGGAGATTGAGCGAGGTCACGAACAGACCAAACCACGCGGCAAAGCCGATTGGATGCAACACCACGTCGGACTCCGGCGGCACCGTCCCGATCACGAGCCAGGAGATGAATTGCAGCAACAGGGGCTCCCCCAGGTGCAACCCGTACGAGGCTGTTCGATCGACGACGGTCGAGAGACTCAGTCCGACGACCAGAGCGGCAACGGCGACCACGAAGCCCGCCAGCGGGCCGGCAACCCCGATATCGAACAGCGCGCGACGATTCATGGCTGTCCCGCGCATGCGGATGATGGCGCCGAACGTCCCGATGAAATGGGGCGGCCCCGGAAGGAACAGCGGCAGGGAAGCCGGAACCCGGTGAATCCTCGACAGCAGATAATGTCCTAGTTCGTGAGTGGTGAGAATGAACAAGAGCGAACCGGCAAAGGGAATCCCCCGCCAGAGCGTGTCAGGATGTGCCAACAGAAAATTGAGGGGGCCGCGCACCGGTCCCTGGTACGTTTGATAGGCGCCCGCCCACAAGGTGGTGAAGACGGTCAATAGAAACAGGACGATCGGCAGCGTCCATTTGGAGAAAGCCGAGGGTTCCCCGTCATCGTCGTCCGCCCTAGGATCGACCACCGGTGTAATCGCAGTCTGCTCCTCCCCATTGTCAACCTCGTCATGGACGTTTCGGTGTTGGTCCTGCAATAGTCTGTCCATGGCTCTTGCTTATTCGACCGAGACGAACGGATTGTGATCGAGTTCTTCCGCCACCGTCGTTGCGGGACCATGGCCGGGAAAGAGGCGATAGTCCGATGCGAGAGCGAGCACGCGCATGCGTACGGAATCCAGTTGCGTTGGATACAAGCTGCTCGGGTTGGAGCGCCCGATCGATCCGGCAAAAAGCGTATCCCCGACGAAACACGCCGGCTGCCGTGAATCGTCCACCCGGTAACACACCCCACCGGGTGTATGGCCTGGTGTCAGCAGGCAGTGGATGGTCCTGCCTCCGACTTTGATTGGAAGCCCATCCCCCGGCACGGCGAGTAAATCAGCCCGTGGCCGCCAATTCAGCAAGTCAACATCTTCCGGTCCCAGGTAGACCGGAACTTCTCGATGCTTCAGAATCTGATCGATCCCCTCTGCATGGTCCGCGTGACCGTGCGTCAGGCAGATTCCCACGAGACGGAGCCCGCGCTTGCCGAGGACCTCGATCATCGCTGACGCATTATACGCGGTGTCGATCATCACGGCTTCGCCTTCGTCGTGAACGATGTAGCCCTGGACTCCGTAGCCACCGATCGACCCCTGCACCGTCTCGATCCAGGCCAGCGCTTGACGCGTCAGCGGCTCCCACTTGTCGAGCGCGATCCGTGCGAGAGGCTCAGCCCGAAGCGCCAACGCCCTTGCCAGCGCATGCACTTCCGCGCGGTCCCGCGCCTGATCCCCCCGCTCCAAGGCTGAAATGTCTCCGCCGGGCAATCCCGTCATCCGCGCCACATCGTCGACTGTGAGCCTCTGCCCCGTTCTCGCTTTCTTCAGAATGTCACAGAAGTCGTCTTCTAATGGCATGCCGCATTATCTCCCCGAATGTCTCTCCCGCCCACTTCCCTCCAGGCCGCTGGCGGGGATGGTTCTCATTGCGCGCATGCACCGAGCACCACCTGATTTAATGAGATATCAGTCAACTCCGGGTGCGCGGGGCGCGAGCAAGAGAATCACCCCCGCCGACGGCCGCTCGCTGTTCACCCTTCCGGTGAGAGCTTGATCTCTTTCACTTCACCGAACTTCGAGAGGACTTTTGGCAGCGTCTCACCGGATCCAACGGCGATGATTTTCAGGCGGTCCGGGTGAAGATGCTTCCTGGCGGCCGACAGGATATCTTCCCTGGTCAGCTTCACGACCTTCTCTCGCAGCTGCTGGAGAAAGTCCTTCGGCAATCCGTCGTATTCCAGCTCTATCAGGCGACTCACGATCGCCGAGGGACTAGAAAACGAAAAGACAAAGGAATTGACGTAGGCTTCTTTTGCTTCCGCGAGTTCGGCATCGCCGACGAACTCGGTACGCATGCGCTCAATATTCGCTAGGAACCGCCCGATCACCTCCTGCGTCGAGGACAGCTTGGTCTCGGCCCGCACCAGCCAGACGCCCTGGTCGTGCACGCCAGCGTTCAACCGACTGCCGACCGAATAGGCCAGCCCCCGCTTCGTCCGCACATCGTTGAAAATCCGGCTGCGGAACGAACTCCCGCCCAAGATGTCATTGGCAATCGCCAACGCTGCATAATCGGGATCGTTCTCCTTGATCGACAGATGCCCCACACGCAGATGGGCCTGGGTCGTTTCTTTGTCGATGAAGCGAACCGCCGGCTTCGCCGCCTCATGTTCCGGCACATTGGCAATCTTCAGCTCCGGGACTGTGCCCCGCTTCCAATCGCCGAACACCTCGCGCAGAGAGGCCAGCATCTCGTCTCTCATGAAGTCGCCGGTGACGCCCAATATCATGCCGTTTGGATGGATCGTGTCACGGTGAAACGCGACGAGATCCTCCCGGGTCATGCCCCGTACCGACTCGATTGAGCTTTCACGCGCCGTCGGGTGGTCGGCGCCGTAGAGCATCTTGACGAACTCGCGGCTGACGATGGAGCTCGGATTATCCTGGCGACGTCGAATGCCTTCAATCGCCTGCAACTTCGCCAATTCGACCCGCGCTGGGTCGAATGCGGGGGTCCGAAGCAGGCCCGCAAAAATATGCAACCCTCGCTTGAGATTCTTACTGAGCACATCAAGCGAGGCGGATCCCGAATGTCGGCCGATGCCGATACTGATATCCCCCGCAAACTGTTCCAGCTCTTCATCGACCTGTTCCGCCGACAGGTCTCCGCCCCCGCCGGTGCGCATCACCGACCCGGTCATGGCCGCCAGACCGATCTCGTCGGCAGGATCGAGCCAGCTGCCGGTCCGCATCGACGCGGTGATCGTGATCAAGGGCAATTCATGATCTTCCAGAAGATAGACAACCATCCCGTTGTCGAGGACTACCCGTTCCGGCTCCGGTGGAGAGAATTCGACTGGTGCAAAGGCCATCGTCCGAGGGTCGCCGAGCGGCGGCTCCGCCGCAGCCACGCTTAACGCAGAAAGGAGCGATGCGATCAGCATCGTACTGACAACGATACCGTTTCGCTTCACGAAGGACGTCCCGAGCATAGTCCAGGGACGCTTCACGTTCGTCATCGCGCCACCTCACCGCCCGGCGCTGCAGCCATGGCTTTGCCGTCGCCCTTTTTCACCAATACGCTGACGGTGCGATTCGATTTTGTGAAGTACTGGGTCGCCACACGTTGGATATCGGCAGCGGTCACCGCGGCAACCTTGTCGCGCGACTTCAGGATGTAGCGCCAGTCGCCGGCCACCGCCTGGTGCAGCGCGAGTTGAGACGCCAGGCCACTATTGGACCGCAGCGTCCGTACCAGGTCGGCATCCAGGTTGTTGATCACCTTTTCGAGTTCCTTGGCGGACACCGGCTCTCGCTTCAATCGCTCCAGTTCGTCATAGATCGCGGCCTCGACCTCGGCCGTCGTATGGGGCGCCAGCGGCGTCGCCGTGAAAATAAACAGATTGGGTGCTCGCACGCCCGGAAAGTTTGCGTCCGAGCCGACCGAGGCTGCTATCCGCTGTTCCCGCACGAGCTTCTGGTGCAGGCGGGAGGTGAGGCCGTCGCTGAGCACGGCGTCGATGACGTCGAACACGTCGTCATCCGGATGCCCCAGGCTCGGCTTGTGATAGCCGATGACCAGCGTCGGTTTCGCGTCGAACTCCACTTCCACCCTCCGCTCACCCCGCTGCTCCGGCTCCACGGTCGCCGGCAAGGGCAATGCAGGGGCTGCAGGAATCATCCCGAACGTCTGCTCGATCAACGTGATGACGGATTTTGGATCGAGATCCCCGACCAGGGCAATGGTCGCGCGGTTCGGCCCGTAGTGGGTCTTGAAGAACGCCTCTGTGTCGGCGGGCGTCAGCGCCAGGATGTCGGACGACCAGCCGATGGTCGGAACCCCATACCCGTGGGCGCGGAATGCTGCCGATGCAAAGGTTTCAAACAGCAAACCGCTGGGGCTATCCTCGTTCCGCAATCGCCGTTCCTCCATGACGACGCCGCGCTCCTTATAGAACTCGCGCAGCACCGGATTGGCCATCCGGTCGGCCTCGATGGCGGCCCACAAAGGGAGACGATTGGCGGGCAGGCTGATCGTATAGCGCGTCAGGTCTTTGCCGGTGGATGCGTTGAAGCCGACTCCCCCGTGACGCTGATAGAGCAGCGCCATCTCATTGCCGACCACATAGTGCGACGCCTGGGCTTGCAGTTCCGTAAAGCGTTTTTGGAGGGCATCGATGGCCGCATGGTCTTCGACCGTCGCCCCGCCGCTTCGCCTGGCCACATCACGCTGGCGCTGCTCCAACTCGGTCCCGACACGGGCGAGCTCGTCCAAGATCGGTTTTTCCTTCGCATAGTCCTTCGTACCCACGGTGCGGGTGCCCTTGAAGGCCATATGCTCATAGAAGTGTGCGAGCCCGGTCTGGCCGACCTGTTCATTGATGCCGCCCACCGCGAAGGTGATATTGATCGAGACCACCGGCGTCTGATGACGCTCGACCATGAGGACGGTCAAGCCATTCGCCAGCTTGTGCTCGACGACACGCTCGGCCAGGCTCGGGGAAGCGGCGTGCACCAGGCTAAGGTTGAGACTGAGCGCCAAGGACAAGCCCAAAGCCACAATCACGCGCGCGGTTGCTTCCCCGTATTCCCTCAAGCTTAACCTAAACCTCAACCTGGACTTCATTCGAATATCTCCATCAGTTCTTCCGGTCGTTCGATGAACCAATCAGGCTTACAGGCCGTCATCTTCTCCCGATTCCCCATCCCGTAGCCGACCGCGCAGACACGGATGCCAGCGTTGTGGCCACCGTTAATATCGTTGGTGCTGTCGCCCACCAGCACCGCACGGTCTTTCGGCACATTCAATTGGTCCATGATATGCAGCAGCATCCCAGGCTCCGGCTTGAGCCCGAACCCGTTATCGCCTCCCACCAGATAGGTGAAATACCGCGCACCCAATCCGTTCAGGATGACGCGCGTGTATTCGATCGACTTGTTAGTCGCAACCGCCTTCTGCTTGCGGGAAAAGTGCTGCAACATCGGTTCGACGCCCGGAAAGAAACCAGTCCGGTCCAGGCAATGCTCGAGATAGTGACCGCGAAAGACCCTCAACGCGTCTTCGAAGCTGGCCTGATTCCCCTCGCCGACCGCCAGACGCAACAGCTTCTTCACTCCGTCACCGACGAATCCGAAGATTTCTTCCACGGGGCGCTCCGGCAGCCCCAGTTCGGACAACGTCAAGTTCACGGACTTCGCAATGTCCCACTTGGATTCAATGAGTGTGCCGTCGAGGTCGAACATGATCAGATCTACGAAGGTCTTGGCCATCATTTCGACTTCCGCAATGAGTCGGCGAGCGCCTCGAGTACCGCGCGCTGGGACGCATCCTGCTCATGGAGTTCGGCTTCGCGCACGAAGTTCAGCATCCGTTTCAGGCCAATGTGAGGAGGGACCATCGGGGCGACGATCCGCCACCATTCGTTCCGCACCCCTTTCACATGAAAGCGGACCTCCTCAGTTCTCTCCTCGGGAACGAAGACCGCCGTGTCGAAATGAACGGAGCCCCGTACGTGAAAGGTGACGGGGATGACTACCTCCAGATTGTTGATGATCTCCCACTTCCGGTAATCCTCCGGGACGTCGACATCCTGAATGACCACGACAGAACGCCAGGCCGGCTCCTCGTTCCACTCGATGTAGGGCCGGAGTGCGTCGAACGACATGGCGTCCAAGCGGGCGCCCTTCATATCCAAGCGGACATAGTTCTTGACGATCTCCGCCGGAGACCGCGTCACCGTGCCGCTCGGATCATACTGTGCACTCACGGGCACAGCCAGACTGAGAACAGCGATGGCAAGAACGCAGCGAGCGAGCCACGTGATCGAACGAACCAGCTCTCGGTGGACCGAACCCAACCGGTCACCAACCCACAGGTTTCGCAAGGGAATCGTCCTTCATCCAACACGATCGAGGCGGAAGTACCCGGCAGCTTGTCCCTCACCGACTCACGGCACTGCCTTTTCACCAAGAACATCCATTCTTTCCGCGTTCATTCTAGCAAAGGGAGATGGAGACATCCAGGCAACCGGACAAAGCGGCGCGGTGCCCGTTTGACCTGATTTGAGCGGGCATGCTAGGGTCGCCTTCGTACCGAAGAATCATCCGGCTCAACCAACAGGCGACCGCCGATGACCAATACCATGACCACCACACCAAACATCCACACCCATCTTCAGAACGCCACCAAGCCCTGGTCCTCCCTCCTTGTCGTTCCGCCGGAGACCACTGCTTCGGCCCTCGTCAGACCTCCCGAAGGCTTTCTCTTGCGTGTCATTTGTGGTGCCAAATGCAGGACCCCGGCAGGCACCCTCAAGGAGTTCTCGCGAGCCCTCGAGTTTCCCGACTACTGCGGATGTAATTGGGACGCGCTGGAGGAGTGCCTGACCGATCTGGAGTGGCTGCCCGCAAAGGGATACGTCGTGCTCATTACCGATGCACAGGCTGTAATTCCCGACGAAGAGGAAGAATACGAAACGCTGCTGGAAATCCTGAACGATGCGGGTGAGGCGTGGAGCAAGGGACAGACGTCCAGCGGTCGACGGGCTCCGTTCCATGTGTTCTTCGGCGTCTCCGAGGCGAACAGGGTCAAGCGAAAACATTGGGGTCTGGATGAACTCCCGCTCGCGGTTGTGAAGGCATCGACCCGCAAGGGACGCTACGCTCGTGCAGCGAGCCGGTCCACGCGAAAACAGCGAACGTAAATTTGCAGCATTACCCGGCGGGCGAAACTAGGAGCGGGTAGTGCACGTGAGCGGCGCGAGGCTGTCCCAGAAGCAGGCGGGCGAGAACATGGCGCAACTCCCGAGACATCTTC
>JBQTIO010000235.1:0-11576 GCA_052388075.1 Nitrospiraceae bacterium
CGACGGGATGGGGATCAAGCTGCTGCAACGAGCCGGGCTGATTACGGCGATCGTGACGCAGGAACGCACCAGATTGGTGGCCCGCCGGGCTGAAAGGCTGGCGATACCGGAGCTGCATCAAGGCGCGATGGACAAACTGTCCGTGATTCGTGAGATGGCGACGCGGCACGGCATCTCCCTTCGCGAGGTGGCCTATATCGGCGACGACGTGAACGACGTCGAGGCGTTGACCGCTGTCGGATTTTCCGCGGCACCTGCTGACGGGCTGCCGCAAGTGCATCGGATCGTCGACTATGTGTGCCAGAAGAAAGGCGGGGAGGGTGCCGTCAGGGAAATTGCGGAGATGATACTCCAGTCGCGGAGCGACTCGACGTCGACGAAGCAAGGCACGCGTTGAGGGGGAAATATGGGAGCAGGTGAGCAGACCTTGTATCCGGTGATCATGGCCGGGGGGAGCGGCACAAGGTTCTGGCCGTTGAGCCGGCATCTGTTTCCGAAGCAGCTGTTGCGTATCGGCGGAGAGCAGACGCTGATCCAGCAGACGATGCGGCGGGTCCTCGGTTGTGCGCCTTCGGCCAACGTGCTGATCTCTACAAACGTGGCACAGGCCGACCTGGTTCGTCTACAGCTCGCAGATTGGAAGAACGACATCAAGGACGGATTCGTGCTCGAGCCGGAAGGACGCAACACCGCTCCAGCCATTGCGATGGCCGCCCTCGAAATCGTCACGCGCGACCCTAACGGGCTGATGTTGGTCGTGCCGGCCGACCATGTGGTGACCGGGCAGCGTGATTTCGAGGCGGCGGTCGAACTGGCCTCACAGTTAGCGATGGACGGCTATCTTGTCACGTTCGGGATCAAACCGATCCGGCCTGAAACGGGCTACGGATATATTAGGCCGAACAGCAAGGTTGTCCTCGGCCAACAAGGCAAACTGCGCGGGTATCGCGTCCAGAAGTTCGTGGAAAAACCCGATGCGGCGAAAGCCGCCCGCTATGTCAAGACGGGAAACTATTTCTGGAACAGCGGCATGTTCCTCTGGCGCGCCGCGACAATTCTTGAGGAGATCCGATTGCACCAGCCGGGGCTGGCCAAAGCCATGCAGCAAATTGGTGAGCTGAAACATGCCGGTGCCCCGAGGCAGCAGATCGACGAGGTCTACCGGCGCCTGTCATCGGTGTCGATCGACAACGGCGTCATGGAACGATCGGCCAGAGCGGCCGTGGTGCCGGTCGCGTTCAAATGGTCCGATGTGGGCAGCTGGGGCAGTCTGGACGAAGTGGCGGTAAAGGATAAGGCTGGCAACGTGATCACCGGCCGGGTGATCGACCTTGAGAGCAGCCGGTCGATCGTCTACGCCGATCGGCGGGTCGTGGCCACGATCGGGCTGACCGACATGGTCGTCGTCGATACGCCGGACGCCACATTGGTCTGCCCCAAATCCCGCGCTCAGGACGTCAAGAAGGTCGTCGACATACTCAAAAAGCAGCAGGCACCGGAGCATCTCGAACATCTCACCGTTCAACGGCCTTGGGGGTCGTACACCGTGCTCGAGGAAGGTCCGGGATTCAAGGTGAAACGCGTAACGGTGAATCCCGGCGGGCGGCTCTCGCTCCAGTTGCATCACCAACGCAGCGAACACTGGGTGGTGATCGCCGGCACGGCTCGCGTGACGAGAGGCGAGGAGACCTTCGACCTGGAGGTCGGGCAGAGCACGGCCATTCCGATTGAAACCAAACATCGACTGGAGAATCCGGGCAAGGAGACGTTGCATATCATCGAGGTACAGAACGGACCCTATCTCGGAGAAGACGATATTGTACGGTTCAAGGATGACTACGGCCGAACGGCCAAGAGCTGACAGGCAAGCAGCCAAGCTGACAAGGGACCAGGCTGACAGGTAGACGAGCGCGCAAGCTGACAGGCTGACAAGTGTTCATCGTCGTGAGCTGACAAGTGCGCAAGCGTGCAGGCTAACAGGTTGTCAGCTTTCCCTCCTGTCAGCTTGTCAGCTGCCCCAAGGACATATCATGGGCCTATTTCGAGAATACGACCTGCGCGGAATCGTCGGTCAGGAACTGACGGAGGACATCGCCGAGCGGTTAGGGTTGGCCTACGCCACCTACGTCAACGGGGGCGGGGTTCAGACAATCAGCCTCGGTCGTGACGGCCGGCTCAGTTCTCCCGGTCTGCACAAGGCGCTGCTGAAGGGGCTCCTTGCAGGCGGAATCAATGTGATCGACATCGGGGTCTGCTCCTCGCCGCTGGTGTATTTTTCGTTGTTCACACTGCCGGTGGGCGGAGGAATCATGATCACCGGGAGCCATAATGCGGCAGAGTACAACGGATTTAAGGTCTGCATCGGGAAGACGGCGATTCATGGAGAGGACATTCAGGAGCTCCGGCGGGTGATGGAGCGCGGCGAGTTCGTCTCGGGAAAGGGCCGGCTCTCCGAGCATCCGATTATTCCCGACTATCTCGATTACATTCGAAAGAGCTTTTCCGCGGTGAAGGCCGACCGGCTGCACGTGATAATTGATTGCGGGAACGGCGCGGCGTCGCTCGTGGCGAAGCAGGCCCTGGAACTGCTGGGATGCAAGGTCACGGGGCTGTATTGTGAACTCGACGGGCGATTCCCGCACCATCACCCGGATCCGACGATCCTGGATAACCTTTCTGATCTCAGGCAGGCGGTGAAGGATTGCAAAGCCGATGTCGGGATCGGCTATGACGGTGACGCCGATCGGATCGGGGCGGTGGATGAGCAGGGCAACGTGCTGTGGGGCGACCGGCTGATGGTGCTGTATGCGCGGGACATTCTGGCCGAGCGGCCAGGCAGCACGATCATTTCCGAAGTGAAGGCCTCGCAGAGCCTCTATGACGACATCGCCAGGCGCGGCGGGCGACCGATCATGTGGAAGACCGGGCATTCGCTGATCAAGGCCAAGATGAAGGAGGAGTCCGCCCTGTTGGCCGGCGAAATGTCCGGGCACATGTTTTTTGCCGATCGATACTTCGGGTATGACGACGCCGTGTACGCCTCCTGTCGGCTCGTTGAAATCCTGGCCAAGGAGACGAAGCCGCTCTCGGCCCTGGTGTCCGATTTGCCGAGAACGGTGGTGACTCCGGAGATCCGTGTCGATCTGGATGATACGGTCAAGTTCGACGTGGTCCGGCGGATTCAGACCAGATTGGCGGGGTATCTGAAGGCCAACCAGCGTTTCGGCCCGGCCAAGCTCGCCCTCCGCGACCTCATCACGATCGACGGCGTGCGCGCGATATTCGATGACGGATGGGGCCTGATTCGAGCTTCCAACACCCAGCCAGCGCTGGTCTTGCGATTCGAAGCGATTTCATCAGAGCGAATGGACGTCATCCGGGCCTGCCTGGAGGGCGAACTGGCCGAAGCGAGACAGGCTTTCAACCGGTAGCATGCTGTCAAACAAGGCCGTTGGCCTTCACCTCGACCTCAACCTACTGCAGTTCCCACCGGCTCTGTGCGGCTCTTTCCCATGTACCTCCGGAACGCGATAACGGCCGGCGTCCTGGCTGTCCTCCTGTCCCAGCCCGCACAGGCCGCCGAGGGGGCCGCGGTTGCGAAGCGTCCGTTCGAAGTCGGCGAGCGGCTGACGTACGACATCTCCTGGCTGAACATCACGGCCGGTACCGCTGTCATGGAAGTGGCTGAGATGGAGGGCAAGAAGGATCGAGCTCTTGCCAAGTTGGTGGGGACGGCTCAATCCAGACCGATCATCACGAAGTTTTTCCCGGTCGATAATCGCGTGGAGTCGGAATTGGATCTCACCGCACTCGTTCCGGAACATATGACCTTCCGCCGACGAGAAGGCAAGAAGAAGGAAGACATTGAATACGTGTTCCACCAAAAGGAAGGGACGGTCACGGCTGTCAGAGGCGGAATCACGGAATCGTTGTCGATCCCGGCCGGTACGCAGGACATTATCTCGTGCCTGTACTATACCCGCACGGTGTTGCCAATGAAACCGGGCGCGTCGCTGACCATGAACGTGTATCATGATAAGAAAAACAGGCCGGTCGAGGTCCGCGTCGAGGACGTGGAGATGGTGAAGGGGTCCTGGGGGAAGGTGGAGACGGCGCGCCTACTGGTCATCATGCCGTTTCACGGCCTGTTCATGAACCAGGGAAATATCCGTGTCTGGATCACCACGGATGAGCGCAGAACTCCCGTGCGCATGAAGGCGAAGGTGGTGATCGGCTCGATCGTGGCTGATCTGGTCGATGGCCTCAGCATGAACGGCGCCGCCGCGCCCTAGTTCTGAACTTCGATTGCCCGCGGCGGCTGAACTCGCTATACTGAAATTGTTATGGGACAATTTCCCCTTACGTTAGGAAGATTTATCCTCCAAAATAAGGCCTCGCATCAGGGGGCGACGGAGGAGTTTTCCAGCCTCCTGACCCAGATCGGTCTCGTCGGAAAACTTATCGCCCAGGAACTCCGGCGGGCCGGACTGCTCAACATTCTCGGCGCAACGGGCGAAACGAATGTGCAGGGCGAATCGGTCAAGAAACTGGACGTCATCGCGAACGACACCTTCGTCAAAGTCTTTGAACACAGCGGATATGTCTGCGCCCTGGCCTCGGAGGAAATGGAAAGGCCGATTTCCATACCGGGCAATTGGCCGCACGGCAGGTACATGCTGCTCTTCGATCCGCTCGACGGCTCCTCGAATACGGACTGCAATATGCCGCTTGGCGCCATTTTTTCCATCCTCAAGTACGACCGGACCGATCGCCTCCCGACTGAAGAGGAACTCGTACGCAAGGGGACGGAGCAGGTGGCAGCCGGCTACCTGCTGTACGGTGCAAGTACCATGTTGGTGTACACGGTCGGACAGGGTGTGTACGGCTTTACGCTCGAGCCCGGCATCGGGGAGTATCTGCTGTCGCATGAGCAGATCAGGATTCCGGAGAAAGGCAAGGTCTACGCGGTCAACGAGGGCAACTATCAGAAGTGGCCGACGGGGACCAGGAAATATTTCGATTCTCTGAAAGTCATCGATAAAGCCACCGGTCGTCCCTACAGCGGCCGGTATTCCGGCTGTCTGGTAGCCGATGTGCATCGCATCCTGCTCGGAGGCGGGATCTATCTCTATCCGGGTGAAGTCGACAGGCCGGAAGGGAAGCTGCGGCTGCTCTATGAAGCGAATCCGCTCGCGCTCGTGGTCGAGCGGGCCGGCGGGAAGGCGACGACGGGGACCATGAGAATACTCGAAGTGGAACCAAAGAAATTGCATCAGCGGGTGCCCTTGATAATCGGAAGCCGCCGGGATGTCGAGCAGGCGGACGCGTTCATCCAGGGAAGAGCCTAAGCGCATTTATCCATGTGATGTGATCGGGGAGGAGCGTTATGGGAGAGCGGGTTCAGGAGATTCTGAGTTGGTACGGGAGCGACAATGCTGGCACGAAGACTAACATCGCGCGCCTGCTTCGCTCTGGCAAGCTGGCAGGGACGGGCAAGCTGGTGATTCTGCCCGTGGACCAGGGGTTCGAGCATGGGCCGGCGCGGAGTTTTGCGCCGAACCCGCCCAGCTACGATCCGCATTATCACTTCCAGCTGGCGATCGATGCCGGCTGTAACGCCTACGCTGCGCCGCTGGGATTTCTGGAAGCGGGTGCGAGCCAGTACGCGGGTCAGATTCCGTTGATCCTCAAGTTGAACAATCACGACGTGCTGCATGATGACAAGGACCCCCTACCCTCTGTGACCGGAAGCGTGAAGGATGCCCTTCGGTTGGGCTGTTCCGCCGTCGGTTTCACGATTTACCCGGGTTCCGCCCATTGCAACGCGATGTACGAGCAGTTGCGCGCGATTGCCGAAGAGGCAAAGGAGAGCGGCCTGGCTGTCGTCGTGTGGTCCTATCCAAGAGGATCGGCGTTGAGCAAGGAAGGCGAGACGGCTATGGACGTCGTGGCCTATGCAGCGCAGATCGCGGCCCAGCTGGGGGCGCATGTCATCAAGGTCAAACTTCCCACCGTCTATCTCGAACAGGCAGCGGCTAAGAAGGTCTACGAGGCCCAACAGATTCCCATCAAGACCTTGGCCGAGCGCGTGAAGCATGTGATCCAGAGCGCGTTTGACGGCCGACGGATCGTCATTTTCTCAGGCGGCGCGAAAAGCGAGGACAAGAACGTGTTCGAAGAGGCGCGGGCCATTCGAGACGGCGGGGGATTCGGCAGTATCATCGGGCGGAACTCGTTCCAGCGTCCCAAGACGGAGGCGATCACGTTCCTCCATACGATCATGGGAATTTACGCGGGCGAAATACAATAGCACCAAGGATGCTCAAAATGGCCGTCCAGCAAGGCGCAGCTAGCGAGGAGGCGAAAGCGTACTCTTTGCCGTACGTTGAGCCTCTAAGTGACGCGAGAACGATGCTGGAGGACATTTTCAGCATCCCTTGAAGGAGCGGACCAGAAGATCATGAACCAATTGGACATCGAACCGAAGCCGGCTCCAGGCAGCCGCAGGTGGATCCTGGCGGCGACTTTGTTGACGGCGGGGATGATCATCGGATTTGTCGTAGCCTCGGATCTCAATTGGCTCCCCACGGGCCATGCTGTGCCCGATACCGCGTCGGCTCCGGTTTCCCCTCCCATCGCCAGGCCGGTTGCGACCGCGCCTCAACCGGCATTGCCTGGTGGGGGCGGGCAATCGTTTGTGGAGATAGCCAAGGCGGTGAAGCCGGCGGTGGTGAACATCTATGCCACGAAGAGCAGCGGGAGGGGAGAAGGCCCGCATGCCATGCCCTTCGACGATCCGTTTTTCCGGCGCTTCTTCGGGGACGAGTTTTTCCGGCGGTTCGATCAACAACCGAAAGAGCGGAAGGAACGGGGACTCGGTTCGGGCGTGATCGTCGAGTCCAACGGGCTGATCATCACCAATAATCACGTGGTCGGCAAGGCGGATGAAATTCGGGTCACGCTGTCGGATAAGCGGGAGTTCAAGGCAAAGCTGATCGGCACCGATCCCAAGACGGATATCGCGGTGGTGCGGATCGAGGCGACGGGGCTCCCCACGGTGTCCTGGGCTGATTCGGACAGGTTGGAAGTGGGAGAATTTGTCCTCGCGGTGGGAAACCCGTTCGGATTGACGCAGACGGTCACGTTGGGGATCGTCAGCGCGCTGGGACGAGCGGCAGGGATTGCGGAGTACGAGGACTTCATCCAGACCGACGCAGCGATTAATCCGGGGAATTCCGGCGGCCCGTTGGTCAATGTGCGGGGTGAATTGGTAGGCATCAATACTGCCATCTTCAGTCAGAGCGGCGGCAATATGGGGATCGGCTTTGCCGTGCCGAGCAACATGGCCCAGTCGATCATGGGCCAGCTCATACAGACGGGGAAGGTCGTCCGAGGCTGGCTGGGCGTCTCGATTCAAGATCTCACGCCGGAACTGGCTTCCCAGTTCGGCGTCGGAGAGACGAAGGGAGTGCTGGTCAGCGACGTGATGGATGACAGTCCGGCGAAGAAAGCCGGCTTCGAGCGGGCCGACGTGATCGTCGAATATGACGGCAAGTCAATGGATTCGCCGGCCCATCTGCGGAACGCGGTGGCCCAGACGCCGGTCGGGAAGAAAGTAGCGGTCAAAATCATCCGTGACAAGAAGCCGAAAACGATCGAGCTGACCATCGCTGAGCAGCCGAAGACGATGACGCAGAGCGGTGAAGAAGACGCGGGAGAATCGACGACGCCGACCGGCGTCCTGTCGAGCCTCGACGTGCGGGAGCTGAACGATGAACTGGCGAGCCGCTATGGGGTGAAACCCAGCGAGCGCGGCGTGGTGGTCGTCCGCGTCAAACCGGGCAGCACGGCCGAGGAACTCGGAGTGCGCGAGGGCGATGTGATCGTCGAAGTAAACCGTCAGCCCGTGACATCGGTCAAGGCCTACGAACGGATCGCTAGTAAGTTGCCGAAGGATCACTCCGTCCTGCTTCTGTTGAAGCGACAGGGGCGAACGATTTATCTCACGCTTCGTCCGTGATGAATAGATCGGTGAGGCTCGAACCCAGTTGAAACGCGCAGCAATGGGCCAGGAGCTGCAAATCGCCCGTGACTAGCCGGACCGTCGCCCTCGTCCCTGCAGCTGGGCGGGGGCTGCGCATGGGCGGCTCCGTTCCCAAACAGTATCTGGCAATCGACGGTCTTCCGCTTGTCGTCCACTCACTCCGTGTGTTGCAGGCCTCTCCCTCCATCGACGCCATCATCCTCGCCGTGCCGCAAGCCGATATCGGGTACTGCCAGTCCGACATCGTCAAAGCCCATAATTTTAGCAAGGTGATCAAGGTGGTTGCCGGAGGGGCGGAACGACAAGACTCCGTGCGCCTGGCGCTGGCAGCAGTCGGGAGCGAGACGGAAATCGTGCTGGTCCACGATGCGGTGCGGCCTTTTCTTACCCTGCAGATGGTCACGGATGTGGTCACGGCGGCACGAGCAACCGGGGCCGCCATCATCGCCCTTCCCATTCGGGATACGGTCAAGCAGGTCGGAGCCGACCATCTGATCGAGCGGACGGTCGACCGCAAGACCCTGTGGCTGGCCCAAACGCCGCAAGCCTTCAGGCGCGAGTGGCTGCGGGAGGCGCATGATAAAGCCCATCTTGAAGGCGTGCAGGCAACCGACGATGCCTATCTCATCGAGTGGTCGGGACGTCCTGTATCCGTCGTAGAAGGGAGCGGAGAAAACATCAAAGTGACGAGACCCGAAGACATGGTCATCGGTGAAGCGATCCTGGCGGCGAGGAAGGCGAGCCGTGAAGTCAGAAAGTCATAAAGTCAAAGGTCATAAAGTCTGAGGGTCAGAAAGTCTTAAGGTCTGTCAAGTCGTCAAGTCGAGACTTGATGACTTTCGACTTTCCGACTTTCGACTCCTTTAATCATACGAAAGGACCTCTGAATGAGAATCGGCTACGGCTACGACGTCCACCCGCTGGGGCCAGGGAGAAAACTGATTCTTGGAGGAATCGAGATTCCTCACAGCAAAGGCCTCCTGGGCCATTCGGACTCCGACGTGCTGGTGCATGCTCTGTGTGATGCGCTGCTGGGCGCGATGGGGGAAGGCGATCTGGGCCGTCACTATCCCAGCTCCGATCAGCGGTATAGGGATATCTCGAGTCTGAAGTTTCTGGAAGACGTGGTCGCGAAGCTGAAGCAAAAAGGTTATCGTGTCGGCAATGTGGATACAGTTGTCGTGGCCCAGGCCCCAAGGCTAGGTGGGCATCTCGCAGCCATGGCCACGAAACTGGCGGAGACCCTGGGAGTAGAAGTCGATCGCGTGAATGTCAAGGTGAAGAGTGGAGAAGGGTTGGATGCGGTGGGCCAGGAAGAAAGCATGGTCGCCCATGCGGTCTGTATCATTGAACCAGCCTGAAAGTCGGAAAGTCACAAGTCGTCAAGTCGTCAAGTCCAAGGATGAGTCGGTGGCCAAGATCGAACGATTTGAGGATATCAAGGCATGGCAAACGGCAAGGGATTTGGTCTCAGCTGTGTATCGAGTCAGCGGGAAGGGGAAATTTGAGAAGGATTTCGGGCTTCGCGATCAGATTCGACGCGCGTCGGTGTCCGTGATGTCCAACGTCGCCGAGGGGTTTGAGCGGTGCTCTGACAAAGAGTTTCATCGCTTTCTCTATATCGCCAAGGGCTCAGCCGGTGAAGTGAGGAGTCATCTGTTCGTGGCACTGGACTTGGGCTACGTGACGACCGATGAATTTCATGATCTTCGAGCGAGGGCTGAGGAAGTGGCAAAGGCCTTGTCGGGGTTCATCAGCTACTTGGCTCCAAAGGGGCCGGTGTGATGTAATATTTTTCCCAGGCTTGGCGACTTGACGACTTTACGACTTGATGACCTGACGACTTGACGACTCTATGCTTGCCTCCATTAAAACAGACTTAAAAGCCGTCTTCGATCGCGATCCGGCCGCCACGAGTGCGCTGGAAGTCGTCCTCACCTATGCCGGGTTTCATGCCCTGGTGGCCTATCGCATCGCCCACTGGCTGAGCACCCATGGCGTGCCGGTTGTCCCGCGTCTGATTTCGCAGCTGGCTCGTTGGCTGACCGGGATCGAGATTCATCCTGCCGCGAAGATCGGGACAGGATTCTTCATCGATCATGGGATGGGTGTGGTGATCGGCGAGACGGCCGAAATCGGAGACTTTGTCACCCTCTTTCAAGGGGTCACGCTGGGGGGGACCGGCAAGGAACGCGGCAAGCGACATCCCACCCTCGGCAATCACGTCGTCGTCGGCGCGGGGGCGAAGATTCTCGGTGGCATCAGGATCGGCGATAACGTGAAAATCGGAGCCAATTCTGTCGTACTGAAAAATGTCCCGGCCGACTCAACGGTTATCGGCGTCCCGGCTCGTATCATCAAGACCCAGGGCGAACGCCTGCCTGATGCAACCATGGATCAGGTTGACCTGCCCGACCCGATTAACGATCGGCTTGTGGCTCTTGAGCAGGAACTAATCGAACTCCGCAAGAAACTCGAAAACCGCGACCCCCAACTGCCCTTCTAACCCCGCCAGATTTCTTTCCTCAAGTCACAGGCCCCTAGTCTTAAAGTCGAAAGTCTCAAGTTCCAAGTAGGCGTTTCAGGGTATCGGAGAAGCGCCCTGAAACTTGCAACCTGGAACTTCCCACCTATTTCCTGCCAGTTGGCCTACATCCAGCGCTCCTGGGTGCAGGATTTCGTTGGCGCCGACTCGGCGGCGCTTGCGAATGAAGAGGACGAACTCCTGATCGCGCTGCCGAGGAAGGGACTGATTTGGTGATCAGGATAATTGACCCTTCAGGCCGAGTTGTTTGAGTATTTCCTTGCAGAGTGTGTTCGCCAGTTCCTGGTGACGGGGCACGGTGGTGGAGAACCCGTTGACCGGATTCAGATAGATATCGTGCTTTGATCCGGATCTCTTGAGCGTGCAACCAAATGTTTCGAGCGTCTTGATGAACGCCTTGCGCTTCACGCGCTGAGAGCGATCACTTTTGTCTTGGCTCGTCGGCGGAACGCCGGGCGGCGGTCTTTGAGCATGAGTTGGTAGGCGTCTTGGATGTTCTCCTCCAATTCTCTGAGCGTGGAGCCTTGACTGAGAACGCCGGGCACTTCTCGCAGCTGCCCCACATACCAGTGGCCATCTCTCCAATATTCTAGGGTGAGTTTCGTGGGATGGATCGACATGCTAGTCCTGACGGGGATTTATCTGATTCCGAATAATACTCAACCGACAATTGGTCTGTCAAAGACTGATGCCACAATACCCGTGCCGCACTCGCAGTACGGTGACAGGTTGCGGTGGTCCGCTAAAAGCGTGTTCACAACGCCATGAATCTTGACAGCTAATCGTAGTCGACCCGGACAAGGAAGAGTCCTTGCGGGGGAGCGGTCTTGCCGGCGGCGGAACGGTCGCGCGCGCTCAGAATGGTCGAAAGGCTGTCGGACGGGCGCTTCCCCAACCCGACCTCGACGAGAGTGCCGACGATGGAGCGCACCATTTGTTTCAAAAAGCGGTCGGCGTACGCTTCGATGCGCAGGGAGTCGCCCTGGC
>JBQTIO010000236.1:0-4624 GCA_052388075.1 Nitrospiraceae bacterium
CCATACTTCTCGCACTATGGGATTAGCAAACTCCTCAGGCAACACCGGTACTTGAGGTCGAAATCCCCTTGCCACCAAAGCTTGAATCATTTTCGTGGCTTCTTCAGGCGCGAGATCGACGGCCAAACGACATCAGCAGTCAACCTGGCATATCCGTGTAACACCGTGGCGAGACCGCCAACCACGACATAGCGTACGCCCGCCCTATTCAATATTTGGAATATGGGTTCAAAGACCGACACGGCGCTATTCTAGCGAATACTCATAAAATTAGCAGCCAATCTTGCATCGGCAAGGAATGGGAAGACGACCGTGTCTGAATGGGATAACGACGAAGGATAATTACGACAGGGCGTTTTGGGCCGACTTGCCGGCTTGGAGATACTGATGTATCCCCGCCGCCATCTTGCGTCCTTCGGCAATGGCCCAGACGATGAGCGAGGCGCCGCGTTTGATATCGCCGCCGGCAAAGACTCCGTCGAGGTTGGTCATGAAGTGCTCGTCCACCGACACCGCGCCGCGCTGATCGTATTTCACGCCGAGGCCGTCGAGCAGACCATTCTTCACGGGTCCGGTGAAGCCCATCGCGAGGAGCACGAGATCCACATCCATCTCGAAGTCGCTGTTGGGAATTGGCGTGAACCTGCCGTTCTCGAACTTCACCTGATTGGCATGGAGCTTCGTCACCTGGCCATTGTGGCCGCTGAACTTCGTGGTCGACACACTCCACTGTCTATCGCAGCCTTCTTCGTGCGCGTGCGAGGTGCGGAGCTGCATGGGCCAGAGCGGCCAAGGCGTCGAACCAGCCCGAGTCGGTGGCGGCTCCGGGAGCAACTCAAACTGATGCGCTTCGACACAGCCCTGCCGATGCACAGTCCCGAGACAATCAGACCCGGTATCGCCGCCGCCGATGATGACGACGCGCTTGCCCTTTGCCGTAATCGGTTCATCCGTGATCCTGTCGCCGGCGTTTCGTTTGTTCTGCTGCGTCAGATAGTCCATCGCGAGATGCACGCCCTTGAGTTCGCGCCCCGGAATCGGCAGTTCACGTGCCTGCTCCGCGCCCATAGTGAGGCCAACGGCATCGAACTGCTGCCGTAACTGTTCGCCTGTGAGGTCCTTCCCGATGGAGACACTGGTCTTGAACTCCACTCCCTCAGCCTTCATCTGATCCAAGCGCCGGTCGATGACCCATTTTTCCATCTTGATGTCGGGGTTGCGGTAGCGGAGCAAGCCGCCGATCCGGTCGGCTTTCTCGAAAAGCGTCACGGTGTGGCCCGCACGGGCCAGTTGCTGCGCAGCGGCGAGACCGGCCGGTCCTGATCCGACGATGGCCACCGTCTTGCCGGTCATTCCCGTCGGCAGGATCGGTTGCACGAGTCCTTCGTTGAAGCCTCGATCGATGATGTTCCATTCAATGACGCGGATTGACACCGGGTCGCTATTGATTCCGAGCACGCAGGCTGATTCGCAGGGTGCGGGACAAAGACGGCCGGTGAATTCCGGGAAGTTATTGGTGGTGTGCAGCGCCTTGAGCGCACCACGCCACCGGCCCCGGTGCACGAGGTCGTTCCATTCCGGAATGAGATTCACAACCGGGCAGCCGTTCGTGCTTTGGCAAAATGGCACGCCGCAATCCATGCAACGCGCCCCTTGGGTCTGGAGTTTTTCTTCCGAGATCGGTTCGTAGAATTCCTTCCAGTCAAGCACGCGCAGCTCGACGGGACGACGCTTCGGCCCCTCGCGGGCATACTTCATGAAACCTTTTGGATCACCCATTTCTTTTCCAGTGCTGAGTGCTAAGTTCTGTGTCCATGCTGATCGGCTGTGTTCCTTACTTTACTCCTTACCCCTAACGCCTCACCCCTTACTTGCCAGCGGCAGCTTTCTTCTTCCGTTCTTCCAACACCCGCTTATAGTCCACCGGCATCACCTTGACAAACTTTGGCAGCATCGACTCCCAGCTATCAAGGATACGCTTCGCGTTCCGGCTGCCGGTATACATGAAATGAGATGTGACCATCTGATGCAGCGTTTTCTTGTCTTCTTCCGAGACGACTTTCTCCAGCTCGACCATTCCAAGGTTACAGCGGGATGGGAATTTGTCCAGTTCGTTCAACACAAAGGCCACGCCCCCGGACATCCCCGCCGCGAAGTTGCGGCCGGTCCGGCCGAGTACGACGACGATGCCGCCCGTCATATATTCGCAGCCGTGGTCGCCGGTCCCTTCGACGACCGCCCTGACGCCGCTGTTGCGGACCGCGAACCGTTCACCTGCCCTGCCGTAGAAATAGGCTTCGCCTTGCGTCGCGCCATAAAGCGCAGTGTTTCCAATGAGAATCGTCTCTTCCGGTATATAAATCGCCTGCTTCGGCGGGAATACAATGATTTTCCCGCCGGACAGTCCTTTGCCCAGATAGTCGTTTGACTCCCCTTCGAGGATCATGGTGATGCCGCGCGAGATGAATGCGCCGAAGGATTGACCGGCCGAGCCGGTAAACTTGATCGTGATCGTGTCTGGCGGCAGTCCTTCAAGCCCATACTTCTTTGCAATGCGGCTGGACATCATCGCACCGACCGTACGGTTCACATTCCGGATCGGCAAATCGAGCGTTACTTTTTCCCCTCGCTCGATCGCCGGCTTGCACAGCTCGATCAGCTTGTTATCAAGCACGTCCGCGAGACCGTGGTCCTGTTTCTGCACACAATAGCGGGCAATCTCCGGCCCCACATCTGGTGCGTGTAAGAGCGAGGTAAGATCCAGCCCTTTCGCCTTCCAGTGGTCGATGGCTTTCTGAGCTTTCAGTTTATCCACGCGCCCGATCATCTCCCTCACCGAGCGGAATCCGAGTTTGGCCATGATCTGCCGCAATTCTTCGGCCACGAAGAAGAAGAAATTCACGACATGCTCCGGCTGGCCGCTGAACTTCTTCCGCAAAACGGGATCTTGCGTCGCCACCCCCACCGGACAGGTGTTGAGATGGCACTTCCGCATCATGATACAGCCTTCGACGATCAGCGGCGCGGTCGAGAAGCCGAATTCTTCGGCGCCCAGCAACGCGGCGACGGCGACGTCGCGGCCGGTCTTCAGCTGCCCGTCGGTTTCGACGCGAATTCGTCCGCGCAGATCGTTCAGCACCAACGTTTGATGCGTTTCGGCCAAACCCAATTCCCACGGGACCCCGCCGTATTTGATCGAGGCCAGGGGTGAGGCGCCGGTGCCGCCTGAGTCGCCGCTGATCAAAACTTTGTCTGCATGCGCCTTCGCAACACCGGCCGCGACCGTGCCCACTCCCACTTCGGCTACCAGCTTCACTGAGACGTCCGCATCGGGGCTGGAGTTCTTCAGATCGAAAATGAGCTGGGCGAGATCCTCGATGGAATAGATATCGTGGTGCGGCGGCGGAGAAATCAACTGGACGCCCGGCGTGGCATATCGCAACTTCGCGATCACCTCATCCACTTTATGGCCGGGCAACTGTCCGCCCTCACCGGGCTTGGCTCCCTGCGCCATCTTGATCTGCAACTCCTTTGCGTTGACCAAGTAGTGCGACGTGACTCCGAACCGCGCCGAGGCCACCTGCTTGATGTAAGAATTCTTCGAGTCGCCGTTCGGCAGCGGAACGAACCGCTCAGGATCCTCGCCGCCCTCGCCCGTGTTGCTCTTGGCGCCGATCCGATTCATCGCGATCGCCAGCGTCTCGTGCGCCTCTTTGCTGATCGCGCCGAAGGACATAGCGCCGGTGGTAAATCGTTTGACGATTTCTTTCGCCGACTCGACGTCGTCGAGTGGAATTGCCTCTGGCAGGAACTTGAAGTCGAGCAGGCCGCGCAGGTTTGAGCGCCGCTTGCTCTCGTCGTTCACGAGCTGGGAAAACTCGGCGAAGCTCTTCGGATCGTTGGCCATTGTCGCGTGCTGCAGCGTATAAATCGTGTCCGGATTCCAGTTGTGGTGCTCGCCCTGGATGCGGTAGTGGATCTCCCCGCCGAAATCGAGTTGCCGGATCGGCGTCGGCTCATAGGCCAGACGGTGACGCCGAAGCGTTTCTTCGCCGACCTCGCGGATGCCGATGCCCTCAACGCGCGAGGCGGTCCCTGTGAAGTATCGATCGATCAGCTCGTGATTCAATCCGATCGCCTCGAAGATTTGCGCGCCGCAATAAGACTGTACGGTCGAGATACCCATCTTGGAGAAGATTTTGAGCAGGCCCTTGTTGATGGCCTTGATGAACTTTCCCTCGGCGGTCTGGGCATCCAACCCTTCCGGCAGATACGCGTCGCGTTCCATGTCCACAAGCGATTCGAAGACGAGATAGGGATTCACCGTGCCGGCTCCGTAGCCGATGAGCGCCGCGAATTGATGCACGTCGCGCGGCTCGCCGGTTTCGACGATGAGGCCGACTTCGGTCCTCGTGCAGTCGCGCACAAGGTGGTGGTGGACGGACGCGATGCCAAGGAGGCTCGGAATCGGCGCCCATTCTTCGTTGACTCCGCGATCGCTGAGGATCAGGAACTTGTAGCCTTCGCGAATCGCCTGCGACGCCTGTCGACAGAGATCGTCGACTGCTGCCCCGAGCCCTTCAGGCCCCTCGGCCACTTTGAAGAGCATCTTGAGCGTCTGGCT
>JBQTIO010000237.1:0-10737 GCA_052388075.1 Nitrospiraceae bacterium
CGGCAGGGTCAGCCGACAAACTCGACCTGTACGGATTCTTCCCGGGGGGTGATCACGTGCCTTTCAAAGAGGCCGGAGTGCCCACCGTCACGGTGGTGAGCGGCGGAATCCATCCCCACTTTCACCAGCCTTCCGACACAGCCGATACGCTCGACCCGGACATCTTGCAGACCGTGGCTCGGTATGTTCTGGCGTTGACATGGCAATTGGCAAACGAGCCGTGACGCGTCGCAGTCTTGTCACGAGTGCGGGAAGGACGAGACGGGCGCGAAAGGCGGGACTCGTACGTGAACCTCTTCAGCTCGTCGCGCTTTTCTCGCTAGTCCCGCACTTCTAGCTGGATGCGCTTCATGAGCCCGCTAGGGGATGTCATCGAGGATCGAAGATTGAATGGACGGCAGTGGAGGGGATTGGCGTGGAGGACCTGGCAAAACGACCGGAGTGCCAGTTTGATTCGCGCCCTGAATCAGTCCGATGGACAGTTGCGGGCCGAACGTCATCACCGCTCCACTCCAGGCCTGACCAGTGGTGGGATTACGAAAGCTGTAGGATTCGAAGTTCTGTCCCGGCGTGTACAGATAGCCCTGCGTTCCCTGACCGTCGATATAGAGATTCCCCCCGCTGAATCGAGATAATGGTGCCACGCCCCCGTCGAACGACCGCACGCCCGACACGCTCTGAGCCCAGGCGACGGGGGCGGCACAGAGCACCATCAACGTCGATGCGCAGAGCACCATCAGGCTCCCGCATCGTAATCTGCGACGTGTCATGAGCCGTTCTGAACAGGATGACATATTTGTCATGACAGCCTGCACGCCACGCATTATATAATGGGGCTTCTCCCTTTGTCGATCAAAGGAGGCGGTTATGGAACGGACAGTACGGACTTGTAGCTATGGGCGGACAGCGTTTCTGCTCGTCGGCTTGTGTTGCCTGTCGGCCCCGACGAACGGGTGGAGCTTGGATGTGACCAACCCGGTGTCTTCAGAGCGACGGGAGACCGTCTCCCTGGCCGATGCGGCGCTTCGCGCGCTCCAGAGCAATCTCGACATCAGCATCAGCCGTCACACGAAGGAGAGCCGGCTAGCCGATATCGTCATCGAGCACGCCAAATTCGATCCCACGTTGAGCGTGAACGGCCAATATAACCGGACGGTGAACCCGCTCAATCGGCCGGTCTTCGGCGGAACCGGCGGCTCACTCAACACCATCACGCCCTTTGACCAACGTAATCACTCCGTCACCGTGGATGCCACGCAAAACCTGATCACCGGCGGCAATGTTGACCTGAACTACAGCCCAGCACGAACCAACGTCAACCAAGACGTCGCGAGGGGATTCCTATTCAATCCGGCTTGGACGGGCGGGTTGGCGTTCACCTTCACCCAGCCGCTGCTACGAAACGCCGGCATCGAGGTAAACAAGACATTCATCAAAGTCGCCCAGAATAATGCCGACGTGGAGCAGCACGTCTTTCGTGATCGCGTCCTCACCGTGATCGCCACGGTCGAGCAGACCTATTGGGAGCTTGTCTTCACGAACGAGAATTTGAAGGTCGCGCAGGCCGCGCTGAAAGCCGCGCAGGAATTGCTGGCGGCCAACCGGGCCAAGGCGAAAGCGGGCGTCATGTCCATCGTGGACGTCCTCCAGGCTGAGGCCGCCGTCGCCTCACGCGTCGAGCAGGTGCTGGTCGCAGAAAAATCCATTCGCGACCAGGAAGATCAGCTGCGGCGGCTCTTGAATCCCGGGGAAGAGGACCTGCGACAGGACATGCGGCTCACGCCCACCGATCCCCCTGTCGCCGTCCTCGAACCGCTCAGCCTGCAGGAAGCGATTGACACCGCCATCGATCAGCGTCCTGAGATCATCCAAGCGAAGAAGAATGTCGAGTCGGGTGAACTCAACAAGCAGTTTGCCCGCAATCAGCTGCTCCCCACCCTGTCGTTCCAGGGGACAGTGGGCCTGGCCGGACTGGGAAAGGACTATGGCGATTCCTTCAGCAGGAATTTCAGTGGCGACTTCTACAACTATGGCGCGGGCCTGGTGCTGAGCTATCCGCTCGGCAATCGCTCCGCGGCGAGCACGTACAACAAACGCCAACTTGAAGCCAGGAATGCCGAAACCGCGCTCGCCAGTGTCCGCCAGCAGATTATCGTCGGTGTCCGGGAGGCAGTGCGCCGGGTGCAAACCGATTTCAAGCGTATCGAAACGACCCGGTCGGCGCGCATCATGGCGGAGAAACAGCTCCAGGCCGAGCAGGAACGCCTCAAAGTCGGACTCAGCACCACGCGGTTCGTCCTGGATTTCCAGCGCGATCTTGCCACCGCCCAGGGCAACGAGCTGCGCGCCACCGTCGATTACAACAAGTCGCTTTCAAACCTCGCGCGGCACAAGGCCACGACGTTGGACCGCTACCATGTCGAGCTGCAGTAGCCGGCCGCGATGCCGCCTGAGCTGGATCGCGCCCCGCTTCAGACTCAGGCGGCGGAACGCAGCGCAGCATGGGCGCTGCTCCCCGTCGCCGCGACGGTCGGCTATCATCTTCTCCCCGCGTCGAGCCAAGAACAGGCGTTTATCCAATTCACTCCGCAAGTCCTCGCCTATCTCACGTTGTCCTGCTGGGCAGCTCGCAATACCGCCGTCCTGCCTCGACTCGGCCTTGAGAAGGACAAGGTGACTGCTGGCCTGCGCCTGGGACTCTTGACCGGCCTCCTGCTCGGTGGCCTGAATACGTTGGTGATTCTCTCCGCCTATCCGTCTTTGGGCTATGACATCCTGTTCCTCAAGACCACCCCGCATGGGCAACTCCCGCCCATGCTGATGGTTCCCTGGGTCATCGTCGGCATTGCCCTGTTCGTGGAACTCAACTTTCGCGGCTTCCTCCTGGGACGGCTTGCCTCGATTGAAGCAGGGTGGTGGAACTCCGCTGTCATCGGTCGGTGCTCACCCCTGGCCCTCCTGACCAGCGCGCTGACATTTGCATTCGATCCCTTCATGGTGAATACTTTTCGTCACCTCCATTGGATCGCCGTCTGGGACGGGCTCATCTGGGGCGCGATCTGGGTACGCACGCGCAACCTGTACGCCACGATCGTGGCGCATGCCGTCGAGGTGAGCGTGATGTATCTGGCGGTGAAAGCGACGATCGGGTGACAGGGCTTGGGGTGATTCGTTGACGATGGAATCATTGACTGATCTCAATGATTCCACGACCACTTGATCCAATTTTTATGAACCCTTCTTTCTCCAGCTATCTCGTCAACGACGTCTTTGGCGACCCCGGGGTCTACGTGGAAATCCGCTGGTCCAAGCGAGCCCTGCTCTTCGACCTCGGGCACAACGACGGACTGGGGCCGACCAGACTGTTACGGGCCGGAGAAATTTTCGTGTCCCATACACACATGGATCATTTCATCGGATTCGACGCCGTCCTGCGCGTGGCCCTGGGACGAGGCAAGACCCTCAGACTGTTTGGCCCTCCCGGCCTGATCGACAATGTGCAGGGCAAGCTCCGGGGCTATACCTGGAATCTCGTCGACGGCTACCCGCTCACCATCGAGGTTCAAGAATTCCATCAAGGCGTACGGCGACAAGTTTTCTTTCGCGCCGACAACGGCTTCCAACCGTCCGAAGAGTCGCGTTACCCTTCTGCGCCGCAATCCCCAAGTCCGCTCTTCTCGGTGCTGGAGGATCCCATGTTCACCGTCAAGGCCGTCGCCTTGAATCATCGCATTCCCTCGTTCGCCTATTCCTTGGAGGAACAATGCCACATCAACGTCAACAAACAGAAACTGCATGAAGCTGGCCTGCCGGTCGGCGCGTGGCTCAAAGACGTGAAACAGCATATCTGGCAGGGCCGGACGGACGATTTCCGCTTCACGGCCACTCTGTATGATGAACATCGTCGGGGAGAGCGCGAGTTCGTGTTGGGGGAGGTCAAGGAACGGTTTCTGACCATTTCGCGAGGGCAGAAGATCGTGTACGTCGTCGACGCCCGGTACGATGAGGAGAATGAAGCAAAGATCGTCGTGCTCGCGCGGGGCGCGGATCTCTTCTACTGTGAGGCGCCCTATCTGGATATCGACGCGGCAAAGGCCCGCGACCGTTATCACCTGACCGCCAGGCAGGCTGGGCTCATGGCGCGCACGGCCCGGGTGCGCGACCTCGTTGTGTTTCATTTCTCACCGCGGTATACGGGTCAAGGCGAGGCATTGGAACGGGAAGCGCAGGACGCGTTTCAGGGAGCGTGAGGAGGGGGAACCTGTGAACGACCTTGTAAAGTATGCGGTGTATTTTCTGTTGGGCGGAACGATCGTGAGCCTGTCGACCTATCTCGGCTCTCAGGGCAAGTCGTTTCTGGCCGCCTTTGCCAGCACCTTCCCCGCCATCACCGGCGCCACATTCGTACTGATGTATCTGAACGGAGGAGGCGACGCGATTGTCAGTTACGCCAGGAATCTCCTGTGGTTTGTCCCTCCTTGGATTGTCTACGTCCTGTCCATGGTCGCGGGCGTCCCCCGCTTCGGCTTCTGGCCGGCCATGGCTGCTTCGCTCGCCTTGTACGTGGGCTGCGTAGGCGCGGTGAAACTGTGGCTTCGCTGATCAACGGCCGCGTCGGACGGCACGTGCCTCGTCACGCCGCTCCGCTGAAATGGATCCGGTTGAGCTCTCCTAAGGCCGACACCATGCGATCCAGTTCTGCGGTGACCGCACGGCTGGCGAGGTGGGATGGTCCATCGGCACCGGTCCAAATGTCGGGCGGGTCCTCGAACTGACGCACGTTCTGGCAGAACCGGCCGATGGTTTCCCTCCAGTAGACTGGACCTGAACCTTGATCGAGGACATGCGCCCGGTCGCGCGCGAACGGCCCATCAAACTGCCCGGCCCTCAGCTGCCACACCTGTTCCATCGCCTGCTGCCGATCGAGACTCAATTCCAGCTCGCCGGCCCGCTCGTTGAGCGCGGCGCAGAGCCCTCCGACGACGTGATCGACCTCGGTCTCGGGAAACACGCCGACGCAGGCTTGCATCAGCAGAAATTTGTGAAACAGGAACACTTCGGCGCTGATTCGAGCTTCGTTCGCAGCGGGATCATAGGCCCGGGCGAGTTCACGCAGGGCTTCGGCCGACAGGCCTTCCAACGCGGCGCCCAGGAGACGGGCGATCCGACGACCCAGCCCGAGGTATTTAGCATTCGTGAGAAGCGGCACAGGAGCCCTCTTTCGTCATCCTCTCATCCAATGGACCGATCGCCAAGCCTTTACCGAATCCCGTTGAAGCGGTGCGGCTCGGCTGCTAGCATCATGCATTTCCGTTCGCGGAGCCTGTGTGCCGTGGAGTCCACCCCTCGACCTCAGAACCGGTCCTCCGACCTCATCATCGAGGGCGCGCGGCAGAATAATCTCAAGAACGTCTCGCTCCGCATCCCGCATAATCAGGTCACGGCCGTCACCGGGGTGTCCGGCTCGGGAAAGTCTTCGCTGGCATTCGACACCCTCTTCGCGGAGGGCCAGTGGCGCTATGTCGAATCGCTCTCGACCTACGCCCGCATGTTTCTCGACAAGGTAGCCCGCCCCGATGTCGATCGCATCCTGAACGTGCGCCCGGCCATCGCCATCGAGCAGAAAAATCAGGTGCGCACCGCCCGCTCGACCGTCGGCACGACCACGGAAATCGCCGACCTGTTGCGCCTCTTGTTCGCAAAAATCGGCCGACCCGTCTGTCCCGATTGTCGTCAGGAGGCGCGCGCGTTTCATCCGGCCATCGTCATGGACGATCTCCTGACCCGCTTTCCGGATGCGCGGGCCATGGTGCTCTTTCCGATTGCCCCTCCCTCTCCCAACCAGAAACAGAGTTTCATTCAGTCGCTGCTGACGCGCGGCTTCGCGAGACTGAAAACCGCCGAGGACATCCTCGATTTGCACGAAGCCGGGCATGTTCCACTGCACGCTTACCCATCACTCTACGTCGTCCTCGACCGACTGGTGATCAGAGGGGACAACCGATCGCGCCTCGTTGAAGCCATTGAAACCGCCTTCCGCGAAGGTGAGGGCCATTGTGCGATCGATGTGATTGGCCACGGCGTTCAATCCTACAGCACCAATTTTCACTGTCAGGGCTGCGGCCGGACATTCGAGCCCCTTCGCCCCGTGCTTTTTTCATTCAACCACCCACTCGGCGCCTGTCCTGAGTGCAAAGGCTTCGGCAACGTGCTGCGCTACGATCCGGAGTTGGTCGTTCCCGACCACAACAAGTCGCTGGCCCAGGGCGCCATCGAACCCTGGAGCAAACCCAGCGCCGATTGGTGGCAGAAACGGATGTTGCTCACCATGAAGCGGCGGGGGGTGGACCTCTCGGTCCCGTTCAGGCTCCTCCCCAAGGAAACACAACAATTGCTCTGGAACGGTGACAAATCGTTCGAGGGGATCAACCAGTTCTTCGAATACTTGGAAGGCAAGCGATACAAGCTGCACGTGCGCGTGATGCTCAGCCGCTATCGGACGCCCTTCGATTGCCCGGGCTGCCACGGTAGCCGCCTGAAACCCGACGCCCGTTTCGTGAAGATCGCCGGTCACGATATCCACGAGATTACGGAATTGACGATCGAGCGAGTCGCAAGCTGGATTGAATCCTTGACCTTGCGGCCCTTCGACCGAGAGGTCGCGGCCGACATCCTGAGACAACTCCAGGCCAAGCTCGGCTTCCTCCTGCGAGTCGGTCTCGGCTACCTGACGCTGGCCCGCCAAACCAAAACGCTCTCGGGAGGTGAAGCACAGCGGGTGTCACTGGCCAACCAACTCGGCGCTCGGCTGGTCGGCACCCTCTATGTCCTCGACGAACCCACCATTGGACTCCATGCAAGGGATACGGAGTTGCTTGCCGAAATTCTGAAAGAGCTCGCGGCAGCCGGCAATACCGTGGTCGTCGTCGAACACGACCGTCGCATGATCGAGTCAGCCGATCACATCGTCGAGATGGGGCCGCGTTCGGGAGAACAGGGCGGGCGAGTGGTCTGCGCTGCTCCCGCCGCAACCTTTTTGATGGATCCCCACGCGATCACCGCACGCTATCTTCGCAGAGAAGACGCCATCCCCTTGCCGAAATCGCGGCGTTCCGGCAACGGCAAATTCCTCGTGATCGCCGGCGCGGCGGAACATAACCTGAACGATCTGCTCGTCCGCCTCCCGCTCGGCATGTTGATCTGCATCACCGGCGTCTCCGGATCCGGCAAAAGCACCTTGATCGAAGATACGCTCTACCGCGCGCTGGCTCGCGCCTTTCGCATCGAATCGCTCCCGATGGGCCGTTTCAAGGCCATCAAGGGAATCGAACATCTCAAAGGGGTGCGCTTGATCGATCAGCAACCGATCGGACGCACGCCTCGATCGAATCCCATTACCTATCTCCAAGCCTTCGACGAAATCCGGCGGCTCTTTGCCGCTGAACGTACCGCGTTCAGACTGGGCTTCACGCCCGGTCACTTTTCATTCAATGCGACGGGAGGGCGATGCGAACGGTGCGAAGGCAGCGGGGTGGAAAAGCTGGAGATGTACTTCTTTGAGGACATCTACGCGCCCTGCGAGGCGTGCGAAGGCAAGCGATTCAAGCCGGAAGTCTTAGCAATCCGCTACCGAGACAAGACCATTGCGGACGTGCTTGCAATGACCGTGGACGAAGCCCTGTCCTTCTTCACGGGAACGCCCAAGCTACAAGAGCGCCTGCACCTGCTCTCGTCCATCGGCCTCGGCTACCTGCGCCTCGGCCAGTCGGCCACCACCCTCTCGGGCGGCGAAGCCCAGCGCTTGAAGATTGCTGCAGAACTCATCATGAACGGGGACAGGCATCGCCGGGGACTGTCCAGGGGGACAGACCTCCTTCCCCTGAGGTCTATCCCCTTTCATGGCCGGAGCCAGTCCCCTGGCATGCTCTACATCATGGATGAGCCGACTACCGGCCTGCACTTCGACGACGTGAAGAAGCTCCTTGCCGTCCTCCACAAGCTCGTGAACGCGGGCAATACCCTCGTCGTCGTCGAGCACAATATGGATGTGATCAAATCAGCGGACTGGATTATCGATCTCGGCCCCGAAGCCGGCACAGCCGGCGGGCAGATTGTGGCGGAAGGACGACCGGAGCAGGTGGCAAAGGTGGCCGAGTCACATACGGGACGGTTCCTGGCCGATGCGCTCAGACTGCCCGCTCCAGAGAATGGTTCCTGACACCATTGTTTTTCCGCTCTCTTGACGCTCCGTAACTTGACATAATTCTGTACATTATTTAAAGTGTTCGAAACCAGGAGGGCACCGGTGGCCATGACATCGAAAGACATTATTTCATTGAGTCAGGCGCGCGCCAAGCTGACGGAACTGTGCGAAGAGGTGCGGACAAAGGGGAATGAGAAACTCATTACCAAGAACGGAGGGAGTTGCGCGGCGCTGATCGACGCAGACCGCCTGGACTATTACCACCGCTTGGAACGAGAACACATCCACCTCGGATTGCTGGAAGAAGCGATCAAAGGACTTGCTGACGTGAAGGCGGGAAGAACGCTCAGCTTCGCCCAACTTAAATCTCGTCATGGCCGGTAAGCGGCCACGTTTTACCGAAAACTTCTCAGCGAATCTGACATCGATCGAAAAGTTCATCGGCCTGCACAGCCGGACGGCTTTTCCCCGCTTCCTCGACCGGCTCCTTAACGACATCATCCCAACGCTCTGCCGCTTCCCGCAATCCGGCCGGTCATTCTTGAGCCGGGAGGTGCGGTCCATGAAAGTACAGATACGAACCAAGGATTTGCGCAAACTCCTCCCTAAAGGAGCCGACTTGCGCGAATTCATAATGGACGACTATCTGGTGCTCTACCTGATTCGTCAAAATCAGGTTATCTTCCTCGCCATAAAGCACCACCGGCAATTATCGTTCGATCTCAAACAATTCTGGTGCGAGGAGTAGATACTGGATCATCGCCCTCGACCAGGAAGGCGGCGCAGCCGGGGGCAGATCGTGGCGGAAGGACGACCGGAACAGGTGGCGAAAGTGGTGGCGTCACATACGGGACGGTTCCTGGCAGATGCGCTCAGGCCGGTTTCCTCCAACAACGGTTTCTGAGTCTGTTGTTTCTCTCAACCGGTTGATCCCCTCCCGGCAGTACCCCAGCGGCAACCAGCGGCAGCCGCCGCAGATTAAAGGCAGATCCTCGCCGCTTACCGAATTTTGAATCCGTTCGAGCAGATCGCCCCATCGGAGACGATCTCCCGCCGTGAGCCCGAGCCTCCGCATGACCTCACGGTCCTGCTCCACCATTGCTTCCTCGGATCGCTCGCCATTCAGCGTGCACCCCGAGAGTTGCCGATGCGGACAGGCCCCGCAGACCGCATCGGGAGACGCGATCACTTCGATCTGACGGTTGGGATCGGTGGTCAGCGCCTGATGGATGACTGCCATGTTCGACACGAATTCAGGACTGTATCCTTCTCCGCGAAACCCTTGCAGGCACAAGAGCGTATGGCCGCGGAGCCGGATCGGAGGGTACGGATCGAGAGACGTGTGAAGATCGGCCATGGCAGAGACCCTCTGAATCAGAGAAACTCTGTCACCCGTGTCATTGGCAAGTCAATAACCGCCGAAAGCGGCGCAGCTGGCGGGCAGATCGTGGCGGAAGGACGACCGGAGCAGGTGGCAAAGGTGGCCGAGTCACATACGGGACGGTTCCTGGCGCAGGTGTTAGAATCGTAGTGTACCTCGTCAAACTCAATCTGTCTTGAATCCTCAGCCCATATTCTCATCGGCACATCACTTGCCCATACTGGGACCAAACGTTAATTTGCCTTGCAACTGGTACATGGAGGCTGTGGCATGATGGCGCTCACGAATACGTTCTCGTTTTCACTCCTCAGGAATTGAATCATTTTCTGCGGAACTGCGAAATCCCTATTCTCCCGTCCCTCTCGTCCTTCTCATGGCGAATCTGGTGCCTCGCGTCCTTCATGATGCAATCCGGGCTACGCTGACGCATGACAGTACTCCTTACCCTGGAGTGTACTGAACAACCTGATCTCCAGGAACTATGCGTCGGTTCGCTGCTGCTCCTGTGACTTGCCCGCCCCCTGGTGCGGCAGCTCGCCCGACCACTTCTTGTGTAGATACTTCTTGCTCAGAGCCGTGATAGCAAAGGCCATGCCGATGGCGACAGGCACGAAGATCGCAGACGTAAGATCGGCGTTCTTGAGCCACCCTATTTCCTGAAACCCTTTGAAGATGTAGCCGGTCAGCCCAGCGACGTAGTAGGCGATCACGATCACCGACAACCCTTCGACCGTATGTTGCAGGATGACCTGGCTTTTCGTCGTCTTATCCACGCTTTGCAGCAACGCAAGGTTCTGCGCCTCCACGATCAGATCGACCCGGGTGCGAATGATGGAGATAATCCCCTCAAATCCGTTTTGTAACGTATCGATCCGCTTCAACAATTGTTGATACCCCTCGGCGACGCCCGTGATGCCGCTCAACACATAGTCGGACAGCGGTCGATAGGACTCCAGCGGACGCTCAACCAACGAGGCGAGCGTGGCATGGACGATCTTGTCGTAGGGCAGCGAGGCGGACAGCTCAAAATGCAGCTTGCCGGCCATCCGGTTCGTTTTCAACAGATCCTGGGTGAGACTGTTCAGCCACCGCTGCAGAGTCTGCGAGTCGGCATGGCCGATATGGCTGGAGATGATTTCTCGTTGTTTCAGAT
>JBQTIO010000238.1:0-3204 GCA_052388075.1 Nitrospiraceae bacterium
TCACGTTCCGCCCCTCCTAGCCCGAGGGACTGTCGCCCTTCCGACCGGCGACTGTCCCTGTTTGGATACGACCCCTGTAGAATCTCCCAGGCATCAGCATCGTTTTGAACGACCTTTCAAGGAGCCAGGTGATGGAGGAAGACCTTCGGATCGGATTCGTCGGTGTGGGCCGCATGGGCGCCAACATGGCGCGCCGCCTCAAAGAGGCGGGCTTTCACCTCACGGCGGTTTTTGACAGTCAGCACCACACTGCCCGCTCACTCGCAACAGAACTCGGCGTCGAGGCGGTTCGCACCCCTGCACTGATTGCTGATTCCTCCTCCGTAGTTGTCACCGTGGTTGCGGACGATGCCTCGATGCAGGAGATCTTCGCGGAAGGCAATCCGGACAGCCTGCTCCCCAACGCCAGGAACAGGCTGTTCATTAATTGCGCGACGATCACCCCGCAGGTCCAGATCCAGGTGGCGCAGGCGGTCGAACGGCAGGGAGGTTCCTGTCTCGAAGCCTGCATGGCCGGCAGCATCACCCAGGCTCGCCAGGGGACCCTCTATCTCATGTGCGGCGGCAGGCCCGAGGTTTTTGCCATGGCAAGGCCGGTGCTCGGTGCCATCGGAAAGCCCGTTCGACACATCGGCCCGGCGGGAGAAGCCGCCAAAGTGAAAGCCATCGTCAATATGGTCATGAACGGCAACACTGCGGCATTGGCGGAAGGGTTAGGGCTGGGCGCGGCGCTCGGTATCGATCTGACGATGCTGCGGGAGGTCTTCGGCCAGACCGGCGCCGCCTCGCGCGTGTTGGAGACCGACGGAGAAGACATGCAGCAACGGGCGCACGAATGCTACTTCTCTGCAGCGCATGCGGCGAAAGACTCCGCCATCGCACTGGCCTTGGCCGAGCAGGTCGGGCTTTCGCTGCCGGTCGCTCAGGCGACACTTGACCAGTACCGGCGTCTCGTCGCATCGGGAAAGGGCGAATTGGACAAGTCAGGGGTGGCGGAGCTCACGTTCAAGGGACGACAAGGACCGCTGTCCTGAGATGACTCGGCGGCGGGGCTACCTAGGATCCGGGAGACGCCGCCAGCCATGTCAATGGAGGAACTAGGATACGGAGAGGAACCGCTTAAGGTCTGCTTCCCGCGCAAGCCCCACTAACAACATTCCGTCCGACCGTTCGAGTAGGGGTACGCCCGCTTGCCCTGTGCTATGCCACTGACGATTCCATCCTTGAAGGGCATGGGCAGTGGCCTCGTCTCCTTCCATAAACCTCTGCCGGTTCAGGCCTAGTGAGGCCAGCGCCTCAGTCAAGACCCGAGCATCGGAAATATCCCGTCCCTCACGCCAGAAGAACCAGTAGAGGCGGCGGACAAGATCGTTCCCCTGGACGACATTGGAGGCCAGCACCTGGGCCGCAAGCTGAATCGCCGGCCCGGTATTCGGTTTGCCTTCGGGCACGATGATGGGAAGCATCGGCGCCAGTCGGCCGACCATCGCCACCTCATGTCGCAGTTCGTCCATCAAGGTACCGTTCCAGCGCGCCATCGGGATCGGAAGCTGGGGTGCATGCTGCACTCCATGCCACTCAACCCTCTCCAGAACCCCATAGCTATGCAGTCGCTCATGCATGGCATAGCAAAAGGGACAGTTGAAGTCGCTATAGAGAACTACGCGACCGGAAACGCCAATATCACTCATGCGGCCACCATACCCAACCAGGGTTATGGAGTCCACCGGTATTTCGAATGGAAGTGATCAGCGAGTTGTCAGCATAGCAATCAATCCCGCCCCTGTGCTATGTCGAGCGCATGACCGTCCCTCGGGTTCTGTTAGTCATCCCTCCGCTCACTCAGTTGAACACCCCCTACCCCTCCACCGCCTACTTGAGCGGTTTTCTTCAGTCGCGCGACATCGCCTCTGATCAAGCCGATCTTGGAATTGAGATGGTGTTGCGGCTCTTCAGTCCCGATGGACTCAGGTTGCTGTTCCAGCTGTTGCGCAACCAGAGCAACGAGCTCCCGCGGGAAGCCCTGCAGATGCTGGCTGACGAGCAGGCCTATCGGAATACGATCGGTCTGGTCGTCACTTACTTGCAGGGGAAGAACCCCGCCGCCGCATCCCAGCTGATCAGACCGGGAATCCTCCCGCAGGGGCCGCGTTTTCGAGGGCGCACGAAGTTCCCGCGCACGCTGCCGCTGGAAGACCGTGCTAAGCAATGGGCCACCCTCTATCTCGAAGACCTCGCGGACCTGGTCCAAGCAACTGTGTCACCACATTTTGCCCTGAGCCGGTACGCCGAGCAGATCGCGTCTGCCGCGTCATCGTTCGACGGGATCGCCGCGGCGCTGGCTGCGCCGCCGAACTTCACGGACGAATTCCTGCTCGCCTCGCTGTGGAGTCACGTCGACCGCGTCAAACCAACGCTGGTTGGGCTGTCGGTGCCGTTTCCGGGCAATCTGTACGGAGCCTTTCGCATCGCCCAGGCCCTGAAACGACATCGGCCGCACATACCGATTGCACTAGGCGGAGGCTATGCCAATACCGAATTACGGCGCGTCGCCGATCCGCGCGTCTTTGACTATGTTGATTTCATTACCCTCGACGACGGCGAACGGCCGCTGCTCTCCCTGATTGAACATCTCTCCGGGATCCGGCCGCGCCGATCCCTCTGCCGCACATTCTATCGGGAGAAGGGCCGCGTGTGCTTTGCCGACGACAAGTCGACCACGGACTTTTCAATGGATGAAATCGGCTGCCCGACCTATCGCGGGCTTGCACTGGATCAGTACGTAACGATCCTCGACAGCACCAACCCGATGCATCGCCTCTGGTCGGAAGGCCATTGGAACAAACTCACCGTGGCGCATGGCTGCTACTGGAAGCAATGTACCTTTTGCGATGTGGGGTTGAACTACATCAATCGTTACGAAATGACACCGACAGAGCGCCTCATCAGACAGATCGAGCAGTTGATCGCCGAAACCGGCCGGCGCGGGTTCCACTTCGTCGATGAGGCGGCCCCTCCCGCCGCCTTGAAGTCCCTCGCCCTGGGTTTACTGGAGCGCGGCATTACCATTTCATGGTGGGGAAACATCCGCTTCGAAGAAGCCTTCACGCCGGACCTCTGCCGCCTGCTCGCCGCCTCCGGCTGCATCGCAGTCACAGCCGGGCTCGAAACGGCCTCGGACCGTCTTCTTGACAAGATGAAGAA
>JBQTIO010000239.1:0-4117 GCA_052388075.1 Nitrospiraceae bacterium
TCCTCCGCGACTTCCGCGGAGACACCCTGCATCCTTCGACGCTGGAGATCATGCACGAACTGGGCGTGCTCGAGCGATTCCTCCAGTTGCCCCATCAGAAAGTGCCGCGCATCAACGGGCGATTCGGCGAGTTGGAGTTCACGGTGGCGGATTTTTCGCATCTGCCTACCCGGTGCCGCTATGTCGCGTTTATGCCGCAGTGGGACTTCCTGAATTTTCTCGTCGAAGTGGGAAATTCGTATCCAGCCTTTCAGGTTCGAATGAATGCGGAGGTGACGGACCTGATCGAAGATGACGGTTCGGTTGTGGGGCTCCGCGCGGAGGCTCCGAACGGGCCGATGGAGGTGCGCGCCGCCCTAATCGTGGGGGCCGATGGTCGACACTCGGTCGTCCGCGCGAAGGCCGGGTTGTCCGTGGAGGAATTCGGTGCCCCGATGGATGTGTTGTGGTTCAGGCTCTCGCGCCGGCCGGGCGATCCGGCCGACCCGATGGGGCGCTTCGATGTCGGTCGGATTTTCATCATGTTGAACCGGGGCGACTACTGGCAATGCGGTTTCGTGATCGCCAAGGACTCGCTGAGTGAAATTCAGGCGCAAGGGCTGCCGGCGTTTCGCGAGAGCGTGGCGAAACTGGTCCCGTTTGCCGCCGACCGTGTCCACGAGTTACAAGATTGGGAGCCGATCAAACTCCTGACGGTGCAGGTCGATCGACTGCGCAACTGGTATCGATCCGGGTTGCTCTGTATCGGCGATGCCGCTCACGCCATGTCGCCGGTTGGGGGGGTAGGGATCAACCTGGCGATTCAGGATGCTGTGGCTGCTGCGAATGTGCTCGCCATTCCATTGCGTGACGGTTGCCTGACGACGGAAGACCTCAAGCTCGTGCAGAAGCGACGGGACTGGCCCACCAAGATGACGCAACGCATTCAGCTCATGGTCCAGAATCGCATCATCAAACGAGTTCTCCACAGCTCGGTTCGGTTGCCGCCTCCCCTTGCATTCCGATTGATTGCCCGTTTCCCATTCTTCCGCCGTATCCCCGCCAGGATGATTGGCCTCGGCTTTCGGCCGGAACATGTGCGCACGCCTGCCATCTGATCGGTCGAAATCGTTTCAGAGAGACGAATACCAATTGATTGCGGGCGGGGATCGCTTTATCCTGCGCGCGTGGTTCTCTGGTTCGTCATTCTCTACCTGCTGGTCTCGGTCGGCATCGGACTCTTCGCAGCCACCCGGGTGCAGAACTCCAAGGATTTCGCAGTGGCCGGGAGATGCCTGCCCTTGCCCGTCGTCACCGCGACCGTGTTCGCGACCTGGTTCGGCGCCGAGGCCTTGCTCGGCATCTCGGCCACCTTCGTGAAGGAAGGGTTGCGCGGTGTCGTGGCCGATCCGTTCGGATCGAGCATGTGTCTGATGCTCGCGGGACTGTTTTTTGCGCCGCGTCTCTATCGGCTCAACATCATTACCGTCGGCGACTACTACCGTCTGCGTTATGACCGCACCGTCGAAACCCTTTGCACGCTTTGTGTCGTGGCCTCGTACCTCGGATGGGTCGCGGCCCAATTCAAGGTGTTGGGACTGGTGCTCAATGTCGTCACCGACGGCGGGATCAGTCAGGCGGTCGGCATCGTGATCGGCGCGGCGATCGTGCTGACCTACACGACCTTCGGCGGGATGTTCTCCGTGGCGATCCTCGATTTTGTCCAGATCTCCGTCATCATCGGAGGTCTGCTGTATATCGTGTCCGTCGTGAGCGGGTTGGCGGGTGGAGTGGGCGCCGTGATCGAGCATGCGGCCGCCGCCGGCAAGCTGGATTTCTTTCCGCCGGCTACCTGGGCAGGCTGGGTTCCCTTCATCGGCGCCTGGATGACGATGATGCTGGGCTCGATTCCCCAACAGGACGTTTTCCAACGCATTACCTCTGCGAGGGACGAACGCACGGCGGTGCGCGGGTCGCTACTCGGTGGAACGCTCTACTTCGGGTTCTGTTTTGTGCCGATGTTTCTCGCCTATGCGGCGACGCTCGTGGATCCTGCGAAATTCGGCGCGTTGATGGAACAGGATTCGCAGCTTGTGCTGCCGACGTTGATCGTACAGCACACCCCGGTGGCGGCTCAGATCGTGTTCTTCGGGGCCGTGCTGTCGGCGGTCATGAGTTGCTCGAGCGCGACGCTGCTGGCGCCATCGGTGGCCTTGAGCGAGAACGTGATCCGGCCGGCGCTCTCTCGATTGAACGATTCGGAGTTTCTTCGCCTGATGCGTGTCGTCCTGGTCGGATTTGCAGGGGTGGTGTTGACCATCGCGCTCTGGTCGGACGTGACCATCTATATGCTGGTGGTCAATACCTATAAGATCACGCTGGTGGCTGCGTTCATTCCGCTGTTCGCGGGGCTCTACTGGAAACGGGCGACGACGCGGGGTGCCTTGTGGGCCATCATCGCCGGGCTGACAAGCTGGATGACGTTGGAACTGCTTGGTCCGGCTGAGCCTGTCTGGCCCCCGCAACTCGTGGGATTTCTGTTGGCGGGGGCCGGGATGATCGTGGGGTCCTTGTGGCCGGTGCGAACGATCGACGACGCTAGGTCTGCTGCGCACTGATCGACTGCGTGCGTTTCTCTTCGAGGGCGGCCCATCGTGCATAGAGTTGATCCACGGCGGCCTGAGCGGTTTCGAGCGCGGCTTTGGTCTCTGCGAGCGGAGCCTCAAATGTTGAAGGACGGCTAGCCACTCGCCTTGAATTCTTTGTTCAGTCTTCAGCTTCGCGCCCCTGAGCGTCTCGAGGAGTATCCGTCCGTAGGACTACCGGCGTTCCCTTCGGACGGCGAATTCTTTAGTGCCCACCGGGTGATAAGCTGTCGTACATGGCGGTATCTCGGTCTTGCTTCTCGGTAAACTGTCTTCGAGTCCGATGAGGGGATTGCGTATGCCGTCTCGTAGGGAGTCAGTCTGATGGCAGTGGTTCGTTCTTGGGTCACATGGGCAGCGGGGGGCGTGGCTTCGCTCCTCGCGGTCGCCTTGGCGGGTCTGGTGGTTTATGGCGCGATGCTCGCGACGAATCTGACCTTGCCGAAGAGCGATGAGCATCCGCCTCTGCTGATCTATGGGGCCCCGTTTGTCCTGTCTCCCGGACTCCATGTCGTCAACTCAGGACTACTCGATCGGTTGCACCGGCTGGAGTACCGCCAGGTCACGTCCGCGCCGCAGGCAGCCGGTGAGTATTGGCTCACGGACGAATCGATTGACATTGCGCTGCATGCTCAGGAGGAGAGTCGGATTCCAGCCAGGTCAGTCCGTTTGATGCTCGAGAACGGCACCGTGACGGAGGTGTTGTCACTGCCGGATGAGCAACCGGCTGCGCTGGTTTCCCTCGAACCGGTATTGCTCAGCGGAATGCGCGGCGGCACCAAACAGGTCCGGGAATGGATCCCTCTCAGCCGCATGCCATCCGCGTTGATCGAAGCGCTGCTGGCGGTCGAAGATCGGCGGTTCTTTTCCCACTACGGGATCGACCCAGTCGCGATCGGCCGGGCGCTTTGGGTCAATGTGACGCAGGGTGCGGTGGTGCAAGGCGGGAGCACGCTGACGCAGCAATTGGCAAAGAATCTCTACTATTCACCCCAACGGACCATGACACGCAAACTGCGAGAGTCCGTAGCGGCCGTCGTGCTGGAGTTCAAGTACCGCAAGGAAGAGATCCTGGAAAGCTATCTCAACGAAATCTATCTCGGCCAGGCCGGATCTGTCTCCATCTATGGCGTCGGGGAGGCGGCGCATCGGTACTTCGGGAAGACCCTGGACGAATTGTCGATCGACGAAGTGGCCTTGATCGTCGGATTGATCAAGGGGCCGAACACCTATTCCCCCGTGAAGAATGTCGAGCATGCGACCGCGCGGCGCAACGTGGTGCTTCGTCGTCTGCGGGACCAGGGCATGTTGGCAGAAGAGGCCTGGACGCGGGCGGTGAACCAACCGGTCCAGGTTGCGCTCAGCCAGGATGCAACGAGCGATGCGCCGTACTTCATTGACTATCTGCTTCGAGAAGTCGAGGAAGGGACCGGGATAGGAATTCCGGAGGGCACGCGGATCTATTCGACCCTCGATTCGAGGATTCAGCAGCT
>JBQTIO010000240.1:0-1689 GCA_052388075.1 Nitrospiraceae bacterium
GGCCGCGGGGCGGACGCGCCCAAGCCGACGCTCTATTGTTATCGGTATACGCTGACTTTCAACGAGGAGAAGGTGCTGACCCGGTGGAAACGGGACGAATGTGTGCCGGGCACCCGCGAGCAGTTGAGCGCCCGTTAGCCCCGGCTCCAACACACCGGCCAGCCGATTCATCCCCACCGTCGTGGCGGTGAAGCACAGCTGAAAGGTCATGTAATCCTCTCCCTCTATCAGTTTTACAACCGCCCAAGCTTAAGGGCAAGGCGTGCGGGAGGCCGGCAAGTCGAGATTCGGTCACCGTAGGAGAGAGGTCGTCATGCAGAGTAGCTGGATGGGCATTGACAGCTTAGTGGTTCTCGACGGGCTTAAGTCTCTCATCGTGCTGATCGCCCTCCTGGCGATACGGACTCTCGTGGTGCGTTGGATTGCCCGCAATCCGGCGCTGTCGATGGAATCCAAGCGACGATGGGTCGTGACGACCAGAAATTCTATTCTCTTCGCGTTTCTCCTCGGGCTCGTGATTATCTGGGCGCACGAGCTCCAGGCTTTCGCCGTCTCCGTTGTCGCACTGGCGGCGGCGCTGGTCCTGGCGACGAAAGAGCTCATTCTCTGTGGGAGCGGCGCTGCACTGCGGGTCGGCGGAAAAGTCTATACGGTCGGTGACCGGATTCAGATTGCCGGCCATCGCGGCGCAGTCCTGGATCACGATGTCTTCATCACGAAACTGCTGGAAATCGGCCCCGGGCAATCCGCTCATTTATACACCGGCCGTGTGACGGTCTTTCCAAACAGCCTGCTATTCACCAATCCCTTAATCAAAGAGAATCCGGATCAGGAGTATGGCTTGTATACGCTGATGATTCCGATCTCTGCCGGCCAGGATTGGCGGCAGGCCGAACGGGTACTGCTCGAGGCGGCCAGGACTGAATGTGCCCCCTTCATGGAGGAAGCGGTGCGCCAGATGAAACTGCTGGAGCAAACCAACCTGCTGGAGGCTCCGTCGCCGGAACCGCGCATCACGATCCAACTGCCGGAACCGGGCCAGCTCCATCTCGTGCTCCGGTTTCCCTCTCCGGATCGCGGGCGATCCCGCATCGAACAGGCCATCCTACGCCGCTATCTCACCCAGACGACCGGTCCGGACTCGCTGGACTCCGGAAAATGAAAAGGGACTCTCTTCGGCTGCTCGCCGAAGGAAGTCCCTCTGATTCTGCCCTACGGTCAGCCCGGCACTTTACTTTGGAAACGCCTTCGGCGCCGAGACGTGCTGCCAGCCCTCGCCGTTGAGCGTGTGAAGAAACTGCACAAGATCGCGCTTCTCTTCATCCGTCAGTTCGAGCGGAATGATTAAAGGATCCTGGTGAGGATTCTTCACGCCTCCCTTATTGTAAAAGTTCACGACTTCTTCGAGCGTTTTGAAGCGGCCGTCATGCATATAAGGTGCGCTTCGGGCGATCTCCCGCAAGGTCGGGGTTTTAAATGCGCCGATGTCCTCCGGATTCGTGGTCACCATATATCGCCCGAGATCCACTTTGTTGTCGTCCCAGCCGATGCCGAGGTTGTGAAACTTTTCGTCGGTGAAGCTGAACCCGGAATGGCACTTCGTGCACCGTGCTTTCTCCCGGAACAGGATGAGGCCGCGTTGAGCCTCTGCTGAGATGGCTCCCTCTTCCTGGCCCTGATCAAACCGGT
>JBQTIO010000241.1:0-10555 GCA_052388075.1 Nitrospiraceae bacterium
CGAAGCTGGCCAAGGATGCGTATAAGTCCGGCAAGACCGTCCGGCAGATGGCGAAGGAACAGAAGGTACTACCAGAAAAACGTCTCGCTGAACTCCTCGACCCCTGGCGTATGACCGAACCAGGCGGACCGGTGGGAAGCGCTGGAGGATAAGGAGTCGACAGTATGAGCCTCAAACAAATCAGCACGCATGCCTGCCCCGACCCTTAAGCCAGCAAGACTGGTCGCTATATCCAGGAGGTGACCTTCAGTCTGTTCCCATTCTTTGTACGTACGATCGAACCCTGTGTGGAGTTCGTCGGATGTGATCTTTTTGTCAAAGTATGCAGTCCAAAGATTCCTCCAGTTGGTTCTAGCATCTTCCAGTGCCTTCTTCGTGCCGTCGGGCAGGCTTTGAGGCCATTGTTTCAAAACCTCATGCGAAATTAGAGTGATGACCATAGACTGGGAAATGGAGTACTCGAAGTTTCGATAGAGCTTCTTATAGTTATCCCATTCCATGTCCTATCCTCTTCCACTTTCTTTCTCACGGAGTTCGACGGGTGGCGCTGACCAGGGCGTCTATCCTCTTACATTTCGCTTCACAGGGGGGACCCGATCGGTCTCCAACTGCGCGCATGCGACGAGCACCGCCCGTTCAGATACTAATTCGATCACCCTTGTGTGCGCGTCGCGCGAGCAATGGAGATCGGCGGGTCACCCGTCTTTTCTACATCGGGCGGGGTGCGAGGATGGAGGGGCTGGTCAGCGACAGGACCCGGCATTTCTTGTCCGCCTCCCCGCACGTTGCCGGTGTGTCCATATGATAAGGGGTGAGGGCTGGGAGGCTCTCGGAGCGTGATCAGAGCGTCGTTGGGAACCGCTCTTGCTGGGCGATCCCAGGCTTTTCTTGCCTTCTCTTTCTCGCTATAGCCCGGTGTATCAGCAGGACGGGTGAAGCCTGCGTCGCGAACTGCACGGAGGCTCGGGCCACCGCGCTTGCCGAACAGGTGCGGTCCACTGCAGGCGGACGGCGAGCACTGTTCGAAGTTCCGATCGAGCTTCGCTCAGATCGGAACGAGTTGCGCAGCTGAGCACACGGGAGGCTTAGCGCGGTCGAGCTGGAGTGCCTGAGCAGGCAGGTTTCGACCGTCCTGCCCTCCAAAACTACACCGGCCATTCTTCCTCGTTCCACGCCATCTCCCAAAACATCCACTCGTAGCGTGAGCTGATGATGAAAGCGTCCTCCATCCGTTGCTTCTCTTCTGCGCCTGCGGTCTTGGCCCACTGATCCACTTTCTTGCGCATCCACTCTTGCACTGCCGCGAATTCCGGCGAGGCATAAAGCATCAGCCAGTCGCGGTAGGGGTGGTTCTTTGGCGGCGGGGCTTTCTTTAAAAGATGCTGTCCCACGACGCAGTAGATCCAGGCGCAGGGGAGGGCGACGACGGTGATCTCTGCCGCCGACCCGCTGTGCGCCACAGTCAGCATGTGCCTGGTATAGGCGTAGGTCGTCGGCGCCATCGGAACGCGGGTCATCTGTTGCGCGGTCATCTTCCAGCGCATCCCATAATTCTCATGCAGGCGGTGTTCAACGGTGATAGTTTCTTCGGCCAGTTCGGCGAAGCGCAGGGCGCTGTCAGAGTCCGGGGCTTTTACCGCGCCGGCGGCGAAGACCCGTGAAAGATCGTCGAGAAACCTCGCGTCTTGAAGGATGTAATATTTGAATTTCCGTTCGGGCAGCGTGCCGTTTCCAAGCGCGACGATAAAGGGGTGGGTCAGTTGGGCCTCCCAGTTCGATTTGGCAAGTTGCCTCAAGTGGTTGGAGAAGGACATGAGTCACACTTACCTAGTTAACGTATCTCGGGAAACGTGATGCCGTCTTGAGAAGTCTTTAGTTTTGGGTTGTTAGTGTTGAGTTCCAACTCAAAATTCACAACTCAAAACTTGTCGGAACGACTCTTGACAGTGCTAGGGCTACTGCGGCCAAGGCCTCGGCAGGCGATTGATACCGTCCAGCGCGGCGACTTTATAACATTCCGCCCGGGTCGGGTAGTTGAAGACGGTGTCGATGAAATAGTCGATTCGGCCGTGATAGGCCATGACGGCCTGCCCTATGTGGATCAGCTCCGTAGCTCCCTCTCCGATCGCATGGACACCGAGGAGTTCCTTCGTGTGTCGATGGAACAGCAGCTTGAGCATGCCGGTTTCGTCGCCGATCAGCTGGCCGCGTGCGATTTCTTTGTAGCGGGCGATGCCGACGGCATAGGGAATCTCGGCCTGCGTGAGTTCTTCCTCGTTGCGTCCCACCATGGAGATTTCCGGAATGGCATAGATGCCGTAGGGCAAGAGCGAATTGTCGGTGTGATCCGGGTGGCCGAAGGCATGACAGGAGGCGTGGCGGCCCTGCTGCATCGACGTCGAGGCCAGGGCTGGAAAACCGATGACGTCGCCGGCTGCATAGATATGCGGAATCGCCGTTTGGAAGTGGTTGTTGACGATCAGGCGACCACGGTCATCTGGTTTTAATCCCACCGCTTCCAAATTGAGCCCGTTTGTCGCGCCGACCCGGCCGATCGCATACATGAGCGTTGACGCTTGGATCGGCTTGGCATGGCGCAAACAGACATGAATGGAATCGTCAGCCTCTTTCTTGATCGCGAGCACTTCTTCTTCGTGGTAGAGCGTGACGCCGATTTCTTTCATCTGTCGTTGGAGCGCTTCGATAATTTCCGCATCGACGAACTCCAGCAGGCGAGGGCGCTTGTCGATGAGGGTGACAGGGACTCCCATGGCGGCGAGGATCGAGGCGTACTCTGTGCCGATGACCCCGCCTCCGACAATGACGATGGAATCGGGAATGTGTTTCAACGTCAGGAGCCCATCCGTATCGATGACGGAGACGTCGTCGAACGGGATGTCGGAAGGCCTGGCCGGTTCCGTCCCGACGGCGATGACGATGAAATCCGCCGTATGTTCGATCGCGCCGGTCCGCTGCTGGATCAGCAGGCGGTGCGGGTCGAGAAAGCTGGCGAATCCGGAAAACATATCGACCCGGTTCCGAGCCATCTGATTCCGGACGATCTGGATTTCGTTCTTGATGACGTGGTTGGCGCGGAAAGCGAGATCTTCGATCGTGATCGTCTTTTTCAGACGGTATTCAGCGCCGTAGAGGCCCCGCTGTCGAAACCCGGAGAGGTAGAGTACGGCTTCACGGAGGGACTTGCTCGGAATCGTGCCGGTGTTGATGCAGACGCCTCCGACGACTTCCTTCCGCTCGATCAGGCCGACCCTCTTGCCGAGCTTGGAGGCCTGCACGGCGGCCTTTTGGCCGGCCGGTCCGGTTCCTATGACGAGCAGGTCGTAATGCGCCATCAGAGTCGGGGAGGTTGAGGCTGAGGTCAAGAATTAAGGATCACGTATGCCACTCGGTGCTTAACCTCAACCGTAACCTGAGAAACACTACGTTAACTTGCCGAAATCAAAACGCGGGCAACACGGAAGGCTTCTTCCATGTCAGGCAGCTGCACCAATTCCGGTGTGACCTGGAGATAGCGCACAGTGTTTTGCGCATCGACGACCATGACGGCTCTCGTGAGAATGTGCGGATCTTTCAGGAACAGGCCGTGCGCCTTGCCGAATTCAGCACCCCGATAGTCGGAGAGGAAGGTGACGTTTTCAATCCTGGCCTCTCCGGCAAACCGTTTCTGGGCGAAGGGCGTATCGACACTCACGGTGATGAGTTCGATCATCTTGTCGAGACCCTTGTTTTTTTCACTGAGATAATGGGTCTGTTGTTCGCACACCGGTGTGTCGAGCGAGGGAACGACACTGATGATCCGCACCTTTCCTTCACCCTTTGTGTGGGCGATATTGACCAGTGAGAGGTCGGCCTGGGCGACCTTCACGTCGCGCAGGGCGTCGCCGACTTTGAGCCCATTGCCCACGAGCGTCAGCGGACTGCCCTTGAAGAGCACGTGATTCCCTTCGCCGGCGACGGCAGTGCCGTCGGCGACGGCATAGTTCTTGTACACGAAGGTGGTGGCGGTGGGCGGAGGCATAGTCTCGCAGCCGGCCAAGCCAAGCGAAAGACACAGTACCGATCCAAAGAAACCACGATATCCTCTCCGCATAACATTCTCCTTTCTAAGATGCCGAGACAGGCGAGGGCCATTCTAGCAGGAACAGATGAGTCTGTCCTGCGGGTATTAGGGCCCAATGAACTCGATCAGCGACTGGTTGACGAGATCAGGCCGTTCCCATTGGGGGATATGGCCTGCGTTGGGGATAGGAACGAACCGCGAATCCCTGATAGTGCGGTGGAGTGCGTCACCTACGGCGATTGGAAACACTTGGTCATGTTCTCCCCAGATCACCAGCGTCGGTTGCGTGAGGGTGCCGATACGCGTGGCAAAGTCTGATTCCCACCGTGGAAGATTGTCCTTGACGGCCATGATGGGCTTCATCAGTCCGGGGCGCTGACGGTTCCGGTTGGAGCGGTCGATCACCGCCGGGGTAAGGAGAGCGGGGTCATGCACGATTTCTTTCAGGATCGAGTCGGTCATCAGTCCGCCGAACAGCCAATTCCCGAGCGAGACGAGCCAGACCGGAACGTGAGTTTCCAGTGCCCGTCTGACGGTCGGGCTGGTGAGTTTTTCCATGACCCGTGGCGGTAGCCCATCGACGAGGACGAGTTTGGCGACTCTCGTGGGATGAGTTAATGCCATGCCGATTGCCAGGCCGGCGCCCATGGAGTTGCCGACCAGGGTTGCCTGTGGGATCTCCACCGCATCCATGAATCCGGCGAGAAAGGCCAGCATCTGGTCCAGCCGGTAGTCGATGTCCGGTTTGTCGGACAACCCTGCTCCGGGCAAATCGGGCGTCAGGACACGGAAGTGCTGCGACAGGGCACGTTGCTGATGCTCCCACTGCCACATCGATCCCCCGAATCCGTGGATCAAAATGACCGGCGGGCCCGCGCCCACGTCGAGATACGCGATCCGCTGATCAAGCACGAGAGCGGTTCTGACCGGAATGCGCTCGATGGCGTCAAACTGCGCCGGAATCGACGTGGACGACGTGCAGGCGGTCATGGCGTGAGGCACGAGGCAGAGGGTAAGCAGCACAGGGTGCAGCAGTCTGCATGAGCGCAGGGTACTCGGGATGATGGACCTACTCCAGCTGGATGACCGTTTCATCCGTTTTCACATTGTCCCCCTCGGCGGCCAGGATGGCGGCGACTTTCCCGTCGATCGGAGCCGGCACACGGCTTTCCATCTTCATCGCTTCGATGATCAGAAGGGGATCGCCGGCTTTGACTCGATCATCCTTCGCCACCAGGATTTTCACCACGCGGCCCGGCATCGGCGGAGCCACGTCGCCCGGTTTTGAAGGCCTCGGCCGTTTGGGTTTGGCTGCCGGTCCCACGTCCGGGGATTCCGGAACTCCGGCGAGGATTTCCTGAATGGGTTCGAGCGAAACCTCTTCCAGCTTGTCGTTGACCCGGATGTAGTAGGGTTTGCGTCCGTCGGTCTTCCGGCCTGAGCCGGAGACCTTGACGTGATAGGTTTCGCCGTGCACGGTGACGTTGAATTCCACCGGAGCAAGATGGAGTTCGTGCGCGACGGCCGGGCCTTTGGGCGCGCTGGCTTCGAGCGGCTCCGGGGTCAAGTCGCCTTTCTCCCGGGCCTCGAAGAATTCCCGCGCGATGGCCGGAAAGAGCGCGAAGCAGAGTTGGTCCTCGATCGAGGAGGCGGAGGCAGGGAGATCCTTCTTGATCGCCTCCAGTTCAGGCTCGAGCCGATCCGCGGGCCTGGATTTAATCGGTTCTTCGTTGCCGATGGCGCGCGTCATGACATCGGTATCGACCGGCCCAGGGGCGCGCCCGTACAGACCGAGAAAATAGTTCTTCGTCTCGGTGGTGATGACCTTGTATCGTTCCCCGGTCAGGACATTGAGGGTCGCCTGGGTGCCGACGATCTGGCTGGTCGGTGTCACGAGCGGCGGATAGCCCATTTCTTTTCTGACCCGTGGGACCTCGTCGAGCACTTCCTTCATCCGGTCGAGCGCGTTCTGCTCGGTGAGCTGCGCGGCCAGGTTCGAAAGCATACCTCCGGGAATCTGCGACGTCAGAATCTCTACGTCGACACCGGTGAAATCACTCTCGAACTGGCGATACTTCCGGCGAACGGTGCGGAAGTGCTCGGTAATCGGGAGGAAGGACGCCAGATCCAGGCCGGTGTCGTACCGCGTATTCCTGAGCGACGCCACAAGCGTTTCCGTGGCCGGATGCGAAGTCCCGCCGGCCAACGGCGACATCGCCGTGTCGAGCATGTCGAGGCCGCCGAGAACAGCCATCAGCGACGCCATTGAGGCCATCCCCGAGGTGTAATGCGAATGGAGATGGATCGGCACCTTGACCGCGGCTTTTATCCGGCGCACGAGGTGATAGGCGTCGAGCGGCGCCAGGAGCCCGGCCATGTCCTTGATACAGAGGGTATCGGTGCCCATGTCTTCCAGCATTCTCGCCATGTCGACGAACCGGTCGATGCTGTGCACGGGGCTGACGGTATAGCTGATGGCGGCTTCGACATGTTTTCCGCAGGCTTGGACTTCGCGCACCGCCCGGTCGAGGTTGCGTACATCGTTCAGTGCATCGAAAATCCGGAAGACATCAATCCCATTCGTAGCGGCACGTTCAATGAACCGTTCCAGGACGTCGTCGGCGTAGTGCCGGTAGCCGACGAGATTCTGTCCTCGCAGCAGCATCTGCAGTTTGGTGTTGGGCATGGCGGCGCGTAAGGCGCGGAGTCGTTCCCACGGATCTTCTTTCAGGAAGCGGAGGCAGGTGTCGAACGTTGCGCCGCCCCACACCTCCAGTGACCAATAGCCGACTGCGTCGAGCCTCTGCGCGATCGGCAGCATGTCCTCGGTGCGCATGCGCGTGGCGAGCAACGATTGGTGCCCATCCCGAAGGGCCACATCGGTGATCAAGAGCCGTTTTCCGGGCGCCGGTTGGATCGAGAATTCCTGCGGGTGCGATTTGACGCTTTTGGAGGTCCTGAGAGCCGGAGCAGACGCCCGTTTTTTCGTGCTGTGTTTCTTGGGTGACGGCCGTTTCGTCGCCATGGTGTCCAGGCTTTCTCTTTTCGACTCGCGCTGGGGTTGTCCGGTTACAGCCCTTCGTAGGCCGCGATGGCGGCGGAGAGTGCCAGGACCAGATCTTCCGGCTGCTCGAATTCATGGTACGAGTAGAGGTCGGGGTGGCTGTCCAGGTAGGACGTGTCGAAACGCCCAGCCAGAAAGTCCGGTTCCTGCATGATCGCTTCCATGAAGGGGATCGTCGTTTTCACCCCTCGGAGGATGTATTCTTCGAGCGAGCGCCTCATGCGGCTCACCGTTTCTTCCCACGTCCGACCCCGAACCGTCAGCTTGGCCAAGAGGGCGTCGTAGTATGGGGGCACGGGGTAACCCCTGTAGACGGCGCCGTCGATGCGCACGCCGATGCCGCCCGGGGAGAGGTACGCCGTCACGGTACCGGTGCAGGGCAAGAAATTGTTCTTGGGGTCTTCCGCATTGATCCGGCATTGGATTGCGTGGCCCTGGAGCGTAACGTCCTTCTGCTGAATGTCGAGCGGCTTTCCCGCGGCGATCGTGATCTGATTCCGCACGATGTCGATAGCCGTGATCTGCTCGGTCACTGTATGCTCCACCTGGAGGCGCGGATTCATTTCGATAAAGTAGAACCGGCCGTCCTGGTCGAGCAAAAACTCGACCGTTCCGGCGTTGTCGTAGTTCACCGCCCGCGCGATGCTTGTGGCGGCTTTGCCCATTTCCATGCGCAGTTTCGGTGTGAGGATCATGGACGGAGCAATCTCGATGAGTTTCTGGTGCCGGCGCTGGATGGAACAATCCCGCTCCCCCAGGTGGATGACATGGCCGTGACGGTCTCCCAGAATCTGGAACTCAATATGGTGCGGCCGCTCGATATATTTCTCAATGAACACACTGCCGTTCCCGAAGGAGGCCTGTGCTTCTCGCGCGGCCACCTCGATGTTTTCAGCCAATTCGGAATCGGATCGCACGACCCGGAGTCCGCGTCCCCCGCCTCCGGCACTGGCTTTGATCATGACCGGGTAGCCGACCTTCTTCGTGAAGGCAAGCGCCTCCTTCACGTCGGTTATATCGCCGTGCGTACCAGGGACAATGGGGACTCCGACTGATTCGGCGAGTTCGCGCGCCTTGACCTTGCTCCCCATCAGCGTGATGGCATGGGGTGACGGGCCGATAAAGGTAATGCCCGAGGCCTGGCAGAGTTCGGCAAACTCCGCGTTTTCAGAAAGGAATCCATACCCAGGATGGATCGCATCTGCACCGATGCGTGTGGCCAGATCCACGATCTGCTGGCTGTCCAAAAAACCCTTCACGGGTCCCGGGCCAACCAGGTAGGCTTCGTCGGCCTTCTTCACGTAGATTCCGGTCGAATCCGCCTCGGAATAGATGGCGGCCGTGGCGATATTCAGCTCGCGGCAGGCGCGGATAATCCGCATGGCGATTTCTCCGCGATTGGCCACCAGAATCTTCTTAAACATCTTCCTCGAACTCCCCGCGAGTCCTCGACGTCCTCGCCTGGAAACCCGTGAAAACGAGCGCGTAAGCTAGCATAGGATCGAGAGGTCTGTCGAGGGAGGGCGGGGCCTCTGACTCGCACTCCAGGAGGGTATGGCGTTACTTAGCTTGTATCAAAAAGCCTTTGGAGCGGGCATTCCCGCCGCCGGCAACGACGTCGATGAACGACATCCCGGGCCGGACATCGGGAACTGTGGCTTCGATGGTGGTCTCATTCACAAAGTTGTAGTCGATCTTCGCCGGTCCTGCGGCACTGAAAGCCACGCCGTGGAAACATTCTTTCGTTCCGAAGTTCTCGCCTTTGATGGTGACTTTCTGACCCGGTTTGGCCTCGTCCGGCTCGACTTTCAGGATCTTCGGCCTCTTGCTGCCGTCGCAGACGGGGTCTTTCTCGACCTTTTCTGCGTCAAACCCTTTGATGGATTCCATGTCGTAGAGGGTAAAGCCGGCGCCGTCGACGATGGCGCCTTCCTCGGCATGGAGCAATCCTGCGAAGGGGAGGGCGAGCATGAGCGAGCAGAATCCAATGAACCATGTGGTGAACTGCCTGGGACCCATAATCTCCTCCTTCGCCGAACGATTACCGGTTCGGCATCGGAATATAGATGTCTCCGATAATCGACTGCCCCTGAGCCGAAAGAGCGAATTGTGCAAAGGCATCGACCAGGGGCTGGGGCTCTTTTTTCGACAGCAGCAACAGAGGGCGACGGAGCCCATAGCGGCCGTCTTTGACCGTCGGTACTTCCGGCTCGACCTTGTCCAGGGGCAGCAGGCGGACGGCAACGCCGCTGGAGACCACCGAAAGTCCCGTGCTCAGTGACACGTAGGCGACGGCTGAGAGCGGTGGAAGGGTTCCCACCACTGTCTTGACGACCTTCTCATCCCCTCCGATCATCTTGGCAGTCTTGGGAATCTGCCCGGCGATTCCGAGGTGGGCTTCGAACGCCTCACGGATGTTCTGATTGCGTGGCCGGTCGATCAGTAGAATCCTGGTATCGGGCCCTCCCAGCTCGGACCAGGTTTGTACCTTGCCGGAAAAAATATCGGCGACCTGCTGCTTGGTCACCTCTTTGGTGAAGTTCGACAGGTGGACCAAGAACCCGATTCCATCCCACCCGATCTGCGTGGCGGCCAGGGCTGGGTTTTCGGCGCCGGTCACGGCGATATGGGCATGGCCCGTTTTGACCTGCTCCAGTGGTTTCGAATTGTTGTCCCATAGGATATCGATGTAGGCCCGGGGATTGATCTTTTCGAACGCGCGCGCCAGCGTCTCCATAGTGACTTGCTCGGGCCCGTTGCCTGCAATGATGAGGTTCCCGGCAACCTCTGCGGAGGCTCCGAGCGGAAAGGTCAGGCACAGTGTGAGAGAAACGAGGATTTCGGCGAGGAAACGACTCGTCGCAATGAAGCGTCTGCCCCAGGGAGAGACACAGGCGGTTGGCGTGGTTTGGTCACGGCAGAGGGACTGGCTCATCCCTACGACCCAGAGCTTGATCCTGCCCCGGTGACAGGGGTTGAATCCGGAACGGTGTTGGGCGGCGGGACCTTGCGCTTGGCGTTCAGCGGTGGCAACTTAGCAAATCTTTCCATGCGTTCATTGTTCATCGCTGTGGCTTTGATCTCGGCAAAGCCCGGTTTGTGATCGCCGACGACCTTGGACGAAAAGGAGGACAGGAGCCGGGTGGCCTCCCTGGCATGGCAGAAGGGACATTCCGTGTCCTCGACTCTGGTGTGGACGGACTGGGTGGTTTCAAACTGTTTGGAACATCGTCCGCAGCGATACTCGTAGAGCGGCATGACCCGGTTCCCTTTCTGGTCTCCTAGATCACGGTGGATCCACCTGCCAACACCCTTGACCGGCCGACTGCCTTGCGCTTATTGTAGCACAGTTGCGTGCGTGAACTGCCAGCGTCACAGGAGGATTCCGATGTCAGTGCTGATTCGACGGT
>JBQTIO010000242.1:0-2471 GCA_052388075.1 Nitrospiraceae bacterium
GTCATTCGTGAGGGCATCGGAGGGATTCCTATCGCCCGTTTGACCGATACTGCGAACATAACCGTTCACAAGCTGAACAAATCGACGAAGCTGAGCACGGAGGCATGCATACTGATCCCCATCCAGATAGCCCTGATCCTTTACAAGCAATCAGATGGTCATGGCTTCCTAAGGGGACAGGCACCTCTCGACAGGCTCGAGGAGCCAGTCCCCTACACCCCTGCCTCCCTCAACACCTGCCCCGTATACGATCGCTTTGCTTTCGCAATCTCTGTCGGCGGTCCCTCCGCCACAATTTCGCCGCCTCTGTCCCCCCCTTCCGGCCCCAGGTCGATAACCCAGTCGGCATTCTTGATCACGTCGAGATTGTGCTCGATCACGAGCACGGTGTTGCCGGCTTCGACCAGTCGGTCCAGCACATCGAGCAATCGCTGCACGTCGGCAAAATGCAGGCCGGTCGTCGGCTCATCCAGGATGTACATCGTCCGCCCGGTCGCCCGTTTGGAAAGCTCCCGGGACAGCTTCACCCGCTGGGCTTCGCCGCCGGACAGAGTGGTGGCCGACTGGCCGAGTTTCACATAGTGCAGCCCGACATCGTGGAGTGTCTGCAACTTCGCTTTAATGAGCGGAATATGCTCGAAGAACGCCAGCGCATCGTCCACCGTCATGTTCAGCACGTCTGCAATGCTTTTGCCTTTGTGCAGAATCTCCAAGGTCTCCCGGTTATACCGTTGCCCTTTGCAGACCTCACACGTCACGTAGACGTCGGGCAAGAAATGCATCTCGATCTTGATCAGGCCGTCGCCCTGACAGGCCTCGCAGCGGCCTCCTTTGACATTGAAGCTATAGCGCCCAGGCTTATAGCCACGGACGCGCGATTCCGGCAGATTCGAATAGAGATCGCGGATGTAGCCGAACAAGCCCGTGTAGGTCGCCGGATTCGAGCGCGGTGTGCGCCCAATCGGTGACTGATCGATGTCGATCACTTTATCGAGAGCCAACACGCCGTGGAGCTCCTTACAGCCATCGATCTTGGGCTTCTTGTGATAGAGCAGCTGAGACAGTGAATGGAAGAGCACTTCCAGCACCAGCGTGCTCTTGCCCGATCCGGACACACCAGTGACACAGATGAGCAAACCCAGCGGAATCTTCGCCGTCAGGTCTTTGAGATTGTGCTTGTGGGCGCCGACCACCGAAAGCACACCTCTTGGTTTCCGCTGCCGCCGCGGAACCGCGACCGACTGGACACCCCGCAGGTATTGCCCCGTCAGCGACTGAGGGTCTTCTCTCACCTGCTGCGGAGTGCCCTGCGCGATGACGTGCCCGCCGTGAGAACCGGCCCCCGGCCCCATATCGAGGATGTAATCCGCAGCCATCATCGTTTCCGAGTCGTGCTCGACGACCACGACAGTATTGCCAAGGTCGCGCAATCGCAGCAGCGTCTGGAGCAAGCGGCGGTTGTCCCGTTGATGGAGTCCGATGGAGGGTTCGTCAAGGATATAGAGGACTCCGACAAGGCCCGATCCAATTTGCGTGGCCAGTCGGATCCGCTGCCCTTCCCCCCCGGATAACGTCGCCGCCGCACGATCGAGGGTGAGGTAATCGAGGCCTACGTTCACGAGAAATCCCAGCCGTTCCCGAATCTCCTTCAAAATCCGGTGCGCAATGACCAGCTCGCGGTCGGTAAACTGCAGCCTGAGGAAAAACTCAGCGGCAGCGCGCACCGAGAGCTTCGTCACCTCGGATATCGATTGCTTCGCTACTTTGATAGACAAACTTTCCGGCCTGAGCCTTGCGCCGCAACAGACACCGCAAGGTTCCAACAGGGTAAAGTCCTCTTCCTCCGCGGAGCCCGGCGTCATGGCATAGCCGATGCCGTCGCAGGCCGGACAGGCGCCGTGGGGGCTATTGAAGGAAAACACCCGGGGCGTGATCTCCGGATAACTCACGCCGCACTTGATGCAGGCCAACTTGTCGCTGTAGAGCCGGGTCTTGTCGTTCTCCGTCATGACGCCGACCAGCCCTCCGGCCAGCTTGAGCGAGGTTTCGACGGAGTCCGCCAATCGATGCAACAAGGCGTCGCCTGGTTTCATCACCAGGCGATCGACGATGATCTCGATCGTATGTTTCTTCTGTTTGTCGAGCGCGATGTCCTCGCCCAGGTCAACGAGCTTGCCGTCGATGCGGGCGCGGATGTAGCCGGCACGGCGCATATCCAGCAACTCTTTCCGGTACTCCCCCTTTCGCCCTCGCACGATCGGCGCCAAGATCTGGAACTTCGTGCCCTCGGGCAAGGACGCGATGGCGTCGACCATCTGCTGCACCGTCTGCGCGGTGATTTCTTCGCCACACTGGAAACAGTAGGGACGCCCGACGCGCGCAAACAACAGCCGCAGATAGTCGTAGATCTCCGTCACCGTGCCGACGGTGGAGCGGGGGTTGTGGCTGGTGCTTTTCTGCTCGATGGAGAT
>JBQTIO010000243.1:0-3255 GCA_052388075.1 Nitrospiraceae bacterium
GGTGAAGGGGCGGGGTCAGCACAATGGTAGCCTGAAGGAGTGCAGATACTCCAATGGCCCAGAGGAGGGGTTTGTTCGTCCCCAGACCGATGGCAAACACCGAGCGTCGATCGTTTCGACAATTCAGTGCGTGTGCCAACTGCATCAACACCATAACGGTAAACGTCAGCGTACGTGCCCGTTCCAGACTCAGATCCATTCCATACAGGCAGTATACAAATGCGAGCATCGCGATGAGGGCGAGGAACAGCCCCTGGCTGAACATGAGCAGGAACCGCTCTTTCGTGAGGAACCGTTCATTCGGTGCACGAGGTGGGCGTCGCATGAGATCGGGATCCTTCGGGTCTACGGCTAAGGCCAAGGCCGGTAGCCCATCCGTCACCAGGTTGATCCAGAGGATCTGTACCGGTAACAGCGGGAGAGGAAATGCGAACAGTGTCGCCAGCAACATGAGTAGAATCTCGCTGATGTTGCAGGAGAGCAAATAGTGTACAGACTTTCTGATGTTGTCATACACGCCTCGCCCCTCTTCCACTGCCGCCGCGATGGAGGCGAAGTTATCATCCGTGACCACCATGTCCGACGCTTCTTTAGTCACGTCAGTGCCTGTGATCCCCATCGCCACGCCGATATCTGCCGCCTTTAACGCCGGTGCATCGTTGACCCCATCGCCAGTCATGGCCACGACCGCGCCTTGCTGCTTCCAGGCACGCACGACGCGGAGCTTGTGCTCAGCCGAGACACGGGCATAGACGGCCGTGCTCATGACTCGGTTCCCCAGCTCTTCATCTGAGAGCTGGTTCAGCTCTGCCCCTGAGATTGCCTGCACACCCGAGTTCATGATCCCCAGGTCCCTCGCAATGGCGACCGCGGTGTCCTTGTGATCTCCCGTGATCATGACCGTCCGAATGCCCGCGGTCCAACAGGCCCCCACGGCGGTCTTGGCTTCCGGTCTGATCGGATCTTTCATGCCGATCAACCCTAAGAAAGTCAGCTCTCGTTCCAAGCTGGTAGACCTGTACGCATCGGGCACGTGGTCCAGCGGCCGCATGGCCAAGCCGAGGACCCGCAGCGCCTGCGAAGCGAAATGCTGATTCGCCGACAGGATGTGCCGGCGGCGCTCATCCGTCAGGGGTTCAACCTGCCCATCGCGAGTCATCCAGGCAGTACAGTCGCGCAGCAGCACATCCGGCGCGCCTTTAATATAGGCCACAGGGCCGGACTCGGTCTGACGGACCACCGTCATTTTCTTTCGCTCCGAATCGAACGGCACTTCCCCCAAGATGGGATTCTCGCGTTCGAGGTCACTCTTCGAAAGACCGGTCTTCGCCGCCACTACGAGGAGTGCCCCTTCGGTCGGATCGCCGAGCACCTGCCAGGCGGAGGCGTCCGGGCGCAGTTCGGCGCCGTTACACAGAACTCCCGCCCGCAACAAGACCGTGAGTCCAGGATGCAGACCTGCATTCGTCGGTCCTTCCTTCCAGCGAATCTCGCCCACAGGGGCGTACCCTTCACCCGAGACGGTAAACACCTCACCACTTTGGTAGAGCGTGGTCACAGTCATCTCGTTCTTGGTGAGCGTGCCGGTCTTGTCCGAGCAGATGACCGTGGCGGAGCCGAGCGTTTCCACCGCAGGCAACCGTCGAATCAAGGCATGGCGTTGCACCATCCGCGTGACGCCGAGGGCGAGCGTAATGGTCACCACCGCCGGGAGTCCTTCTGGAATCGCGGCGACCGCGAGACTCACGGAAGTCAGAAACATCATGACGAGCGGTACACCGCGGAGCGTTCCCAGAAGGAACACCACAACCACGATAGCCAACGAGAGCCACAGCAACGTGTGTCCAAGCTGTTCCAGTCGGCGTTGGAGGGGCGTCTCCTCTTGCTCAACCTGCGCCTCACGCTGGATCATCGTCGCAATCTTTCCCAGCTCCGTCTGAGTTCCGGTTTCCGTCACAAGGGCTCGCCCTTTCCCGGAGACGGCGACGGTGCTCATAAAGAGCATGTTGCGGCGGTCACCCAAGGGTACCTCTTTCTGTTGGATCGATTCCGCCGCTTTCTCGACGGGTGTCGATTCTCCGGTGAGGGAGGCTTCTTGCGTCTGGAGACTCGTGGCATAGACCAGCCGACAGTCGGCGGGGATTCGGTCTCCTGCTTCTACTTGAACCAGATCGCCCCGCACCACTTCACGAGCTGGAATCGAGCGGATGACACCCGCTCGGATGACCCGCGCGGTCGCCACCGAGAGCTTTCGTAGCGCCGCTAACGACCGCTCGGCCCGGAATTCCTGGACAAACCCGAGGATCGCGTTGAGGACGACGATTGCAAGAATAGCTGCTGCATCAATCCATTCTTGCAGCAGACCCGAAACAACTGCCGCGCCAATGAGAACCCAGACGATCAGACTCGAGAATTGGGCCAGGAGAATCTTGATGGGAGAGGGAGGAGGAGCCTCAGGCAGTTCATTTGGACCAACAGTCGTGAGACGATGCGCGGCCTCGCGCTCAGCCAGTCCGTCGTCGACGTCTGACCCTAGTTCAAGTTCCAGCGCTTCGGGCGTGAGCGTATACCAGTCGTTGCGATTCATGCCGCCTCATAATTTGAAGAGCTTCACCTGTCGTTGTCGCTCCTCGCACACCGTTCTGGGCCGATCCGCCCCAGCTATCCCTGCACACTTCATTCAATCGCCTCGCGCCGGAGCTTCACGTAACGCAGCAATTGCGCATTCGCAGCCACGATGATCGTGGAAGCACTCATCGCGATGGCCCCCACGCTCATGGGGAGATCGAATCCCCAACCGGCGAACAGTCCCCCGGCAATCGGGATGGCGACCAAGTTATACCCGGTCGCCCAAACAAGATTCTGGATCATCTTCCGGTAGGTCGCGCGCGAGAGCTCGATGGCTCCGACCACATCGCGCGGATCGCTCCGCACGAGAACGATTCCCGCAGATTCAATCGCGACATCCGTTCCCGCGCCGATGGCAATGCCGACATTGGCGGTCGCCAAGGCCGGGGCATCGTTCACTCCGTCTCCCACCATCGCGACCCACTTGCCGCCCGCTTGAAATCCCTTTACCGCCGCAGCCTTGTCACTGGGGAGCACCTCAGCGGCGACCTCGTCGATCACGAGGCGCCGGGCGACAGAATCAGCCACGGCTTTCGAATCGCCCGTGATCATCGAGACTCGGATCCCGAGCCGGTGAAGTTCAGTGACAGCTTCAAGCGATTCGGGCCGGACCTCGTCTTCGGCAGC
>JBQTIO010000244.1:0-3491 GCA_052388075.1 Nitrospiraceae bacterium
CCAATAGGCAATGGCACAGGCCAGTGGCATGTACAGAGTGCTGCGGTTTCCCAGTAGCAGGAAGAACTGATCGACGACCGGTGACCGGCCGGCCAATCGATTGATGGCAAGGAAGAGCGACTCGTCCACACTCATGTGTGCGACGATAAAGCGTCATCCGTCATTCGTCAACTGATAATCCCCGAATGGAGGTCTAGCTGGTCTATCTCGTCTCTCTGGTCTCTCTGGTCTATCTGGTCTATCTTGTCTCTCTGGTCTATCTGGCGTCTCAGCGAGTCCGGAAATGAATCCGGACGGTCAGCTCGCCGTCAACGGGATCGTCGCCGTTCATCTGGGGATCGAACGTCCATTTACCCAGCGCGCTGATCCCGGCGGTCGTCAGCTCTCGATGCTTGCACGGTTCCAGCACGACGACTGTCACCCTGGCCTCTTTCGAGACCAGTAGGCGGGCCTTCATCCAATCGTCGAGCTCTTTGCCGTCAAGCGACGGGGGAATACCCGGCCACGGAGTGGATTTCGCCACCGGGCCAAGCTGCTGATCCTTGTTCAGCGACAATCCATGAACATGGACTTCCGGAAGTTCGAGAACATCCTCCTCATGATCGGAGGCATGCGTCGCCTCATCGCCGGCTACCGCATAGGCGGCAGCCGGCAGGAGGCAGAAGCCGATGATTCCCACAGGCAGCACCCACTTCATTCGTTGCACATCCATGCTCTCCTTCGCCCTCACATCCACACCCATCTTGCCTTAACTTTGACCTTGACCTCAACTTTCTGCTCCTCAGAAAAACCATTGGCCGCGGAAAAAGAACGATCGCGGCATCCCCGCATGGGCCACGCCGAGCCCGATGCTACCCTCACCCCTGTTATAGAAATATTGCTGATCGAACAGGTTAATAATGTCGAACCCCAGGAGCAGTTTCTGATTGTGCCAGGGCAAGGGGATCGTGTGCGTCATTGAGACATTGTATACGGTATACGAGTCCTCGTGCGAAGAATTGGTCTTTGCTCCTGCCTCAGCAGTCCGCAAGCCTGAACCAAAGAGCATTTGCCCAGTGACGGTCGTCCGCTCCAGAAGCCGGTAGGTCAGTACTGCCGAACTGGTCACCGACTGCGAATGGTCGCAGAAGACACCACTGGCTGAATTGATGTCGTTGATCTCCGCCCGCTCAAGTAAATACTGTCCTGACTGCAGACCATACCCCTTGCATTGTCCCCACGCCACGTTGCCGCGCAGCGTGAGATTGTCCATCAGCTGCATCTTCAAGGCTCCGTCGATTCCACGCTGCCAGCCCCGCTCGAACGCGAAGTAGTTCAACAATGGGGTCGTCCCGAACTGACCCCCATCGGATAGAAAGTTGGCCAGTTTGTAATAGCCGGTCAGCTCCAGCGTTGCAGAGCGGCCGACGGCATGATAGCTCCCCACTTCGAAATAATGCGCTCGTTCGGCTCGGGGACGGAACCCCGTGGGATCATCCGGCGCGGCAGTGGTGTTCTGAGTATTGAGATTCACGAACGCGACCTGCTCGATATTGGGCGGCGTAAAGAGCCGACCGTAGTAGGCATGAAACACGTTGGATTGATCATGCTTGTAGGTCACGCCCACCCGCGGGCTGGCCTGTCCTTCGTTGTAGAATCCCTGAATCGCGTCACCCCGCACGCCCGCGTTGACTGTCCAGTGATCGTTCGGACTCCACTGGTCTTGCAGCCAAAATTCCTGCCGCGTTTGAATGTTTTGATTGGACGCTTCCCGCGTAATCACCGGCCCAGACGGCGCGCCGCCGTTGCTATTGAACGCAAAGATCTGCGTCGTATTGTTCGCTCGGCTGTAGTCGATCTGGATCCCCCCTTTGACCAGATGCTGGTTGCTGGGCACCCAAGTATGGTCCAAGCGGATGCCTCCAGAGTAGGCCGTGCGTTTCTGGTTCGAAGTCTGAGCTGAATTCACATCGTCGGCGTAGGCCAGCGCGTTGAAGGGGTCGGTTTGGAAATCCGCCACTCCGCGCCGGAAATACAATCCCAGACCGAAGAAATTACTCGCATTGACATCATGCCGCCAGACCAATTGGCTGTACTGATTGTTCTCCTTTTGGAATTGGTTGACGTCTTTCGAGTTTGCCGGATTGAAGGTCGGATCCTGCGCTTGCAGTAGCGCCAACACGTCTTGATTGGCATCGAGATTGGGGATCGTGGGAATCTGATGCTTCGCGACCGAATTGAGGAAGATCCAACTGACGCTGTTGCGATTGTCGTGCTGGTAGTCGCCACGAAGATAGGTATTGTTCTTCTCGCTCTGATTGTGATGGTTCGACGTGCCTAGCGTCGGTGGTTCGAGACCCCTGGCGGTGTTGACATAACTATTCAGGGCGTAGAAGCGGACCTTCTCCCCGATCGCCCCCCCGTACTCAAAGGAAGGGTTCACTGTTTCATGGGACCCGCCGAATCCTTGCAGTGATCCGAATCCCGGCTTGGTGCCGCTCTTGCTTGTGATGTCTAAGACCAACGCCGTTTTGTTGCCGTACTGGGCTTCCATCCCTCCCAGGACAATGTCGACCCGCTCCCAGGCCCTTGGTGGAACGATATCGGCAAAGGCGCCGGTCACTGTGTCAGGAATGGGAATCCCGTCGATGCGAAATTGCTGGTTGGCATGGTCCTGGCGGATATGCGTCTGCTTGAGAGAGCCGTAGACGACACTCGGCACCGTCTGCAGCACTTCATACACTTCGTTGTTATTCCCTTTCGGAAGCGCTTCGATTTCCTTGCGGCTGAGCTGGTACGTCTCGCTCGAGGCCCTGTATTGGATGGCCGGCAGCGGGGCCACAATTTCTAGGGCAATCTCCTTCGTGACGGCCAGCGTCAGGGATACCGGCGCGGGCTGCTCCTTGCCGACCTTCACCACCACAAATTCGCTCTTGTAGGTGTCTTGCACGGCGCTGATCGAATAGGTGCCTTCCTGCGGAACCGACAGAGAAAATTCTCCTGCCTGATTCGTAACCCCCTGAGTCACAGTATTCCCTTCCTGATCGCGCACCTGCACAATTGCCTGGTTCACCCGCCGAAGATCCGTGTTCTGTACCGTACCCGTGATCGTCACTAGGCTGTCACTATCCATCGCAGGAACCGACGCCACACCCCACCCTAGTCCAGCAGAGATACTGAGCAGGATGACGATGAACCGATACAGCGGATTCGCGCGTCGCATCTTGATCTCCTGGAACACCCGCAGGTCGTCGCAAAATAATCGAATTGGCATGCCCGAGGGAGGCATGCCGGCTACACAACACGATGACTGGTGATGGTTAGATGCGGGGAGGTGCGCGCGATGGACCGACGAAGGAGAAATCGACAGAAAGCAGAACGGGTTCAGATGGAAGTTCCTGATGCCGGACAAGCTCGCAGACAGCTAATCTCGGACCCTCCAAATCGAGCGACCCGGCGGTATGGTGCTGGACCCATTGGCACAGGTCGGTGTCGGAATGCTCATGCCCGTC
>JBQTIO010000245.1:0-21225 GCA_052388075.1 Nitrospiraceae bacterium
GCCTGAACCGACCCGTTCATGATGCGAAGGAAGGGGGATGGATAGAGCCCGATCCAGAGAATCATGATCGACAGGGAGACGGCGATGACCATTTCGCGCAATTGGAGGTCGCTCATGGTGGCTTTCACCGCTTTGCCGAGCGGGCCGAGCATGGCGCGTTCGTAGTACCAGAGAAAGTAGGCCGCGCCGAAGATCACGCCGAGCACGGCGACCGCGCCGAACCACCACTTGGCCTTGAACGCTCCCAAGAGAACCAGAAACTCTCCGACGAAGCCGTTCGTGCCGGGGAGTCCGATCGAGGCCAGTCCGATGAACAGAAAGAAGGCCGCGAGGCGCGGCACCTGCTTCGCCATGCCTCCGAAAGCCGACAACTGGGTCGTCTGCTGCCGGGAGTAGAGGAATCCCGCAATGAAAAAGAGCCCGGCCGTGCTGAACCCCAAATTGATCATGGTCAGGAGGCTCCCCTGGAGCCCCTGATAATTCAGGGCGAAGAGTCCCACCACGATGAAGCCCAGGTGACTGATACTGCTGTAGGCCAGCAGGCGCCGGAAATCCGGTTGAATCAAGGCCATCCAGGCTCCGTAGAGAATGGCGCAGAGACCGAGGACCACGACCACCGTGACGACCGTGTCGCTCTTGGACGCATCGGGAAGGAGCGGGATACTGAAGCGTATGAAACCGAACGTCCCGAGTTTCAGGCCGGCCAGCACCACCGCCATGCCGATCGGACCTTCGAGGAGGGCATCGGGCAACCACGTGTGAAACGGGAACACCGGCGCCTTGAACGCAAAACCCAGAAACATCAGCCAGAAGATCAGGATCTGCCGATCGACGGGAATCGGTACGGTGAGCAGCTCGAGCAGATCGAACGAATAGGCTTGATCGGTATGGTGCAGGGATGCCCACTGGTGGAAATTGATATTGAGCAGCGCGATGCCCACCAGCATGAACACGCTGCCCAGGAGCGTGTAGAGCACGAACTTCAGGGCCGCGTAGTGCCGTTCGGCGCCTCCTCCCCACAGTTTGATCAAGAAGTAGCTGGGAATCAGCATCAGCTCCCAGAAGACGAAGAAGAGGATCAGATCCAATGACACAAAGACGCCCATCGTCGTCGTTTCGAGCGCCAGCAGGCACATCATGTACAATTTGACCTGATGGCGGATGGTGTCGAAGGAGTAGACCACGATCAACACGGTCAGAAACGCGGTGAGCCCGACGAACAGCACGCTGATCCCGTCGACGCCGAGGTGATAGCTGATCCCCAGGGCGGGAATCCACCGGACATGCTCGGCAAACTGCATGGCCGCACTTTCGGGCACGAAGCGCAGCAGCACAAAGAGGGAAAAGGCCAGTTCAACCAGCGCAATCGCCAGGGCGGAGCTGCGCACCATGTCTTCGTCCTCGAGCACCCACAGCACGGCCGCGCCGACGAGCGGCAGGAAGAGGATGCACGAGAGAATCGGGAATCCCGAGGAGAGCTCTTCTAGCATGATGGCTGTTTCCTCACGTGCAGTCCCGCTTACATCTGAATGACCAGTTGAACCACGAGGGCCAACAGAAAGAGGCCGGCCACGATGACGGCGGCGTAATGGTGCACCATGCCGCTCTGCATCCTCCGTCCCTGGCGTGCCGCGAGATGATTGCCGTACCCGATGACGTTCAGCCCGGCATAGATGACATGCTTCTCGATCCAGGTTGATCCAGCGGATCCCCAATCGGCGAGCTGCCCGACTCCGCGCACGAGCCCGTCCACGACCGTGCGATCAAACCAATCGAGCAGAGCTCCCCAACGCTTCAGGGGCTCGACGAAGAGGAAGTCATAGAGTTCGTCGACGTAGTACTTGTTCAGCAGCGTCGTATAGACGCCGGAGAATTTCTCGGCCCACCGGTTGGCCGCTCCGTCGCCTGCACGATAGAGGAAGTGCGCAAGCCCCCATCCGATCAGGGCGATCGTGGTCGCGGTTCCCATCAACAGGAAGACCAAGCCAGCGGCCGGCTCATGCTCACTGGCGACCCCGGCAACCGGCGCCAGAAAACTGTGGAGCCAGCCGTGTTCGGGTGGAAATCCCAGGATCAGTCCGCCGACGAGCGACAGAAAGCCCAGCGCCATCAAAGGACCGACCATCACCATCGGCGATTCGTGCACATGTGCCTCGGTATGGTGATCCATCCTGGACGACCCGTAGAAGGTCAAATACGTGAGACGGAACATATAAAAGGAGGTCAACAGGGCTCCGATGGCGGCCATGCCATAGAGCAGGTACTGGTGATGGGTGAAGGCATGGGCCATGATTTCGTCTTTGCTCCAGAATCCGGCGAAAGGAGGAATCCCGGCGATCGCGACGGTTCCGATCAGAAACAACCGGTAGGTCCAAGGAATTTTTTTACACAGCCCTCCCATGTTTCGGATGTCCTGTTCACCCGAAAGTGCGTGAATCACCGAGCCGGCAGAGAGGAAAAGCAACGCCTTGAAAAAGGCATGGGTCATCAGATGAAAGATCGCGGCCGTGTAGGCGCCGATGCCGCAGCCCAGGAACATGTAACCCAATTGGCTGACGGTGGAATACGCGAGCACCCGTTTGATGTCTGTCTGGACGAGACCGATGGTGGCGGCAAAGAGCGCCGTACAGCCTCCGATCAGACCGACGATGCCCATCGCCGTAGGAGACTGGTCAAAGATGACATGGTTGCGGACGATCATGTAAACCCCCGCCGTGACCATGGTGGCGGCATGGATGAGCGCGCTGACCGGGGTCGGGCCCTCCATCGCGTCGGGCAACCAGGTATAGAGGGGAAGCTGAGCCGATTTTCCGACGGCCCCGACCAGGAGGCAGAGCGCGATGGCCGTGGCCATCTCCGGCGAGAGCTGGCTGACTTGCGCGAATACTGTGGCGTAGTCGAACGTCTTGAAATTGATGAACACCAGGAAGATGGCCAGCAGAAAGCCTGCGTCGCCGATGCGGTTCACCACGAAGGCCTTGCTCGCCGCTTTGGCCGCCGACACTTTCTCGTAGTAGTACCCGATGAGCAGATAGGAACAGAGTCCGACGCCCTCCCATCCGATGAACAGCACGACGTAGTTGTTCCCCATGACAAGCAGCAGCATGGAGACCATGAAGAGATTCATGTAGGTGAAGAACCGCGTGAATCCCGTCTCTCCGTGCATGTAGCCGACCGAGTAAACGTGGATGAGGAACCCCACGCCGGTCACCACGAGGAGCATGACGCAGGTCAGCGGGTCGACCAGGTACGCCAGGTTGATCGTGAGGTCGCCGCCGAAAATCCATCGGTAGGCGACAACCTCGCGGGAGGCTCCGGTTCGTAGGATGTCGGCAAAGACGCCGATGGTGCAGAGAAACGACAGCCCGACCGAGCCCCATGCCAGCCGGTGGGCGACGTCGTGCGAGTAACGGCTCCCCAGGAGGCCGTTCGAGATGAGGGCGAGGAGCGGAAAAATCGGAATCAGCTTGATGAGCAGATCGGTTAAGTCAGACACGTTACCACTTCAGTAGGTTCATTTCGTCCACGTTCGTCGAAATCTTGCCGCGGAAGACGACAATGATGATGGCCAGGCCGACGGCGGCTTCGCCGGCGGCGATGGCGATGATGAAGAGCGCGACGAGCTGGCCGGCCATCGACTCCAGGTGGTGCGAAAACGCGACCAGATTGATATTGGCGGCGTTCAGCATGATCTCCACGGCCATCAGGACAATGATGAAGTTGCGCCTGATGAGCACGCCGAGCAGCCCCGTCATGAACAGAACCGCACTCACCGCGACATATGCGCTTAATGGGACCATAGTTATACGTGAGGCGTGAAACGTGAGGCGTAAAACGCCCAAACCTCCGCCTTTTCTTTTGTCGTCCGCCCCTTCACCCCTAACTCCTTATGCCTTACGCTCTTCGTCGAGCGTTTTCGGCGTCTTCGCCAGCACGATGGCGCCGATAATGGCGCCCAGCAGAAAGACGCCGACGATTTCAAACTGCAAAAGGTAGTCGCCGAACATCTTGACGCCCACCGCAATCGTATTCCCGTCCTGCAGCACCGCGACGGCCGGGGCGTCGCCCTTTGCCCCCTCGAACGGAGAGCGCAGCAGCTGAAAGAGGATGTAGAGCGATCCCAACGCAGCCGGTCCGACGAAGTACAGGTACGAGGGGTGGAAATAGCGCTCGTCGGTCTTGAGGTTCAGCAACATTAGCACGAAGAGGTAGAGCACCAGAATCGCGCCGGCGTACACGATCACCTGAACTGCCCACAGGAATTCGGCATTCAGCAGCACGAAGAGGCCGGAGACGTGCAGCAGGAGGGCGAGCAACGCCAGGCCGCAGTGCACGGGGTTCTTCAGGGCGACCGTAAGAATGCCGGCGGCAACACTCACCAATGCAAAATAGGCAAAAAAGACCGGGAGCATGTCTTGGGCTCAGCTGAGATGCTTGGGAGGCGGTTGGGTTGACTTCAGTACCGACTGTGGAAAGTAGTACCGGTACTCTCGGCTCTCCTCGGCATTCTTCTCCTGATTGTGGGCGTACAAATATTTTTTCCCGTCTTCGAGATGGCGTTCGCCGATCTCGTAGAGCCGCTTCTTGTCGAAGAGCAGAGTACGCTTGTCGTGGGTGGAGTATTCATACATCTTGGTCATCGCGAGTGCGTTGACCGGACAGGCTTCGACGCAATAGCCGCAGAACACGCATTTCGTGACATCGATGTAAAATTCCGTTGCGTAGCGCTGGAGCGGGCGGGTCGTATCCTCCGCGCTGATCACCTTGATGCAATGGGAGGGGCAGGCTGCTTCGCACAGGTCGCATCCCACGCACCGTTCGCGCCCGTCGTCGTATCGGAGCAGCCCGAGGGCGCCGCGATGGGTATCGGGGATCGTGCGCTGCTCCCGGGGGTACTGGAAGGTGATCGGGCGGTGAAACATGTGCCGGAACGTCACCTTCATCGCGTCCCAGATTTCAAAGAACAGGGCGGCATGCAGAATTTTCTTGGTCAGGGCGGCGACGCTCATCCTAGTCTCCTGCTCACCGGGAGGCGAGCATACACATTCGCTCAGACTCGTTCAATGCTCACCCAGGTATGCTTGAACGACGGCACCCCGGTGGTCGGGTCCACGGCCACGGTCATCAGGTCCTTCACGGGGGGCTCATTGAAATGTTCCGGGAAGAAGCAGGTGCCGGGCGCAAGGGATTGATCGGGCTGAACCCCGAGTTGAAGCGAGCCTCGCTCAGAGGTGAGCCGGGCTTTTGCGCCGTCCTGTAAGCCGAGTCGCTCCATATCTTGGACATTCATGTGAAGCTTCCTGGTGTTGGGCGCGAGCTTGATGAGGCCGGGGGCTTCCGTCGACAACTTGCCCGAATGCATGAGCAATTGACCCATCAGCAACGCGAACTGGTGCGGGCCGTGATCGACGCGGGGCATCGTCCCGTACCGCGACCTGACCTCGGCGACGTAGCCGTTGGCTAAATAAGAATCCGGCTGGGGGGTCACCTTGCGAGGCTCGCCGAGGTTATAGTACCCGGGCAGGAGCCGCATGATTTCGGTCTGGATATCGTTCGGCGATTGATACTCCCACTCGCGCCCCATGGCGCTGGCGAGGGCCACCATGATGTGCCAGTCGGGTAGACTTTCGCCGATCGGGTCCATCGCCTGACGGACACGGAGCACCCGGCCCTCAAGGTTGGTGAACGTGCCGTCTTTCTCCGCATAGGTACAGGCCGGCAGCACGAAGTGAGCCAGCCGGCCGGTGTCAGTCAAGAAGAGATCCTGGACGACGAGCAGCTCCAGCCGTTCCAGCGCCGCCCTCACCTCAATCGAGGCCGGCAGCGTGGCGAGCGGATTCTCCCCGATCACATACAAGGCCTTTATCTGGCCGGTTCTGCAACGCGTGAGAATATCCACCAGGTGCGTTGAAGGGCCAGCAGCCGGGAGCTCTACCCCCCAGGCCTTCGCAAATCGCTCACGGGCTGCAGGATCGTCGAAACGGGCTTGCCCCGGCAGAAACTCGGGAGCCGCCCCCATGTCGACGGCACCCTGTTCATTCGGTTCCTCGGTCACGGTATTGACGCCGCAGCCCGGCTGGCCCAGCTTGCCCGTGATCCAGGCCAGGTCGATGAGCTTGAGGACATTCTGGTAGCCATGGGTTCTTCTGACGACCCCTTCCGCACAGAGGAGGATGGAACGTGGGGCTTCCGCAAAGATGGCGGCGATGTCCTTGAAGCCGTTCGCGGAAAGACCGGTCTGTGCCGAGAGCTGCTCCCAAGAGAGAGCTGCAACCGAGGCCTTCAGCGCTTCAAACGCCTTGGGATGTTTCGCGGTCGTCTGTTCGTCCACCAGATCCTGTTCGATCGTCGATTTGACCAGACCCTCGATGACCATCCCCTCCGAGCCGGGCTTAATCAGGAAGGGATGAGAAGCCAGTTTGGCCAAGTTGGTCACGGCAGAGTCGAGCGTCACCACCTGAGCCTTGTACACGCGAATCGCTTCCTTGACCCGCACCGAGGTCAGGGGGTTGGTCTCGGTGAGGTTGGAGCCGATCAATATGATAGCCTTGGCTCTCGTGAGGTCCTCCCAATCATTGGGCGAGCGCCCGAGCCGGAGGGCATGCTGCGAGGCCAGCACAAAGTTCAGGTGTCCGTAGCGGGCACTGCTGTCGAGTTGATTGCTTCCGAACCCGGCGCGCATCAGCTTCTGGAAGAGGTACAGCTCTTCGTTCGTGCAGCGCGCGGTGATGAGGCCCGCGATCGCGTCGCCGCCGTGTTTCTGTCTGATCTCAGCGAAGCGGTCCGCCACCAGGTGCATGGTTTCAAGCCAGGGTTTTTCGACCAACCGATTGTTCTGGCGAGCCAACGGCTGCCGCAACCGGGTCGTTCCATCCAGATACTCGAATCCGAAGCGACCCCGGACACACAGCCCTCCGTGTCCCTTCGCGGTTTCTGAACGATCGCCCCACTTGTTCTTCCAGGACAGGGGCGACGTGACCCGGATCACCTCCGCGTCCTTCGTTTCCAAATACATCTGGCAGCCATCCCCGCAATAATTGCAGGTGGTGGTCGTTTTCTTCATCTGCCAGGGCTTGTACAGATATTTGGAGAACTTGTTGGTGATGGCTCCAACCGGGCAGACCGCGAGGCAGTCCCCGCAGAATTCGCAATTCAGCGCGACGTCGCCCTTGGGGACCACCTGGTTGAACCCCCCCTTCTTCATGAACTGGAGGGCGTCGATCATCAACACGTCTTTGCAGATGTTGATGCATTCGGCGCAGGCGATGCAGCGGTTCATGTTGAAGTCGAGGACCGGGCTGCGCGTATCTTCCGGAATGAACTTCTGCTTGGCATTGGCGAGGTTCGTCACGCCATGATGGAACGCCATGTCCTGCAGCTCGCAGTGGCCGTCCGCGTCGCACACGGGGCAGTCCAGAGGGTGCACGGAGAGATGTTTTTCGACGGCTTTCTTGCGGGCGAGGAAGAGGTCCTCTCCCTCGGTGCGGATGATCATTCCGGCCGTCGCTTTGGCGGTACAAGAGCGGACCGGAGCCTTCTTGCCCTCCTGCATGACGAGACACATCCCGCAGGAGCCGAATGGATCGAACGTGTAGTGGTAGCACATCGCCGGGATGATCTTGCCCGTCATCGCGATGACGTCGTACAACGACACGCCGTTCTTCGCGGTGACCGCTTTCCCGTCGATGTTCAGTTCGATCGTCGCGGCTTCGACGTCGGGATTCGTGGCTGGTTTCAGACCCATACTTACTCTCCGTGAAAGGTAAAACGTGAAACGATAAACGAAGCTGCGGCCATACTTTTCACCTTTTACGTCCCACGTTTCACGCTTAGCGGTCGCACTCGCCCATCACGATGTCATAGGTTCCGAAGATCGTGCAGGCGTCGGCGATCATGTAGCCTCTGGACATATGATCGAACGCGCCCATGTGCACGAACGACGGGGCGCGAATCTTGAGGCGGTACGGTTTGCTCTCCCCTGTACTGACGATATAAAAACCCAGTTCGCCCTTGTGCGCTTCGGTGCCGCAGTAGATCTCTCCGGGAGGAGCCGTGAATCCCTGCGAGAAGAGTTTGAACTGCTGGATCATCGACTCCAGATTGGTGAAGACCCGCTGCTTCGGCGGCAGAGTCACGCTCGGCACGTCGGCCATGATCGGGCCCTCCTGCATCTGATCGAGACATTGCCGGATGATCTTCACGCTTTCGTAGAGTTCCATCACCCGGATCCAATACCGGTCGTAGGTATCGCCGTTTTTTCCCACCGGTACACTGAATTCGCATTTGGGGTAGGCGCTGTACGGCTCGTACTTGCGGAGGTCATAGTCCACGCCGGAGCCGCGCAATGTGGGCCCGCTCAACCCAAAATTCACGGCATCCTCGGCGGAAATGACGGCGATGCCCTTGGTGCGCCCCAGCCAGATCCGGTTGGTTTCCAGAAAGATGACGTATTCGTCGATCTTGGCGGGGAAATAATCCAGAAACTGTTTCAGCTTGGCGATCAAAGAAGGGGTCAGGTCGCGTTCCACCCCGCCGATGCGATACCAGCTGGTCGTGAGACGGGCGCCGCAGAGCTCGTCGAACCAATCGAGGAGCACTTCGCGATCGCGGAAGCAATAGAAGAACACCGTCATGGCCCCGATATCGAGCGCCTGCGTCCCCAGCCAGAATTGGTGGCCGATGATGCGCTGAACTTCCGCCACGATGGTGCGCAGGTACTCGGCCCGTTCCGGAACCTGGAGGTTGAGGAGTTTTTCGACGGCGCGGCAGTAGGCGAAATTGTTGTACATCGCGCAGACGTAGTCGAGCCGGTCCGTATGGGGAATGAACTGGTGATAGGTGCCATCCTCGGCGAGCTTTTCGACGCCGCGATGGAGATACCCCATGACCGGCGTGGACTTCACCAACCGCTCTCCTTCCAATTCGAGAATGACCTTGAGCACTCCGTGCGTGCTGGGATGTTGGGGACCCATGTTGAGCAGGAGTTCCTCCGAGCGCAAAGTCGGAAGTGTCTCGCTCTCCGGGTGCTCCGGATTGACCTTATAGACGGTGGTTCTCTGATCTTCGAATGCCATGGTCAGTAGGTCTCTATCGGGGGACTTCGTCGAGGAAATCGAAGGTGTCCCGCCAGCCTTTGCCGCGAAGCGGGAAGTCTTTCCGCAAGGGGAAGCCTTCGGTGTAGTCGTCCGGCAGCAGGATCCGGCGGAGGTCCGGGTGATTCCGAAACCGGATTCCCATCATGTCGTAGACTTCACGCTCCATGAACTCTGCCCCCTTCCACAGGTCCGTCAGGGAATCCACCACGCAATCCGATTCCGGCACCCTCGTCTTGAGCCGGATGCGGTGGCGCTTCCGGATGGAGTAGAACTCCCACACTACCTCGAATCGCTCTTCATCGTCGGGCCAATCCACCGAACTCACGTGGACGATATAATCGAAATCCATCCCCGGATCGTCATGAAGAAACTGGGCGACCTCGTGCAGTCTGTCGCGGGTGACCGTCACCGCCACATCGCCCCGCCACTCCGCTGCACCGACGAAACCGGTCGAGAAGGTTTCCTGAAGCCGTTGGATCAACTGATTCATAATCTCGGGTACGATCAAACCTTCAAACTGGCCTTCACCTGGTCAGGCTGAGCCACGAACACCCGTTTCTGCATGATGCGCTCTTGCAGCTTCAAGATGCCGTCAAAGAGGGCTTCCGGCGTCGGGGGGCAGCCGGGCACGTAAATGTCGACCGGCACAAACCGATCGACCCCCTGCACCACGCTGTAGCTGTCGTAGATGTTTCCGGATGTGGCGCAAGACCCCATGGCGATGACATATTTGGGTTCCGGCATCTGATCGTAAATTTTTCGAATCACGGGCGCCATGCGTCGACACACCGTCCCGGCGACGATCATCAGGTCGGACTGTCGCGGCGACGCCCGGAACACTCCGGCCCCGAACCGGTCCATGTCGTACCGCGAAGAGACTGCGGCGATCATCTCGATGGCGCAGCAGGCCAGCCCGAACGTCATGGGCCAGAGCGAGCCCTTTCTCGCCCAATTCACCGCCTTTTCAACGGTGCCGGTGATGACATCGGGGGCGCCGTCCTTGTCATGACGTCCTAATTGGATCAGTCCCATAACGACCTCAATCCCACTCCAGAGCGCCTTTCCTCCAGGCGTAGATGTAGGCCACAAGAAACAAGGCGATAAAGATGAGCATTTCGACCAGTCCAATCAAGCCGATCTTCGTAAACGAGACTGCCCAAGGGTAAAGAAAGATCACTTCGATATCAAAGATAACGAACAGCATGGCAAAAATGTAATAGCGGACCGGAAACGGCATGCGGGCATCGGAGAACGGTTCAGAACCGCACTCGTAAGCAGAAAGTTTCTCCGGCTCCGGATATCTGGGTTGCAGGAAGTAGCTGACCACCAGGGTGACGACCCCGAATGCCAGAGCAACGAAAATAAACAGAAGGATCGGAAAAAACTTGGTCAAGTAGTCGAGCAGAAGATCCGAGCCACTCATCGGCGTCGCCTCACAAGGCATTGACCTGGAAAGAATATTCCAGGATCTTAGTGCTAGGGTCTTGGCGATAGCAAGCGAACAAAGGACCTAATGGAGACAGCCCCGAAAGCCCCAGGAGAGGTTCCTCCTGAGACGTGCATAGGCGGACAGTTCCCTGCTTCACCGCCACGGCAGACGGTGAACATAAAGGCCGGAGATCCACACGACCACACTACTGCCTGGTCTTGCCTTCGGCCCCCTTCGGGCGCCGAGACGAATCAGAGGGATTCGATGGCGGCGGCGTCCGCAACCGGCCGGGTGGCTCTCCCTGCGAGATGTCCCATTCTGCTTCCAGGGGAGAACGCACCCTCACCGTTCGGCGCCGGTGGATCTGGGTCTCGATCCGCGGTTTCTTCCTGGTAGCCGGCAGGATGTCGGGGCTTCGATCGTGATGATCCTTCATCGGTAATGCCAATCCTTCCACGGCCACCATAGCACCTGCTGAAAATCGACGTCAAACCCTGTCGAATCGGCTCAAATTCTTGACAATACAGCGACATTTGCTATGGTTTTGAAAACGGTACTTCCCTCGAAAAGGAATCACTATCTATGAAAACTCTCACACCGCTCATTCTTACGCTCTCGTTCGGTATCGGCTTTTCAGCACAGACGGCGCAGGCCCAGATCCTGGACGCCGGTTCGGTTCGCATGGGTGAGGCCGCCCTGACCTTCGCGAGCGGCGCCATCCAAAAGACCACCTCGCGTGACGGCATCGTCAATTTGATCACAGGGGACAATCAGACGACGGGCAATCGAATGCTTACGGGCAGAGGGGATGCGCTCTATCTCAAGCTCGACAACCCCATGGATGTGGCGGTCGGCGACCTCTTTACCGTTTATCGGCGGGTGCGCAAGGTCTTCCACCCCCTCACACAAGACTATCTCGGCTTTGTCACGATTCGCGTGGCCATCGTGAAGGTGACGGACACGGGCCACGCCTTAACGCCCGCGGAAACGATCATCAGCTACAGCGCGATCACTCCAGGGGATCCCGTGGTTCGTTACGCTGCTCCCCAACCGAGCGAGCACGGCAGCCAGACAGCGGAGGTTGCCGATCTCAGCGGTATGATCGTGGAGCTCCAGGCCGACAGGTCCATGACGCTCGTCTCCCAGGCCGATGTAGTGTACCTGGATCGAGGGCGGGAAGACGGACTCAAGCCCGGCCACCTCCTGGACCTTCACCGCCACAGTGCGGGACTTCCCCCGAAGAAGATCGGACAGCTCAAAGTCCTGTCGATGGAGGACCGCACGGCGACGGCAAGAATCATCAAGGCCAGTACCCGGGTATATAAAGGGGACCGGTACAAGCTTGTCGGATTCTTGGCTCCGGTCGTTCAACCGGTAGAGCTCCCGCCGAACTCGCAGCCTCAGTCAAGCCCGGCGAAGACGGAACAGGCCGTGGCCGCTTCCCTGCCGGCGGATCTGGTAGCCAGCAAGGCGCGGGTGCAGGATGCGTCCGGTCAAAGCCGCATTACCCTGAGCGAGCTGCCCAGTTTTCTCCACTATGATTCGGGCGAAGCGGCGATCAAGCCTGAGAGCTATAAGGCCTTGGACCAGCTGATCGAATATCTGCAGGCCAGCGGCGATACCAGGCTGATCCGAGTGGAAGGACACACGGACAACGTCGAGATCGGCCCCACGCTGAAGTCGCGGTATCCGAGCAACTGGGAATTGTCCAAAGCGCGTGCGAGCGGGGTCGTTCGGTATCTCGTGGAGAAGGGAGGAATGGATTCGGCCAGGCTGAGCTCCGCAGGGTACGGCGACAGCAAGCCGGCGGCGAGCAATGCGATCGAGGAAGGCCGCACGAAGAACCGTCGAGTGGAGATTCTGCTCTATGCGCCGGAGTACGATTCGCAGGGGTCAAAACCTGAGGTGCCCGGTCAGGTCCAGATGCTCCACAGCGATCCTTCGAGCCTGAGCGCACGTGGGGGCGGCGACCAACCGGCCGTGTCCGTGGACGACTCAAGGGCGGCCGGACGCGGCACCCTGTCGGTGACCGAACCTCCGCGAGTTCCCACGACGGAGGGGTCCGGTTCTGCCAACGCCTCCGATACCGGCAGGACTCCTTCGCCGGATACCGCGGCCCAGGATTCGAACCAGCCGGCCAGCACAGCGGGCAACTAGCACCGTCGTTCGGGCGGGATTCATGTAGGCATGAATCCCGCCGCGACAGACAATCCTCAGGGGAATCCTTCTTCTCCTTCTCCATCAACCGACCGCCTGATCATCCTCTCTCGTTTGCGTTGTCCTCCCGTTTCTCACGCTGTTACAATGACGCATGTCGCTCGATGATCAACCCGCTGTTCCACCTCCGACCCAGGCCCTGTATGCCGACGTAATCGTCCCCCGCCATATTGCCAGGACGTTCACCTATCTCGTTCCTATGGCTCTGGCGAGGACGGTTGGGATTGGCCATCGGGTCCTCGTCCCGTTTGGGCGAGCGACCATGGAGGGGGCGGTCGTCTCCCTGAGCGATCATCCCCCGGCAGGGATCACCGCCGCCGCGCTCAAAGAGATTCGTTCCCTGGTCAAGGGTACCGGAGAGGCCGAGATTTCTCCCCTCCTGTTCGAATTATCCCGCAAGATCGCAGAACGGTATGTCGCTCCGTGGGGCCAGTGCCTTCGGCTCATCTTTTCTGCGAATCCAACGCCTCGTGCTACATCCTTGCGCTATGTCGTGACCGATCAGGGTCGCGCCGCGAATGATGCCGGGAGTTGCCCCGAGGACCTCCGACCCACCCTTACGCGGATCGCCCGGCGATCCAGAGGAGTACTCTGCTCCACTTTGCGCCAATCCAGAAATCGAACCGATCGGCAGGCAGTCGAGGCCCTTGAAAAGAGGTCTTGGATAACCGTTGCGGCAGCGGACGATAGCGAGGTGAATGGCTCCGGCCAAAGCTTGCGGACGACCGGCGACGTCGCGGCGCGAAGCGCGCCCCGAAGCCGGACCTCGCTCGGTGGAGCGTTTTGTGACGCAGACCCGCTCTGGATGGCACGCGTCGCCGAATGCCTTCGAGCCAACCAGGGAAGAAGAATTGTCCTCCATGCGCCTTGGGAGCACAGAGTGAGCCGGCTTGCTGGCGCGATCCAACAGGCGCATGCGCTGAACAAGTCGGTGCTGATTCTTGCCGGCGAGGTCGCCAAGGCGCAATGGTTGAGACAGCGGCTTTCGACCCTGACCAAGGCCCCACTGATTCTGCTCCCTCCCTCCTCGGGCCACGATTCGCGGGCGCAGGCGGAGGGCATTCCGTCGATCGTCGTCGGGACACGGTCCGCGATCTTCACGCCGCTGCGATCCATCGGCCTGATCTGGGTGGACGGCGAAGATGACCCGGCGTTCAAGGAGCCGCAGGAGCCTCGGTATCATGCCCGAGACGCAGCCTGCTTGAGAGCCGAAGGCGAGCAGGCGCTCCTCGTGCTCGCATCCGCTCACCCATCGTTAGAGGCGAGAATGGATACCGGCGCTGAAGCGTATACCGTTCAACCGGAAGCCGCCCGTCAACCGGCTTTCGAGCTCATCGATCTGCACGATGAACCAGGAGGCACGCTGTTCAGCGGGAGGCTCGTGGCGGCCATGCGCGAGGCCATGGAGCACAAGACAGGGGTGCTTCTCTTCCTCAATCGAAAAGGCTACGCAGGGGCGCTGGTCTGTCGAGACTGCGGCGGGGTGCCGCGCTGTGTCTCCTGTGCGGTCGCGCTCGCCTACTACCGGGAGGTGGGCAGGCTCATGTGCCGTTACTGCGGGATCGGAACTCCCTTACCGGACTCCTGTCCGAACTGCCGAGCCGCTCGCTTAACTCCTGTCGGCGAAGGAACTGAACGGGTGGAGATGGAAGCCAGACGGCTGTTTCCCCATGCCAGGATCGCGCGGTTCGATGGCGATACGCTCCGCCGATCGGCCTCCGCCCGCCGTTTATGGGATGGGGTCGACGGAGGGGCGTGGGATATCCTCATCGGAACGCAGGCGTTGTTTCAAAGGGAACCGATACCGAGCCGGGGATTGGTGGGAATCCTCCAGGCAGATTCCGGATTGCATGTCCCGGACTTTCGCGCGGCCGAGCGGACCTATCACTTGTTGGTCGACGCCGCGAGCGTAGCGCGTCCTGCGTGCGAGGGGGGCCGGGTGATGCTGCAGACTTGGTTGCCCGCTCATCATGCAGTGCAAGCCCTGCTAACGAGTGAGCCGAAACGGTTCTACGACGAAGAAATGACGGGGCGTCGGCTGCTGAGTTATCCGCCGGCCTGTCATCTGGCCCGCCTCTCGGTGTCCGGCAAGGATTTACGAGTGGTTGAAACGGCCGCGAAGCGGTGGAGGAAGAGTCTCGAGCAGTCACACGTTGGACAGGAACCAGTCATGATCTTAGGGCCTGTCCCGACGATGGGTCTTCGACCGAAAGGGCACCACCGGCATCAGCTTCTCGTGAAGGGAGCCGACCGTACTCTCCTTTGCCGCCGGATCCATGAGTCGGTCGAGAGCATGGAACGTGAGTATCGGAAGGGAGAGATCAAGTTCGTCGTCGACGTAGACCCCGTTGAGATGGGCTGAAAGTTTCGGTTTGTAAGTTTCGAGTTCCGGGTTTCAGGTTCCAAGTTTCGAGAAAGAGTATCAGAATAACTTGCAACTCGTAACCCGAAATTCGAAACGCTTCCCGCGCCACGACTCATGCGGGTATCTCCGCGGCAACCGCGTCGAGCAGGGCCTTCACCTCGAACGGTTTCTGAAGGGTCCGCCGGGCACCCAGCATCTTCGCGACATCCAGGAAATTCAACATACCGATCACGTCGCTACCTCCGGTGATGGCAATCACGCGGCACATCGGAAATTCACGGTCAAGCGTCATGATGCTCTCCAGGCCGTCCTGATCGGGCATCAGGATGTCCATGATGACCAGGTCGGCCGGTCTGGTTCGATACCGTTTCAGACCCTCTTTGCCGTCGCAAGCCTCCTCGACGTCGTAACCGGCCTGCTCCAGGGTTTCCCGGATGAGCTGCCGAACCTGCTCCTCATCATCAATGACGAGTACCGATGGCATCTGATTCCTCGATCAGCAACGTGGCTGGCTCGGGATGCCGGCTCGAATGGATAGGGCTCGACCGGGGGGGCGGCGCGGGGAGATCCAGGACCCGCCGGATCGTGAGCGCGAGATCGTGCAGCGTCAGCGGTTTCAGGACGAACTCGGTCACTCCAAGCAGGCGGGCTTCGGCTTCGGACAGGGTCTGGTCCGAGCCGGCACAGAGGATGACGGGGAGATCCGGCCTCAACCGCTGGCATTCGCGGGCAAGCAGATCCCCGTTCATCTCTGGCATCGTCTGATCCGTGATCAACAGGTCGAATCGTTGAGGAGCGATGCGGAACGCCTCCAACGCCTCTGCCGCGTTCCGGCGCACCACGGGAAAGTATCCGAGCGACTCCAGCATCTCGCCTCCAAACCGGGCCAGAGACTGCTCATCGTCGACGAACAGCACGCATTCATGTCCGCGAGGGAGCGGTTCGTCCCGTACGGGAGCCGCCGAGGCGCGAGAGGGCAGCGCGGGGAAATACACGGATACCGTCGTGCCGATTCCGATCTCGCTCTCGACCAGGACGGTGCCGCCGTGTGCGGTTACGATCTCATGGACGACGGCGAGACCCATTTCCCGTTCCTGGCCGGACGACTTCGTCATGGGGAACGGGTCGAAGAGTCGGTGGGCGAGCTCCGGTTCCATGCCTTCGCCGGAATCTCGAACCATCAGGCAGGCATAACACCCTGCCGTCAGTGTGCCGGCAGGTGTCACCTGATCGGCGGCGACCTCTTTGTCCTGGAGCTGGATATCGAGCACTCCGCCGGTTCTGCTCATGGCGTGCAGGGCGTTCTCCACCAGGTTCAGGATCATCTGATGCATCTGCGTCATGTCGGCCGAGATGGGGCGGGTCGAGCCGGCGATCCGTTCGCGCAGCTCGACCCAGGACGGGATCGTGGGGCGCAACAGCTTGAGCGATTCTTTCACCAGCAGGTGGAGCGAGAGCGGGCGCCGGACTTGATCGCTCTGCCGGCTGAATGTCAGCAGCTGATGGACCAGCTCGCGGGACTTTCGCCCCGCGGTGACGACCTGCTGGAGATGGCGGCGGGCCTTGCCGTCGGACGTGAGTAGGGGAAGAGCCAGCTCGCTGAAGCCGAGCACGGCGGTGAGTCGATTGTTGAGCTCGTGCGCAATGCCGCCGGCCAGCGTGCCGATCGCCTCCAGCTTCGAGGCGTCGCGCAAGTGCTCCATCGCACGTTTGTGGTCGGTGATGTCGACCACGGCTCCGACCGTTCGAACCGGCGTCCGCGCTGTGCCCTCCCCTTCAAACGACGTGAGGGAACGGACGCAGACAGAGCGAACCTCTCCGTCCGGCCTGACGAGCCGGTGCACGGCCTCGAATTGCCCGTCTCCCGAGGGATGATGCGCGTCGCGAATGGCATGGAGAATCCGCTCCCGCTCCTCACGCGGGATGAAATCTACATACCGTTGTAGTGAGCCCGCCTCATCCTGGCTCACACCGCAGATCTCGCGCAACGTCGGCGACCAATACAGGCTGTCGGTTCTATGATCGTGTTCGAAGATACCCACATGTGCGGCTTGGACGGCGAGATCGAACCGGATGTGGCTCTGTCGCGCATCCTCTTCAGCCCGGCGGCGATCGGTGATGTCGATGATCGTGACGAACGTCGACCGGCCTGAAGCCAGCTCAAGGGGGGTGAGGACGATTTCAATCGGGAACCGCGAACCATCCTTGCGGCGACCGAACGGATCATTGAGGGTTCCCGTCGTGTGAAGCGCGGGAGCCGACGGAGAATCGCCGCGCAATCGGGCATCTTCCTGCCAGAGGTATTCGGGCAGCAGGAGATCGATCGGACGGCCCAGGAGTTCATCACGCGAGTATCCGAACATCTGTTCAATCCGGCCGTTGACCAGCGAGATGGTGCCATCCTGATGAATCATCACGATCCCGCCGGGGACCGATTCGACGACAAGGCTAAAGGCGAGGTCCCGCTCCTTCGCCACCTCCTCGATGAGCTTGCAGGAAGTCATATCCTGAACGGTTCCAGACATGCGAATGGGTTCGCCCGCAATGTTGCGGATCACCGTGCCGCGGCAACGGACGAAGCGAACCGCCCCGCAGGGTTGCACGATACGGCACTCGACATCGTATGGTGCGTCCTCCAGGAGCGAACGCTCAACCGCGGCCAGGACCCGATTGCGTTCTTGCGGGTGGAGTGCGGCCTTGAACGTGTCATAGGTGGGCAGGAGCGTACCGGGCTCATAGCCGAAGATGCGGCACTGGTCGTCGGACCAGATTTCGATACCCGTACGGATATCGCGATCCCAGCTTCCAAAGAAGGCCATGGCCTGTTGGGTAAAGACCGGCGCTGCCGCGCCCCGTGCCTCGCCGGCCTCTGCGGCCTTGGTACGGGACGTCGCTGGAGTAACCAGGAGAAGGCAGGAGGCCTTTCCTCCCCAGAAGATCGGAACCGCCGACAGGCTGACCTCGACGGAGCGCCCGTCCTGTTGAAGCAGTCGTCCCGTCGTGCGTGAGACGGGATCGTGCGATCGGTGGTGCTCGACGAAGCAGCGAACCACATCGGAAGTTTCGGCATCGAACAAGGACTGGATCGGCCTGCCGACGGCCTGCTCCGGGGTTGCCATGCCTAGGAGTATGAGGGCTGCCGGGTTGACATAGACAATGGCAGCATCGCGCGTGACGATGATTCGCTCGGACAGCAGCTCAGGCAGCAGAGACAGATCGTTGGTCTCGTTGCGGGCCTCTTCTGCCTGCTGACGTGGCGTCGCATCACTCATCACCCAGACGTACTCGGTGACGCGCCCTGCGTGATTCTTGATCGGCGTCACGGTGATCTCATTCCAGAAGGCGGTGCCGTTTTTCCGGTAATGGCGGACCATCGCTCGGCATGCCCGACCCTCTTGGATCGCCATGGCCAGCTTCTCGACCATGCCACGATCGGTCTGGGGACCGTTCAAGAGTACGAGCGATTGGCCGAGAATATCATCATCGGCATAGCCGGTCAGCAATCGGAAGGCGGGGTTCACATAGATGACAGGGTGACGGGGTACCGTGGCGTCGGTCACCACAACACTACAGCGGGTGGCCGCGATGACCCGTGATTTCAGGAGGCAATCGTGTCGTTGCTGAAGGAGTCGCCAAAGCGCGGTTCCCAGCAGCAGGAGAACGCCTGCGAGCAGTCCCGTTGTTATTTCCATGAAACTGGACCACCTCCTCGTGAGTGAGGGCGGGCGCTCGTCCATCGCGACCGCAGGCACAGCGCCCGCAGTCTACTAGCTGGACCACAAGGGAGGCCACGGGAACCGGGAGGCGGACCTTCACTGATGGCCGTCATCAGATCCTTTAGGAGCCCCGGCCGGCTTGGAATGAATGATGGTGTGATCAAGAACGACGGAACTCACCATCCTGGTGGTTCATTCTGACTGAAATGTGGGGGAAAAATCTAGCTCTGGATTGGGAAGATGGGAGTAAAAATTCGTCCCTAGAGCGATAGAGCTGAATATCTCCGGCTAGTGCCGACGCGTAAGGAAAAATGCCGCCGCTTGCGCGCGTCGAGTGATGTGAAGTTTCTGAAACACGTTGGCGAGATAGTTCTTCACGGTCCTGTCGCTGAGTTCCAACGTCGCCGCAATCTCTTTGTTGGTCCGTCCCTCCGCCACCAACATCACGACGCGTTCCTCCTGCGGCGAAAGCCTATCGGTTCCGGGAACCCGCACGCCCTTCTTCAGTTCTCTCAGCCAGGCGAGGGCACGCGCGGTGACCGTGGGGTCCAGAATCGACTGGCCGTTGGCGACCTTGTGGACCGCGTCGATCAAGCCTGCCGAATTGATTTCCTTGAGCACGTAGCCGTGGGCGCCGGCGAGCACGGCCGCCAGCACCGAGTCGTCGTCGGAATAGGACGTCAGGAAGATCACCCGGGTGTCCGGCTGCGCGGTAAGAATCTCCCGGCAAGCATCGATGCCCGAGCCATCCGGGAGACGGATGTCCATCAGGATCAGGTCCGGCTTCAGCTTCTGCGCCTGTCGGATCGCGTCGGCCATGGTGGCCGCTTCTCCCGCCACCTTGAGACCATGCTGCTGATTGAGCACGGTCCGAAGTCCCACGCGAATGACCTCATGATCGTCTACGAGCAAGATGCGAATGTCGTTGGGCTTAGGGACGGGCATACCAGGGGTCCCTGGGTAGATCGAGCAGGATTCTTGTCCCGCGGCGCGGCGCCGAACGCAAGGCCAATCGCCCGCCGATCTTCCGTGCACGCGCCGTCATATTGGCTAGTCCATGTCCGGTCGCATGCGAATTAGCCGGATTAAACCCGACCCCGTCATCGGTAACCGACAGTCGAAGCGAATGGGTAAGCTGTTTGAGCGATACCGTGGTCCGTTTGGCCCGACTGTGGCGGAGGCTGTTGCTCAACGCCTCGCGCACGACATTCATGAGATGGAGGGCCTGTTCGGTCGAGATCTGCCGGGCAGCAGCCTCCTCGATCGACACACGACAGGCTGTTGGGGAGGAGGCGGACATGGTCTGCACCATTGCCTGCAAAGCGGTCGCGAAATCCCCTCCCTGCAGGACTTGCGATTCGAGGCCGGCGATGAAGTTCCGGATCTCCGCCATTACATGGTTGAGCTGTCCAATGGCGCGGTCGAATGCCGCTGTGAGCTTCGCGGTAGCTTTCTTGCGCTGCTGCTGCTGCTGCTGCTGCTGCTGCTGCTGCGCAAGCAGCGGCCTACAGGCCTCCAAGCCCAATCCGACCGCATAGAGCGATTGCAGAATGCCGTCGTGGAGATCCTGGCTGATCCGTTCGCGTTCTTCCATGGCATGGCGCAGATCCTGCTCCCGCTGCCGGAGCATCTCCTCCATGCGTTTGCGTTCGGTAATGTCGGTCGCAGCGCCGAGGACCATTATGGCGCGGCCATGCTCGTCGAGAATCGGGCGTTTGACGGTCTGCAGCCAGCGGATGTTTCCGGCTGAATCCGTGATCTTTTCTTCAGGGATAACCCGTTCCTGCAGCGACTCCATCACTTCAAGATCCTTGCGACGGAAGAGCTTCACCTCCTGCACATTGGGATTAAAGTCAGCGTCTGACTTGCCGACTAATCTCTCCACCGAGGTTCCATAACAGTCGGCGACGGCCTTGTTAACTAGGGTAAACCGACCGTCACGGTCCTTTGCGTAGATAAAGTTCGGATCGGTGTCGATCACCTGCCGCATGAACGAATGGGATTGTCGCAGTTCCGCTTCCGCTCGCTTCCGCTCCGTGGCATCAACCGTTGCACCGATGAGCTGGATGACCTGTCCCTCGCTGTTTCGAACCGCATGGCCTCTCACGTCTGTCCAGATAACCGTTCCGTCCTTTCTGATCATCCGAAGCTCGTAATTGTAGTGGTCTATTTCTCCGGCCACGATACGTTGCCAGTGGTTCAGCGGGATCGTTTGATCGTCCGGATGGACGAGGCTGAGCCACGCGTAGGGATCTGTCGAAAGTTCGTCATGGCGGTAGCCGAACAACGCCTTCAGATTGACGTCTCCGTAGTACATGCCTGAGGCGACATCCAATTCCCACACACCGACTCGTCCGAAGGCTGTCGCGCGGGCGTACCGTTCCTCGCTGACACGCAGTGCGT
>JBQTIO010000246.1:0-3056 GCA_052388075.1 Nitrospiraceae bacterium
TGAACCAGCGCAGGAACCCCGCCGAACATCACCTTATTGATCTGGGTCGATTTGAAATTCCCAAACCCTTTTCCGCTCAACGACAGCGTGGCACCCGGGGTGGCTGATCGGGTGGATAGCTCAACGGAGGTCGCTCCAGCCTGTGCCGATTCAGCGGCCCCGATGAGCAAAACGGCCACACAAGCGAATACCCCCATCCTCGTCATGACCCCTCTCCTGCGAACCGATGCGATCGCCCACATCCCACAACCCGCTGGTCGCTCTGGTTCTTCATCTCTGCAAGCCAGCTCCAATTGTGACCGTACCGAAATCCGGCGTACGACGCAATGGGGCTAGGCCCGGCGCACGTGGAACAGTGTGAGCCCCTCTCTCACCCGGGCCTTGGGCAGGATGGTCTGGTGCATGCGAAAGGTCGGCAGCTTGTTGACTGATACCTGCCGACACATCTGCAGCTCGCACCCCGGGAACGATTCCCGAATGCCGGCCGGCCCCACGATGAACGCGTTCCCGCCCGTTTGCAGGATTTGCCCGAGTCCGGCAACACTCATCGTCAGCGCTGCCGGCACAGCGAACGAATCATAGGGCAGCCATTGATAGACCAGATCGTACGGGCGATGAGCCACGATCGTCTCCGCCCATGCAGCGGCCTGAAAAAACCGGACCTGCCGGAGACCTTCCCACCGCCCCCCTTCGGCACAGAGCATCCAGAGCTGCTGCGCCTGACGCTGCGCATAGGCCGCATGGCGGCTGCTGACGACATACTCACGCGGCTGATCGAAGGACATGCAGCTCGCGATCACGGCATCCCCGTTGTCGATGAGGACCCGCTTCGCTTGCGAGAGGATCGTTCCGATTTCCCGATCCTGCTCCCCTAAGTCCTGCAGATAGTCGGCCACAAACGGTTGCGCCGCAAGCTCGCCGATCTCACGGTCATCCTCAGGATATAACAAAACGGCACCGTACGCATCCCCGGGACGAACCGACGGACATTCTTCTCCAAACACGGATCGCCAATCCAGAGGACTGAGGGGACCCGCAGGGGAAGACGCGGAGGACTCAACCAATCGGATATTCGTATCGAGCCCCCTCTCGCCGGTCCGATCACGTAACACCAGCTGATGGCCGCTCACGCGGAGACTGCGATCCAGCGGCACGATCCGACGACCGCTGGGATTCAGATAGGGGACGCCGGCAGAATCGTCCGCCAGCGTGGCTTTCTGTGCCACTCCACCCTGAACGGTCAAACACAGCCCCCGTCGCTCATCAAAGTAGCGGACCGGGGGATCCGCGGCACGACGCCAGGTTACCTCGTGCGATTTCATCGGGTCCATGAAGTATGGCAGGGGATCGCTACCGTCTGGTGCCTCAGGAGTGAAACAACTGCTGAATAGCCTGAAGGCTGCTTCAGATGGGTACGTGGGAATGCCTCGATACCGCAGGACCAACGGGACGGCCCCTGTTCTGTTCTGGTCGTCGTAGAGTCCCCGGATGAGTTCGAACGCCGCAGAACCGGTTCCAGGCAACAGAGACTTGAACAGCTCAACCACCGGAAGAAAATCGATATGGTCCCAATGCATGGCGCCCATGCAGGACATGAACCGCGGATGTTCGAACCCCGCATTCTCGAGCGCATAGAGTGCATCTTTCCGGTGACGAATCGTCACCGTTCCGCTCGCATCGATGCTGAAATCCTCATCCTGAAAGAACCATCGTACCTCTTCGAGCGGCATGCGTAGGGCTTGAGAAGCCATAGCGCGAAGGGTGTCCGGCGTCACGCGCTGCCAACCCGGCTTCGTGGCGAGGTTCAACCTCATCTCGTTCACAAGCCCGTTCGGCTTCAGCCCAACCCACCGGCCACAATCCAGGCGCATACGCGCCCTCGTCAACGAGACGTTCCCGCCGGCATGCGCTTCCCACTCACACTCATGCAACGGGTGGCCCGTGGGATCGGCCGCAAGAAACCGCCGGCCGTCCGGCCGATAAAACACCAAATGCCCGGTGGCACGGATTTCCACGCGGGCCCCGACCTGTTCAAAGTTTTCAGCCAGCGCGCGCGTAGAGGGGAAGGAGAGATGGCCTGGGGTATGCAGGGCGAACGCAACGGGATCGGAGGGCATTTACTCGCGGATCTGACCGCTCCCCAGCACGATGAATTTGAAGCAGGTCAATTCCTCGAGCCCCATGGGGCCTCGTGCATGGATCCGTGAAGTGCTGATGCCGATTTCGGCCCCGAGCCCGAACTGATAGCCGTCATTGAGTCGCGTGGAGGCGTTCACGAGGACAGCGCTGGCATCGACTTCCTTGAGGAACCGCATCGCGCGAGCGTAGTCGGACGTGACGATGGATTCCGTATGCCGTGACCCGTACTGCGCGATGTGTTCCATCGCTTCATCCAGGTTCTTGACGACCTTCACGGCCAGAATCAGATCGAGAAACTCTTTCCCGTAGTCCTGCTCGCTGGCCGGCTTGGCTTCAGGAATCAACTGGCAGGTCTTGGGACAGCCCCGAATCTCGACTTTGGCCGCCAGGAGACTTGCGGCGACCTTCGGCAACACCGTCCGCGCAATCGATTGATGGACGAGCAATGTTTCCATAGCATTACAGGTTGACGGGCGCTGCGCCTTCGCATTGACGCAAATGGAGTCGGCCATCGAAAGATCGGCCGTGGCGTCGACATAGACATGGCAGACCCCGGTATCATGTTTCACCACAGGAATGGTGGAGTGCTCGGCGATGAGCTTCATGAGCGATTCACCGCCGCGGGGAATGATCAAGTCGATGAACCGGTCCTGCTTGAGCAACACCGGCACCAACTCGCGATCCGGTCTCCCGACAAACGTAATCGCGCCGGCCGGCACGCCGGCCTTCTCGGCCGCCTCGGAGAGGATGGCGGCGATCGCCGTATTGGAATGAATCGCTTCGCTGCCGCCACGCAATACACAGACATTGCCTGATTTGAGGCAGAGGGCGGCCGAATCCGCGGTGACATTGGGGCGCGATTCATAAATGATCCCGATTACCCCGATCGGCACGCGCACCCGCCCCACCTGCATCCC
>JBQTIO010000247.1:0-8375 GCA_052388075.1 Nitrospiraceae bacterium
GCTTCCCGCTCGATATCCTGCGCCTTGCTGTTCGTTTGGGAGTCATACCACAGGACCCCCCACACGATACCCCCGACCAGGACGATCAGGAGCAATCCGACCGCCAACGGCCAGCGATACTGTTGGATGCCGATCAGGCGGTGCTCCAGGTTGCTGACCAGATGGGCTTCGTCAACGGGTAACGTCCGCGGCGGTACTTTAATCCGGTAGGTCATCGTAACATCAGGCGTCGAAAGACAAGAACGCTCATTCCCTTGAAGAAAACCTGTGCCTTATACTAGGGATTGAATCGCCTTGTCAATGTACCGGTGAGTTCACTACAGTGAAGCGACCAAGATCCTCAGCACACATGTTAGGGACACGGCTCCAACAGCTGGCAGACCGGTCACTGACCCGCCAATTGAGAACGCTCCGCTCGGCGACGGGGCCGGTCGTTGATTTGGCCGGGCGCCGTGTCACGTTGCTCTGCTCCAACGATTACCTGGGGCTGGCCACGCATCCCGACGTTGTCCGGGCCGCCGTCCGCGCAACGGAGCAATATGGAGCGGGCGCCGGCGCCTCCCGCTTGATCAGCGGAACGCTTGACCCCCACACGCATCTGGAGTCGTCTCTGGCCGACTTCAAACGCATGGAGGCTGCGCTCGTGTTCGGATCGGGTTACTTGGCGAACCTCGGGATCATTCCAGCCCTAATTGGGCGCGGTGGCCTCGTGCTTGCCGATCGTTTGTGCCATGCCAGCCTGGTGGATGCCTGCAGGCTCAGCGGCGCCAATTTCCGGGTCTATCGCCATGGGGACAGCGGACACGTCGAATCGCTATTGAAGCGCACACGATCGACTCGTTCTACCCTCATCGTCACCGACGGCCTCTTCAGCATGGACGGCGACCTGGCTCCCCTGCCAGAGCTCGCCGCCCTTTCGGAACGGTACGGCGCCACGCTCTATGTCGATGACGCACATGGAACCGGCATCATGGGACCGACCGGTCGAGGAACAATCGAACACCTTGGAGTCGAACGCGATATCCGGTTTCACATGGGCACATTGGGAAAGGCCCTCGGCAGCAGCGGCGCCTACATCGTCGGGCCGCACGACTTGATCGCGTGCCTGGTCAATACGAGCCGGCCCTTCATCTTCACCACCGCTCCTCCGCCCGGGGCGATGGCGGCAGCGGCCGCCGCGCTGGTCGTTGTCCAGCGCGATCTGGAGCGGCGAGCCAGGCTTTGGGCTAACCGGGACCGGCTCTTCAGGGGTCTGCAGCGCCTCGGGTTTCGCATGACGGCAACCGTCAGTCCGATCATTCCCATTCTTGTCGGCGATGCTGCCAAAGCGCTCGCCTTTGCTGAACAGCTGATGACACATGCAATCTATGCCCCCGCGATCCGTCCCCCGACTGTCCCGGATCGCACGAGCCGCATCCGCGTCACGGTGACGTCGGAACACACTCCGGAACAGATTGACGAAGCCATCCGCGCGTTCGACCTCGCGGGCCGCGCGACCGGTCTGATCTAGCAGGGTGCTGAACAAATCCAGCAGCTCTTTCGAAGGGTAAGGTTTAGGCTACGGTTGAGACGAACCAAAGTGAATCTTTGCTCAACCGTCACCTCAACCTCAGCGTTCCTTGTCTCGCCGCATCTTCCGGCTATTTGCTTGCTTTCCCGTTGTGCTATGGCATGATGCACACGAGATTCTTGGCGGGCTGCCCGCTGCGCGTGAGGATATCCAGCCGATTCAGGACCCCACGTCATTTCATGATGGAGCAACCTCGATGGATATTTCCAAGCTGCTGACGTTCTCGGTGAAAGAAGGCGCCTCAGACTGCCATATCAGCGCCGGCGAACCACCGATGATCCGCATCCACGGCGACCTGAAGAAACTCGACCATCCGGCCCTTACTCCGGATGAAACGCACGCGCTGATCTACGACATGATGAACGACTCCCAGCGAAAAAACTTCGAGGAGAAACGCGAGTGCGACTTTTCGTTCGAGCTCGGCGATATCGCCCGTTTCCGCGTCAACGTGTTCGTGCAGCAACGCGGCTTGGGCGCCGTCTTCCGGAACATTCCTACGGTCATCCTGCCGCTGGAAAAACTTGGCATGCCACCCATCCTCCGGCAACTGTGCGATAAAGAAAAGGGATTGATCCTCGTGACCGGACCGACCGGCTCCGGTAAGTCCACCACCCTGGCAGCCATGGTCGACTATCTCAATACCACGTTTGAAGGGCATATCATCACCATCGAAGATCCGATCGAGTTCGTGCATAAATCAAAAAAATGCCTCGTGAACCAGCGGGAGCTCGGCGTCCATACCTTGTCGTTCGCCAACGCGCTCAAGTCGGCGCTCCGCGAAGACCCCGACATCGTGCTCGTCGGCGAAATGCGCGATCTCGAGACGATCCAGCTGGCCTTGACGGCCGCCGAGACCGGACACCTGGTCTTCGGTACCCTCCACACCTCCAGCGCGCCGAAGACGATCGACCGTATCATCGACGCGTTTCCCCCGGCGCAACAGGCCCAGATCAGAACCCAGCTGTCGGAAGCTCTGGAGGCCGTGATTACGCAAACACTGCTTAAGAAGAAAACCGGCGGGCGAGTGGCGGCCTTGGAGATCATGGTCGCGACCACGGCCGTGCGCAATCTCATCCGAGAAGCCAAACTGCATCAGATCCCCGGCATCATGCAGGCCAGCCAGAAAGACGGCATGCAGACGATGGACATGGCGCTGCTCGAACTGGCGACGCGCGGCGTCGTCCACAAGGCTGAGGCCCAGGCGCGCAGTATGAACCCCAACCTGTTCGGCTCGGCCGCAGTCGGGGCAGCGTAAAATCAGGGAGGAGCACGGAGCCAATCAATGGATATTCGCACCCTCTTGAAGGTGATGGTGGATCGCGAAGCGTCCGACCTGTATCTGACGGTGGAGGCCCCGCCGATCTACCGCATCCATGGCGCTACCCAGCAGACCGACGCGCCCCCGTTCAGCAATGAACAGCTGGAAGCCCTGGCGCTGGCCTTGATGCGGGGCCAGCAGCGGAGCGAATTCGAAGAAAAGATGGAGATGAACCTAGCGCTCTACTATAAAGAGCTCGGCCGATTCCGCGTCAATATCTTCCGGCAAAAGGGAAACGTCGGACTGGTCTTCCGCCACATCAAAGCGGAGATTCAAACCGTCGAAGACCTCCAGTTGCCGCCCATCATCAAAGACATTGCAATGACCAAACGGGGGCTCGTGCTGGTCGTCGGTGCGACGGGCTCCGGTAAGTCGACCTCGCTGGCGGCCATGATTGACCACCGGAACACCATTCATCCCGGCCATATCATCACCGTCGAAGACCCGATCGAGTTCGTGCATCAGCACAAGAAGTCGATCATCACCCAGCGCGAAGTCGGGTTCGACACGTTGAATTATCAGAACGCGCTCAAGAACACGCTGCGGCAGGCTCCCGACGTCATTCTCATCGGCGAGGTGCGTGACACGGAGACGATGGAAGCGGCGATTACCTTTGCAGAAACTGGCCATCTCTGCATCGGCACCCTCCACTCCAACAACGCCAATCAGGCCATCGAGCGTATCATGAACTTCTTCCCGGTCGAACGGCACGCTCAAATTTATCTGCAGCTCTCGCTCAATCTGCGCGCCATCATCTCCCAGCGGCTGATCGCATCCGTCGACGGCAAACGGGTCCCCGCGCTGGAGATCATGCTCGATACGCCGCGCATTAAGGACCTGATCAAGAAGGCCGAGATCGATACCCTGAAGGAAGCGATGGAACAGGGCGTCGACGAAGGCTGTCAGACGTTCGATCACGTACTGTTTCAACTATATAAGGCGAACAAAATCAGTCTCGAACAGGCGTTGATCAACGCCGATAGTGCAAACAATCTCCGACTGAAGATCAAGCTCGAAGGTCTCAAGGGGGATGAGGCCGTCAACGTCTTGCTCGATAAGCAGTTGGGAGGTTCGGCCGGCGATGCCTTCAAAATTCAGGGAAGCTCGTCCGGAAATGTCACCCCGATCCGCAAACGCCAGTAACCGCACGACGGCCGGCCGTCACGATCAGCGGGCCCATCCTCACTCGGCCTGCTGTGTGAGGTAGCTCGCGATCTTCTCGAGCGCGAGCGCGCTCAATTTCGATCCATACCAGGTGGGCATGGTTCGGTCCGGATAGCCCGGCACCAGGAACCGTCCCGGCTCAAGGACGGATTCGACGATATAGTCACGAACGGTCCTGGCCTGTCCCTGGTACCCCGGATCTGAGATCCGCCACATGCCTGTCGTCCCGAGATTGAGACGCGGCCCCACCTGACCGTTGGCACCAGGAATTCCGGGGATGGTATGGCACACGGGACAGCCGGCCCTGGTAAATATCTCGATGATGGACTCTTCACCGGTCACCAGCGGGATCAGTTCGGGCGACAGGGCGTGTGTCTGTGTGGATTCACCGGTCACCGCCGGAGTATCCACCTGGGACTGGGAGCGAATGGTCCAGAGGGCGTACAACAGGACAAGGCCGATGATCACGAGCGTCACGACTCGCTCTCGCACGCGATTCCCTACTCTCCTGCATCCATGGCGCAACGAAATCCGATCGTCCGGTCTTCATAATCCGGCTCAGCAGAAAACCGGGCGGTGACGCGCAGTGCCGTCGGCAGGTCGGCCCAAGACCCTCCGCGAATGACACGCTTAGTTCCAAAAGATGTCCCGGTCGGATTCTTCTCCGGGCTCTTGTGGTAGTACTCTCGGTCATACCAGTCGGCCACCCATTCCGCAGCGTTACCGGCCATATGGAACAACCCGTACGCGCTCTTCCCTCCCTCCTTCAATCCGTGTCGCACGCTCATCCCTTCAAGGCCGCTGTTGACCGGCACCAAGGTCACCGCTTCACTCACCCACAAACCCCGATTGTAATTCGCGATGTCGACAAAGGGTTGCATATTTCCCCAGGGAAATCGACGGCGATCCGTCCCTCGTGCGGCCTTTTCCCATTCCGCCTCGGTGGGAAGGCGACGTCCTGCCCATGTACAGTAGCCTGCCGCATCGGTCCAGGACATGCCGACCGCAGGGAGGTCGCTCAATGCCTGCGCAGCCTCGTCGTCCCAGGTCGGCGGCAATGCGCGCCTCGCGGAGGCGATGAACTTCTGATACCGGCCGATGGTGACCTCAAACTGGTCGATATAATATGCAGTCAACGTAACGGTGTGTTCGGGCCGCTCATTGGGGAAGCCCTCGTCACTTCCCATGAGAAACGGCCCAGCAGGAATGAGAACCAGCGGCGCGCCGTCTCGCCCTTTAAGGATGCCAACCGATTCAGCTGTTCTGTTCTTTGTTCCGGCGATATCGGCGGACAAGGCGATAGAGCTGATGCTCGCCAGGATAGCGGCCGCCGTGCAGCAGAGGTACCGATGCAGCACCATCAACCTCCTGCTCACATTCCAGCGCAGGCAATTTCCCACAGGGCCTGATGGATGGTCTTCGGTTGTACCGGCAGCCAGGCATTTGAATCGACATGTCCGTCAGCCGACCCTCCGGTGCTCATATGGCCAGAAAACTCCGTGAACGCAAGTAGATGAACAGCGCCGAGCGCAGGAAATGATCCGACTGCGCGGGCAACCCCGCATCGCGTTGAGGATGGGCGATGAGGCCGGATGTTAACGGCCATGGGAGGAAGTTAGGCTTCGAACGCGTGACCGCAACGAAGGCAGAGTAATTTCGATGCGATCGTGTTCTTCCATTCGTCCAGTTTCTTCGTGTAGGCCTTGGTCTTCCAAATGCTATAGCCGACCCAGACACCCAGAAAACCGGCAGACGAGACGAGGTCTGCCATCGCGGTGTTCGCTTCCGATCCTCCGGGTGAAGCAAGATTGAGCATGAGACCGGTATACACCGGAACAGCGAACAGGAACCCCTGGAGATAGGCCCATGGCTGCTTCGGCGGGCTGTACTGGCTTGGAAGCTTATTGGTGGAACCCGGCGCCGCGGGCTCCTGCACCAGGTCACGTATCCGCTCGGAATTGTCGGCACTGCAAGAAGGACATGTGTGTTTGCCAGCCATACGATGCCTCCCCTCGTTTCGAAACTGCCGTTACGCTAGGCTGGTACTATAATACTTTCTTGGCGTCGATACCAGACCTGCGGGACCCGTCCAGGAATTGGGCCGATCGCCTGAGCTCAGCCGGTTGTCCTGCCTCTCGGCCGGAAACGCGACTCCGACACCAGATGCCACGTAGCTGGTTACGGTTCGCGGTTGTGCAGTGCCACCAGGCTGTCGTTGGGACCGTCTGGCCAGTGGCATGTGTTCAATGCTAAACTCCAACAGCCACACGTGGCGCTGAAGCGATGCAAGAGAACAGTAACCAGCAAATGTCGGTTGGCCGTCGATTATTTCAACAGCGCGGAGATACTCCGGATCGGCGTCGAGAGGTTATCGCATGAGAATGTTTCAGGTGCGACAAAGCGTTCATTATGACCTGACGATCGCCGCAGGCACCGAACAGGAAGCCATTCTGAAGGCCGGGGGTATTCCGTTGACTCAGTGGGACAGCGGGGGAACCGAGATCACAGCCGAATTGATGGATGAAACGGACGAATTGGACGAATACTGACACCCAAGGCATTTCTGACGCCCTGATACCTGCCCTACTTTCCTACCAGCCATCCTTGACCGGCATGTGATTGAGATTGGCTCCGCATATGCATAACCCATGGATTTTGCACGCGTCCTGTCCCCTCTGGTCGTCCTGCCTTCGGGATGAACAGCCGTGTCGATGAACGATCATGACACTTTTGAGGTATTGCCATTCTTTCTGGAAATTGATACTTCCCGCTTCCCTGAGTAGATTCCCTGAGTAGATTCCATCAGGAGATTCCCTCAGGAGATTTGTTGTGAGGAGGGTGTCATGAAGATCACGGCATGGTGGAATAACGCATTCGTGTCGCGTAGCCGTAGTCAGACGGGGGCCTCGCAGCAGTCAGGTCCTGGATTTCTTGTCTTCTCGCACTCGCGGCAGCTGCAGTATGTGAATCGGCGGGCTCTTGAATTGATAGGGAACATCGGCCAGATGATGACAGAATCGTGTTTGACTGCGCTCCCGTCACAACTGCTCAAACTGCACGATCAAATCCACGAAGTTCTCGACCACCGCCTTAAGGCAAATCTCTGGGAACCGTTCGAAGAGAGCCGAGTTGTGACTGAATGTGGGCGAAAACTCCTGCTCCGTGGATTCGGATATCCCGATCGAACTGCGAGTCAGTATTCTCACATCGTCATCCTCTTGGAACTGTTCGCGGAGCAGGACAAGAGCTATCGTTTGCCTTCCACAACGAAAACACCCGAGAGGCAGACAGCGGGCGTCGGGCTTCTCGCGAATTCCTAGCGGTCGGGTGGGAGTGTTGGGGCGCCGGACAAGGGAGAATCTGTTTGGATGGGAACCACCGAGGTTCCCAAGTGCCACTTAAAGCAAGGTCCACGTGAGCCCATCAACGCTCCCGCCAGAAATCAACCAGTCGGTTAATCCGGACCGTCGGAGAGGCACGCGTGTCCTGCAGATACAGCCATGTTTCTATCAACTTGCGCATATCGCTGGTAACAAAAATGTGGAATTCTCTGATGGCCACGCGCTGTCTCTCAATGCCGGGCCGGGAGGATTCTTGCTCTTAATGCCTCAACCCCCAGAGAGGAGACAAGTGTTCGAAGTACACACGCCCTCGTCGACAGCGGAGAAGAGAACAGTCAAGTTAGTGGAAGCCTGCTGGACGCGCGAACTGACGTTTGGCGACAGCGGAAAAGTCCACCTCGTCGGTGTCAGGTCCCTGTTTGAACCAACTTGTAATTGACATGAGTGCCATGGAGGTAGGATGTGAAAAGGCGGGAGTGCCGCAGCGGATTCTCCATGACTTCAGGAGGACCGCTGTTGGTAACTTGAAACGGACCGGTGTGCCTCGCTCAGTTGCGATGAAAACACGGGGCACGAAACGGAGCCGGTCTATCGGCGGTATGCGATTGTCAGCGAGGCCGATCTTTCGGAATGGCTCAAGAAGCTGGCCTGGCTTCATCGAACAGAGCAAAGAAAACCCCACAAACTGCCTTCAGCCACAGAACAGCCCAATGTCAAGGGACAGGGCTCACTCAGGAAAATAGAGCAGTGATGCAAGCCCTTGATTTTGGTGCCGGAGGCCGGAATCGAACCGGCACGGGCCTTGTGGACCCGAGGGATTTTAAGTCCCTTGCGTCTACCAATTCCGCCACTCCGGCAGCAAGTCATGCGGAGATTGCGGCTCAGGCCAAGGTTCAGGAGATCATCAGCGGAACGCTCATCCTCAGCCTTAACCTCAACCTTGAGGCTTCTTATCGGAGCGGAACTCTAGCATCGGGATGAA
>JBQTIO010000248.1:0-12139 GCA_052388075.1 Nitrospiraceae bacterium
TCGATGTCCTGTTCGGTTTCGCGGCCGCTCCGTTCGCGGACACGATCGACCATGTGTTCCTTCACCATCACGCGAATCTGCTTGGCCAGATCCGTACGGGCCGACAACTCCGAGACACGCTGACAGACCACCTTGCCTTTGGCCAAATCGCCCTGCCCTTTACCGATCCAATATTGGTCTGATGAATACGCGCCATGGCTTGCCTCGCCTGCTTGCTGAGTTACACCGGAGGTTTTGCCAGGCCCTGGTTGATCCTGATGTTGCTTGAGCTGATCGAAGGACCGTTCAGCATGCATCCTGACGTCGCCTGGTTCGGCTGCATGTGCCTGCGTGAGCGCCAACCCTGCACCATGCCATACGCCTACCCACAGGACGATATTCCAGATCCGATTCTTCACCGATTACCTCCCCCGCCCTCCTCCACGCCCCCCTCCACCACCTCCGCCCGCACCTCCTCGGCCTCCCCCTATACCGGGCCCGGCACCTCCACCAGGGTGGCCTCCGCCTCCAAATGAACGGGGCGCCATCTGAAACGGAGTACGCGGTACTTGATGGGGCATAGGAGGATGGATTTGGTTGATCGTGGGCGGTAATCGTCCAGCCACGGGTGGTTGTCCGCCCGGGACCCCTCGCGGAACAAACCCGGGATTAGACGGGCGCAGGCCAGAGCCAGGAGACCGCCAGACCCCTCCGTTCTGCTGTAAAAACTGCTGCATGCGCGTGGTGGCACCGGGCTGTTGCTGGCCGGCAGAAGGCGGAAGGAACGGGTTCAATTGGTGGACATCCGTCAGGTTGCGCGATCCCGGCTGGTGGCTAACGTGAGGCGGGGCCGTCGGTGTCGTATGCGTGATTTCCTTCAACGTGCGCGGGCCTCTTTGCAATCCAGGTGCGGGAACAATCCCATGGGGTGACATATGGGGCGACGAGCTTCCAGGCGCCGGTGGTTGCGGCGTGGCCGGCGGCTGCCCGCTCGTAAACACCCGCTCCGCCACCACCACGTGCGGGCTGGCCGGGTACAAACCACGGGCTGCGTTCAGGAGCGCATGGGTCTGCGCCGGGCCGAGCCAGGGATAGGTATAGACAATCGGCCCCACCAACACCCACTCAGTCCATGCCTGTGAGACCATCATGTTGGATTGAACACGATTGAGAATGTCTTGTCGTTGCTGGGTTGCCTGCTGCGCTTGATCCGCCGTTGACGCGTCCGTCAAGGCTCGATTGGCCACATCGAGGTCCTGTTGCAGCTGTTCATTCTCTTGTTTCAATGCCGCCAATTGCACGCGAGCATCTTCATTCTCTCGAAGCGCGGCGATGGCCTGACCGACTTCTTCCGTATCGATCTGTGCGACGAGATCAACCGTCACGACGATCGTATCTCCATCGAGCGTCGTACGAGTCTGTTGATCGAGCACGAGGACCAATCCGGCCGTGTAGGTGCGAATCTCGTCCTTGGTGACATCCATCCCGTCGACGACCGTGACGCTTTCGAGGTAGGTGGCGACTTGTTCGAGCGCGCTCCGTTTGGCCGATTCGGTGGCAAGTCGGACTGCATCTTCCCGTGTATCGCGGTCCCCCATCCGATACTCTCCCTGAGCCGTGACAACCCGCACTTCGGCCAGTGCCGGTGAGGTAATGAAGAGGGCTCCGACAAGGAAGACAGGCGACCAAGACGAGAAGAGGCAGGGCAGCGGGTGAGGTTCCCGGGTTGCTGATTGGTGATCTGACCGTCCGGGCATCGCCTTCACCCTCTTGAAGAGGACTGAGGAACCGAAACCCCGTAGGTTGACCGCAACCCGAACCGAATGAGTGAGTTCAGCATAACACCCGGAAACCCCTTTCGCCAGTCGTTTCGCGCCCCCGACAACCCGCCTTGCCTTGAGGAAAATTCACGTGTTAGGGTATCGATCCTGTTCAATGGGGACATAGGGCCTGAATTACCCATGCTAAACAGCTCCCGGCGCCTGCACACATTCCTTGTCGGTCTCCTGACGGTTCTGCTCGAAATCCCGCTTCACTCCTCCGCCCATGGCGCCCCGGCACCGGCAGGGGGATCCGCTCCCTCTGCCTCTCCAACAGAGCATGTCATTCTCTTTGTCCTGGAGGGGTTCGGGCAAGATTCGCTCAAGGGCGGCGCGATGCCGCGCCTGAGCAAGCTGGTCAAGGAGGGGTCGGTGACGTGGTCCGCCACCGGGGTGAAGCCGGCGCTCCGTCTTCCGACCATGGCGTCGTTGATCACCGGCCTGCCGGTGGAGAAGCACGGCATCAACTGGAACTACTTTGAATTCAGCCGAGGCTATCCCCGCTCCCCCAGCCTCTTCGATTATCTCGATTTGAGCGGAGGCCGCGACAGCGCCATCTTCTATATGGACGAGTCGCTGTACCAGCTCGCCAGACCCGAACCCTACACCGACTATCAACTGTGCGGCGCATTGCGGCCTGAGTGTGACCCCAATCGGATCGTGACCTACATCCAGCAGTATTTCAGGAACGCGACGAGCGGCCATGGCCACGGGCATGCGATTCTCTCGCTGCCGCACCTGCTTGTCGTTCATCTTCCGGAGGCCGGTCGAGCCGGAGTGGCGCGCGGCTGGCACTCCAAAGAGTATCGCGAGGCGTTGAAGACGGTCGATGCGGCGATCCACTCCGTGCTGGATCTGTTCAATGAGTACTCGCTCTCAACCCGCACCACCGTGGTCGTCACCGCCCTCAGCGGGCCGGGAACCGACCCTGGTGCCGATGCCCCGACGACTAACTCGCCGGTCGTCCCCTGGATCGTCTCGGGCGTCGGAATCAAGCCTGGCCAGGTGATTCATCATCCGGTCTCGATTATCGATACCGGAGCGACGGTGATGCGCATCCTCGGACTTGAGACGCATACCGAATGGGACAGCAAAGCCGTGGAGGAAATCTTTCAGGCGGCTGCAGTCACCTCGGCCGTGACGCCGCCCAAGAAGCCCTGACAAACCATGTCACACCGATTTCTGATACGGTGCAGCCTCTCGGTCTGGGGCGGAATGATGGTCGGGATGGTGACAGCAGCCGCCACCGGGCCGCTGCTTGCCGGCCCCCCGCCGGCTCAGCTCAAAGAACACACGATCACCATCGATGCCACGACACTGGTTCCTCCTTCGTGGTGGCAGGTTCCAGGGGTGACACCGTCGATCTGGGCATCGGATCCTGATTCGCTCGATGCTCCGAAAACGTCCGAGCGCCGGGAGCTCGCGCTCAAACCCGGGAAGTACAAGTTCATCAGTTTTACGTTCGACTTTCCCTTCGTGGTCAACCTCGAGGGGACATTGGAGTTTGCCAAGTCACTGGATCAATGTATTACTGGACGCGGAACCCAAACGCTCGTCATCCGCTGCAAGCGCATGTATCCGCACGGGGGCGAACGAGATGCCTATTATGAGCAGATACCCTAATAATGACTCATCGACTTGAAGACCTCCTGGAAGCGCTGGAAGACGTCGACGACGCCACGCGCGAGGAAGCGGCAATGGCGCTGGCCGACTTGGGTGATCCCACCACGTTAGACGCGCTGGTCAGCGCCTGCGGTGACGAGTTCTGGTCTGTTCGCGCCTGGGCAGGCCGCGGGGTGGCCAAAATCGGCGGCCCCAAGGCGGTTGAGGCCCTGCTCGGGTTGTTCAACGACTCCATTATGGAAGTCCGGAACCAGGCCGTTGCAGCGGCGGCGCAGATCGGACCGGCGGCACTAGATCGCCTCATCGCCACCTTGAAGGATGAGCGCTGGCGCCTGCGCGAACATGCCGCCAAAGCCGCAGGCGAAATCAAGGATGCGCGAGCCGTCGAAGCGCTGATCGTCGCCTGCCGGGACCGCGATGGCGCGGTCAAGAGCGCAGCGGCTGAAGCGCTCGGCAAGATCGGCGACCCCAACGCCGTCCCGGTGTTGATCAAGCTCTTCCGCGACTCCTCCAAAATTGTGCGCGAAACGGCCGGAACCGCGCTCGTCTATATCGGGCACCCCTCGGTGGATCCGCTCATTGCCAGCCTCACGGATAAAGACTTCGTGGTTCGATGCCATGCAGCCCGGGCACTGGGAGGCATGACGACCGACTATCAAATCGGCCGGACCTGGGTGCGCGATCCGAAAGTCGTTGATGCCTTGATTGCCGCCTTGAAAGATCCGGATCGGGCCGTCCGCGAGGATGCGACGATCGCCTTGGGGATGATCGGCGACGCCCGGGCGATCGATGCCCTGGTCGAAGCCATGAAGGATGGCGCGGTCAAGCGGCATGCCATCGCGTCGCTCGGCATGATCGGCGACCCGCGCGCGCTACCCGCCGTCTTGGATGCCTTGAAGGGCAAGGGCATCAAACAGGAAGGCTCTCCGACGCCCGGTTGTATCGTCAGTGAGGAGGCGTTCATCAAGGAGGCCGCCGCGACCGCACTGGGTCAGTTCCGCGATCCCCGCGTCATTCCTGACCTGATTATGTTGCTGAAGGATGGGCTGTTGCGGGAAAAAGCGGCGGCGGCGTTGGCGGTAATCGGGGACACCGCCATCGAGCCCTTGATCGCCTTCCTCTACGACCCCAAAGCCTCCGAGGTCGAGGCCGAACAAGAGCGGGTCCTTTCCTATGCATCGGTCCGGCTGACCGCCAAGGATGCGCTTCGGCTGATTGTACTGGAAACGTTGGAGAAGCTTGGGTGGTCGCCCCCGGTCGAGGAAGTCGAGATCAGCTCCAGCCGGGCGGACAATCTTCGGGTCGATCGACCGTTAGGAGATACGGGACGGTTCGGCCCCTCAGGCGATATGGCTTAGCCGAGCACCACGGGACTGCTGAGCGCTCGGAGCTACTTTCTCACTGCAATCCCGTGGACATCAGCAGTTTCCTTCCCGTCCTTCATGTTGGTGATGACGGCTTGCCCTTTGTAGTGGCCGACTCTTCCGCCTGCCTCGACATGAACCACTCCCACGCCCGGGATCGTGCCCTTGGCATTGTGTACGTCCTTGTCATTGCCGGTGAGCGGATTCGGCCCGCGCAGCCCGACGAACACGAATTGACCATCCGGGGCCACATCCATCAAGTCCGGGGCCGGATCGGCGTTGGCGCTCGTCTCCAGTTCGACTGAGCCGACGCTCAGGTTGCTCACCGTATCGATAATCTCGATGTTATTCCCGGCCCGATCCGCGTTCCACACGTACCGCCCAACCGCCGCCATGCCATGAGAGTCGGCAAACCTGTCATCGCGCTGCGAGACCAGCTTAGCCGAGATGGACTGGGGGAGTTTCGAGATATCGAGCGCATACACGTCATACGACAAGGGTGCAATCGGCCAGCCGCCGCCGGAGTTGATGTACATCGTGCCCCCGACTTCGATTCCGCCGCAGCCTGCCGGGTGGATCTGGTTATTGTCCAATGTGGCCACGACCTTCAGCGGCGTGGCAGTCACATCCACGACGAAGAGTCCCCCGCCCCGGAGGGTCACGAAGGCATACTGGCTGGACGATTCGGTGATCGGACAAATGGGCGAGGTGTCCGGACGCTCCCCGCTTTCCAGTGCGGCGAGATTAAGGACATCCTTGTCGACATCGAAGCTGTACTTGTGGCCCACGTAGTCCGTCCAGATGCGAATGAATTTCTTCTCGGCGATATTAGCGGCAATCGCCATCTTCTGATCCGGAGTCGGCCAGGCGGCATGCACGTTCTTGCCCATCGACAGGCAGGCCTCCGGTTTCTTGGTTGCCGCATCCATCACGAGGACCTGCCCGCTCAAGAACGAGATGATGGCATGATCCTGGCTGGCGTTGAAGAAGAGCATGTGCGGGCGGCGGACGGCTTTTTTCGTGGCATCTTCACAGAACTTGCCGAGCGCGCCTGCAAAGTCGACGACCTGGGTTGGCTTGGCCGAGGAGGGATTGGCTGCCAGCTGGGCGCCGTCATAGACGTACAAGACTCCCCCGCTCTCCTTCCCGGTATCGGACTGGTCGGTCACCCAGACCTCATATCCCTCTGCAGCAGGAGCAGCCAACGCGAGCGTCGCCAGGAGAACCCCGGAGCGGACTGAATGTCCCTGGAACCAGGTACGTTGAGAGTCGGTCATGATAGCCTCCGGCCAGTATAATGCCATCGCGGGGGGATTTCCGGGTGATACTGCGCTCTTTGGAGCTCAGTTTCCAGAGGAGATTCGCAGAGGGCTGCCCTTCGTTGACCCTTGGAAAAACCCTGTGTTAGGGTCAACGACTCTATCCCGGAGGTGCGGGGTGCGAGTGGGAGACCCGGTTGGAGAACAGATTGCCGCGCTCAGAGACGAAGACTGGGCGATTCGCGAGGAAGCGGCCACCCTATTAGGCAGCCTCAAAGATCCCCGAGCGGTTGGCCCGCTGGTCTCGATTCTCAGGGACCGAGATCGCTCCGTACGGGATGCGGCAATCGGAGCCCTGACATCGATTGGAGAGGGGTCTGTGGTCGCCGTGGGCGCCTGCCTTTCCGATCCGGAACTGTCGGTCCAGGAAGCTGCGTCCGCGATTCTGGCGTCGATTGCCGACGAGCGTGTGCTCGGTCCGCTTCTCCAAGCCTTGCGGAGTCCGGATTGGATCATTCGCATGCAGGCGGCAAACGCTCTCGGGCGCATCAAGAATGCCCAATCGATTCAGCCCTTGATTTCGCTATTACGGGATAACGTGAAGACGGTGCGGGAAGCGGCCTCTTCGGCATTGGCAGCAATCGGTGAAACCGCGATCTCTGCGCTGGTGGAAGCCTTGACGCACCAGGATTGGCTGGTCCGCCTGCATGCCGTCGAGGCGCTCGGGCAAACGGGATCTCCACAAGCGGTGGTGCCCCTGCTCTCTACGTTGGCTAATGACAAGGACTCGGCCGTTCGTGAAGACGCGGTTCGCGCCTTGGGGCAGATCGGGGATCCACGGGCCGTTGAGGGCTTGCTGACGGTCGTGCACGAGCCAGGCCTTCGAACGTTGGCCGTCGAGGCGCTCGGCCGCGTCGGGGATCGCCGGGCGGTGCCGATCCTGATCGACATCGTGAGGGGAGCACGTCCGCCGGCGGTGACGCGCGCAGTCGTGGGCTGTGGAGATCAGTGGAGCGAGGAGGTCATCACTCAGGCCACCGCGGTCCGCGCGCTCGGCGAGATCGGCGACGAGTCCGCACTGCCCATATTAGTGGCGGCGCTCGACCCCACCTTCACGAGGGCGGAGGCGGGGACGGCACTGGCACGATTCGGGGCCAAGGCGATTCCATTACTCCTTCCTCTGTTGACCGGCCATCGGGATGACAACGTGCGCGGTCATGTCAAGGAAACATTGTCAGCGATTGGCTGGAGGCCAAACAGGATGTGATCATCTGGTCATGTTCCATGCGGTGACTCTTCGGACATTGAGCCAATGAGCTGATCGTCCACTCGTAACACGCTTCTACGATGCCAAAGGAATCAATCGAGACCCTGGTTTCCGAATTGACCCACGAAGAGGACTGGCGCCGGATGCGCGCCACCGCTGCTTGTATGGCTGGCGGCCCGCGAGCGGTGCAGGCGCTCATCGAGGCGCTTGGTTCCGGGACGGTCGATCTCAAGAAGGAAGCGGCGGCGATGTTGGCCCGTATGAAGGATCCGCAGGCCGGCGTCGCGCTCGTTGGTCTGCTCGAAAACGGAGATGCGGCGGTGCAGCAGGCCGGCGCGATCGCACTGGAACAGATGGCCGGGGTGCTCGATGCCAAAACAGCCGCGGCGCTGGTGGCGCTGCTGCCCAAGAGCCATGATGAGCCCTCCCGCCAGCTCATGAAACATCTGATCGGGGCCATTCCGACTGCCGTCATGCCGCTCTGCGAGATGTTGAAACATCCTGACGAAGAGGCGCAGATGGCGGCGGCAACCATGCTCGATCAGCTCTTGGATCCACGTTCGGTCGACGCGTTTATCGAGGCGCTGGGCCGGCCGGCGGTGCGAGATATCGCGGTGGGGACGTTGAAGAAACTGGGAGCGATTCGCGAGCGAATCGACAGGGTGTTCGACTCGCTGCGTGCGGTCGAGGGCGCAAGCGAGCGCGAAGAAGCCCGGATGTCGACCGTCATCGACCTCCTAAGCCTGGGAAGGCCGAGCGTGGAAATCCTGGTCGAATACCTCGAAGATGACGACTGGGTGGTGCGCGAGGCGGCGGCGGACCTGCTGGGAAAAATCGGAGACGTGCGTGCCGTGGAACCGTTGATGCAGCGGCTTGAGCGCGACAAAGACACCGGCGTGAAGGAGTTGGCGATCAAGGCGCTCGGATTGATCGGGGATGCCCGTCCGACCCGGCTCTATCTCGAAGCGATTCCGATCCGGCCGCTCCGCGTGTACGCGATGGAAGCGCTGGCCAAGATCAAGAATGTGGAGGTGCTGCGACCGCACAAGGAACTGTTTGATCGGCTGAGAACGGATCGCGATGGTTTGGTGGCCTACAATGCAGGCCTGATCGCCGACAAACTCCAAGCGTTGGCCGGAAGTGCGCTCCATGCGGGTGAAGGAAACGGCGAGGATGAGTGAGGAGACAGATTCCGATCGGATCGATCAGCTCATTGCGGCGCTGCGTGACGAGAACGAAGCCTTACGGGACCACGCGATAGCAAGCCTGGGCCAGGCCGGGGCCGATGCGATATCCCGCCTGATCGGCTTGATGGCCGATGAAGACGCAGTGATTCGGGAAGCCGCGACCAGCGCGGTGGTCCGGATCGGGCCATCGGTCGGTGAGGCCATGCTCGAAGCCTTGCAGGATGATGAATGGACGATTCGGGAGCAGGCGGCGTCGGGGCTCGGGAAGCTGCGCGAGCCGCGCGCGGTCGATCCCTTGGTCAGGGCGCTCAAGGACAAGGACGGGGCCGTGCGCACGGCGGCCGTCTGGGCATTGGAGCGGATCGGTGATCCGCGCGCGGTTCCCGGATTGATCGAGGCGCTCGCGGACAGCCTGCTCATGGAGGATGTCGCGCGCGTGCTCAAGAAAATCGGCGATGTCCGGGCGGTCGAAGCCTTGATCGACGGACTCTTAGGCACTAACTGGATGGTACGCCGGCACGCGGCGGAAGCCTTGGGGAGAATCGGCGATCAACGTGGGGTCGGCCCGTTGATCAATGCGCTCACCGATGAAGACTGGCTCGTGCGCCGCAACGCGGCGGAATCGCTGGCCAGGCTGGGCGCCAAAGAAGCCATCCAACCGCTGCTGCCGCTGCTGGAAGATGAGAATACGATGGTGCAGGAAACGGTCGAGGGCGCGTTGGCCAGTCTGGGATGGAAGCCAACGCCGTAACGATTCACCTTACACGAAGGATACCAGTCATGGCAGATGAAGCTCCGGCAAAGTTGATTCACATCGCTCCAAAGGGGGGAGACAAAAAGGACGGATTCAATCTGGTGACCGAACGGGTGGTGGCGGTGAACCCGGAGGCCAAACAACTCGAGGTTGAACTCCTGGCCTACGACGGCAAGACGATTGTCCTGGACGTCGCGGAGGAAGCGCTCGAGGACCTTCAGAAGCTCAAGGTTGGTGACGGCGCGACCATTCGCGTCGTGGAAGAAGGCGGGAAGCGCATTGCCAAGAGCTTCCGAATCCGCGCCAAAGATCCGGCTGCCGCCAAAGCCGACGCCATGTTGCTGGACCTGAAAGATTCACACTGGCTCAATCGCAAATATGCGGCGGAGGTCCTGGGAGAACTCAAAGATGCGCGGGCCGTCGATCCGTTGGTGGCGGCGTTGACCGACGAGGTGGGCGACGTGCGGCAACGCGCCTATGACTCCCTGATCAAGCTCGGCAGCGCCTCCGTGCCTTCGCTGATTCCGCTGCTGGTGTCGGAGGACGATGAAATCCGTCAATCCGCAACGGAAATCCTCCGGAAGATCGGCAAGCCGGCCGTGGAGCCACTGGCCACGGCCTTAACGGACGCCGATGATCGGCTGAAGACCCGGATCATGAAGGTCTTGGACCGGATGGGGTACAAACCGAAGGCGAAGGAAGACGCGAAGGTCGAATTACCACGGTTGACGTAGCGTTCGGGGGGCGTGGATCAGGCGGGTTGCGGTCCCTTGCTGGGTCGGCCGACAGAGATGTGTTGGAATCCCAGCCGGGCCATCCGCTGCGGGTCGTAGATGTTACGCAGGTCGAACAGAATGGGTTTTCGCATGAGAGTCTTGAGCCTGACAAAGTCAAGATTGCGGAACTGGTTCCACTCCGTCACGATCACCAAAGCTTCAGCCCCTTCAGCCGCATCGTAGGCATCGCGACAAGGAATAAGCCCCTGTAACATTCGACACGCGTCTTCGAGGGCCACAGGGTCAAAGACCCGAACGGTGGCACCCTCACCCATCAGCGCCTGGGCGATGGAGAGGGCCGGGGCTTCTCGCACATCGTTGGTATTGGGTTTAAACGACACCCCCAGCATGGCCAACGTCGTTCCTCGCAGCGATCCGACGACCCCGCGAATCTTCTCGACCATCCGCATGCGTTGCTGTGCGTTAACCTGCGAAGCTGCATGGGCGATCTGCAGGGGAGAGCCAAGTTTCTCTCCCATTCGAGCGAGGGCAGCCAGATCCTTTGGAAAACACGATCCGCCGAATCCCGGTCCGGCGTGGAGAAATTTCGAGCCGATCCGGTTGTCCAGTCCCATCCCTTTTGCCACCATCTGGACATTCGCTCCTACCTGCTCGCACAGATTCGCCATTTCGTTGATGAAGGAAATCTTCGTGGCGAGGAAGGCATTCGATGCGTACTTGATGAGCTCGGCGGTGGGGATGTCTGTGACCACAAAGGGGGTCTCGATGAGGTACAAGGGGCGATAGAGGTCTTTCATGATCGCCACGGCTTGCTCACTGTCTGTGCCGAGGACGACGCGATTGGGCCGCAAGAAGTCCTCAATGGCAGACCCTTCACGCAAGAATTCTGGATTCGCGACGATATCGAACCCGAAGACATCGGTTTGATGCTCCTTGATCACCGCTCGCAGCGTCTCCCCGGTTCCAACGGGAACCGTGGATTTCGTCACGATGACCTTGTAGCCCTTCATATTGCGAGCGATCCCGCGGCCGACTTCTTCGACATACGAAAGATCGGCAGACCCGTCTCCACGAGGGGGGGTTCCCACTGCAATGAAGATCACCAGCGCCTGATCGACTGCTTTGGCAATATCGGTGGTGAACGTGAGTCTGTTTTCCCGCAGTCCTTTGGCGACCAACTCGTTAATGCCCGGCTCATAGAAGGGGACCGCTCCTTTTTCCAGTGAGGCGATCCTCTGTGCATCGCTATCCATACAAACGACGTTGACACCAAATTCGGCGAAGCAGGCCCCAGTGACAAGTCCAACGTAGCCGGTTCCGATGACGCTGATGTGCATGGGCTGGTCTCCTGAGAGTGGATGAGTTCTGGGGGAGTATAGCAATGAGGGTCGGCGCGGGCAAATAAATCGCGACGGATGACCGTCCACGCAATGAGCAGCATGGTTGTTTCGTTGACTCCAGGAAAATGCGTTGAGTACAATCCGACGCCCTTTGAAGCCTGTGATGAGCGGGAAGACCAACGATAGGTTGCACACCGGGGCCAGAATGCCGACGCGCTCCTGCCTTCTGTCCAGTCGATGACTCGTCAAGCCACACCCATCTCACGCGGATTCCTGCTCTTCACCGCCCTGATCGCGGGCGCGGTGGTGATGGCGCTGGAAATTCTCGGCAGCCGCCTCCTGGCACCCGTCTTCGGGAATTCGCTGTATGTGTGGGGCGCGTTGATCGGAGTGATCCTGGCGGCAATGAGCAGCGGGTATGCGTTCGGCGGATGGATTTCCGATCGCTATACCGGTGGAGCAGTCCCGGCCGGTCTGTTGCTCTTTTCAGGAGGCTGGACCTTCCTGGTTGCGTGGGGGAACCAACCAGTCCTTTTTGAGATTGAAAAGGTCGCGCAGGATCCACGATGGGGACCATGCCTCGCCGCTACCGTGCTCCTGGCGCCTCCCGCGTTCGGCTTGAGCGGCGTACTGCCGGCGATGTTGCGTCTTGCGGTGGCGGACCTGGATCACCTTGGCCGCCAGACCGGACGTCTGATCGCGCTGTCGACGGTCGGCAGCTTGGCCGGAACCTGGGGAACCGCGTTTTTTCTCCTCTCATGGGTCGGCAGCCAGTCGTTGGTCGCGTGGCTGGGTGGTATTCAAGTCGG
>JBQTIO010000249.1:0-3960 GCA_052388075.1 Nitrospiraceae bacterium
GCATCCTGCGCAGTGTTCTCCTGTTGCCCCAAACGTGCCGGCCATCGAAGTCCCGCTGTGCAGCGATGGTTTTTCCGCAGTCTGCTAGCAGCGTCATCGGCTTCACCTTTCGACGACCGTCCGACCCTGCGCTTCCGTGTCGTGTTTCATACGAGCGACGACGGGACTCTTCGCGCCGCTCAGTGCCTTTGATCAATGACCGCCTGTGACGCTCGCTGAAGGACGCGGAACAGCGGCTCGCTCTTCCATCCACCGGTAAAGCACCGGCAGTACAATAAGCGTCAGGAACGTCGAACTGACAAGTCCACCGATCACAACCACGGCCAGAGGCCGTTGAACTTCCGACCCAATCCCATGGGCAAAGGCGAGCGGCACCAATCCCAGTAACGCGACCAGAGCGGTCATCAGGACGGGCCGGAGACGCATCACGCAGCCGGTCATCACCGCCTGCTGAACATCCATCCCCTCCTGCTGGCGAAGGGCATTCATATAGGACACCAACACGATGCCGTTCAACACGGCCACGCCGAACAGATTGATGAATCCGACTGAGGCCGGCACGCTCAGGTATTCCCCCGTCACCCATAAGGCGACAATTCCGCCGATGAGCGCAAACGGGAGATTGAGAATGATCAGTGCAGCCTGCTTGATCGAAGAAAACGACGAGAACAGGAGCATGAAGATCACGACAATGGTGAGTGGAACAATGATCCGGATGCGGGCCATCGCCCGCTGCATATTCTCGAACGATCCGCCCCAGACGATCGTGTACCCGTCCGGGAGCCGGACCTCCCGGGCGATACGCTGCTGCGCCTCGGCCACAATACTCCCGATGTCCCGTCCATGGGTATTGAAGCTGACCGGCAGGTACCGCTGGAGTTGATCGCGGTTGATACGCCCCGGTCCTTCGTGCATCCGGATGGTGCCGAGATCGCTGAGTGGAATGAAGGCCCCACTGCCGGACGTCAGTCGAATGTTTCCGATGGTCTCGATGCTGTTCCGATCCTGTTCCGGAAACCGCACTTTTAGACTGAACCGTCGATTCTCTTCATACACCCTGGTTGCGGTTTCTCCTCCAATCGCGATCGCGATGACCTCGCGCACATCCGAGACGTTGATGCCGTGTCGGGCGATCTTGCTCCGATCGACATCGATCGTGATGTACGGCTGGCCGAAGAGTTGTTCCACCTTCAAGTCTGCGACGCCCCGAATCGTGCCGAGGACGCCGGCGATCTCATCCGCCGTGTGACGCAGCACATCCAGGTTGGGCCCGAACAGCTTGACGGTCGCCTCCGTGCGCACCCCCGATATCAATTCGTCCACCCGCTGCTGGATCGGCTGGCTGATCAGATAGCTGGCGCCGGGCACCTGTGCCAGCCGCTCGCGGATTCGCTCTTTCAACTCCGGCATGGTCGAGGCCGTCGTCCACTCCTGAATCGGACGCAATGCGGCGACGGAATCGCTTTCGTTCGGTTCTTGCGGGTCGTTCCCCAATTCCGTGCGTCCGAGCTTGGACACCATCATCAGCACTTCGGGAAACTCCATCATCGCCCTCTGCACCTCACGTTCGATCTTGATCGATTGCTCCAAAGAAATGCTCGGCAAGCGGATCGTGAGAGGGGCCAGTGAGCCTTCATTCAGAATGGGGACAAACTCCGACCCCAAAAATGGAACGAGCGCAATACTACCTACCAACATGAGCCCGGTGGCTGTCAGTACCGCGCTCCGATGTCCTAACGCCCAGCGCAGCAAGGGAAGATAGGCACGCTTGGCCCATCGGAGCACCAGAGGATCGGGGTCGTTGTGCCCTGCCCGCAAAGTCAAATTACACAAGACCGGCGACAGCGTAACCGACAGAATGAGCGACACCATCAGGGCAATCATGATGGTATAGGCCATCGGCTTGAACATTTTGCCTTCCATGCCTTGGAAAGAGAGGATGGGCATAAAGACGATGATGATGATCAGAATGCCGAAGACCACAGGGCGGGCGACCTCCCGAGCGGCATTGAGGATGAGGGCCTGCCGAGGCAGCCCCTGGTGACGGGGATCCGACAGATGCCGGTGGATGTTTTCTACCACCACCACAGAGGCGTCGACCATCATGCCGATGGCGATGGCCAGGCCGCCCAAGGACATCAGATTGGCAGTGAGATCGAATCGATCCATCACAAAGAACGTCACGAGCGGCGTCACGATGAGCGTCGCCGCCACGATCAAGGCGCTCCTGGTATCGCCCAGGAATACGAACAGCACGATCACCACCAGGAGAATACCCTCGCCCAGCGCCTTATAGACGGTTGTCAACGCGGCGGAGATCAATTCGATGCGATCATAAAAGGGAACGATCCGCCATCCTGCCGGCAGCAACCCCTTGTCCTGTATCTCGGCGATCCTGCCTTTGAGGCCCTCTACGACGTCGCGGGCGTTTCCGCCGCGCAGCATGAGCACGATCCCTACCACTACCTCGCGCTCACCGTTTAGGACGGCAGCGCCATGGCGAATGGCATGGCCGATCTGTACTTGGGCGACGTTATGGATGTGCACGGGAGTGCCGCCTGCTTCCTTGACGACGATGTCCTCGATGTCGCTCAGTCTCCGGATCATCCCCACGCCGCGGACAATGTACTTTTCGGCATGTTTCTCCAGCACGTTGCCCGCGGCATTCGCGTTATTGTTCGCCACAGCGGCAAACACCTCGGACAGCGAGAGATCGTATTTGCGCAACAGTTCAGGCTCGACGAGCACCTGGTACTGTTTAACATACCCGCCGAGCGAGTTGACGTCGATCACTCCGGGAACGCCCTTGAGCAACGGCCGGATGACCCAATCCTCCACCGTTCGCTGCTCGATCAATTCGCGTTCTACCGCAGCGGCGTCCAGACCGGCATGCGAAGGGCCTTCCAGATAGTACTGATACACCTCTCCCAGTCCAGTGCTGTTCGGCGTCATCATCGGCTCAGACCCGGGTGGTAAGTGCTCCCGCACTTCGATCAACCGTTCGAGCACGAGTTGGCGGGCAAGGTTGATGTCCATCTGATCGTCGAACACCACCGTAATCAACGACAATCCTACTTTGGTGAGCGAGCGTAGTTCCGTCAGATGTGGAACCCCGGTGACTTGTTGCTCGATGGGAAACGTCACCAGCCGTTCGACTTCTTCGGGGGACAAACCGGGCGCCTTCGTGACGATTTGCACGAGCACACTCGTCACATCGGGAAACGCGTCGATCGGAATCGTGCGGAAGGAATAGAGCCCTACAAGGGCAAGAAGACCGGCGAATGTGAGGATCAGTAAGGGGCGACGCAGAGAAAACTCAAGGAGTTTGTCGACCATGGTTCAGTTTTTAGGCTTCAATAGCTCAGATTTCAAGATAAAGGCGCCTTCCCTGACGACGGGTTCCCCTTCCCGCACCCCGTCGAGGACCTCGCTGAAGGTTCCGTTCTTGTCGCCCAATCTGATCGTCCGCGCTTCAAAGACGCCGGTTTCCTGCTGCACAAACACGAAGCTGCGATTCCGATCATGCTGAACGGCTGCTTCGGGAACGACCAAGACATCCGGGGCAGGTTCGGACGAGACGCGGATCGTTGCGAACATTTCCGGCTTCAGACGACCGGTGGGATTCTCCAGGGTGAGGCGCACCTGCATGGTCCGTGTAGCGGTGTCCAGGACATCGCCGACATACGAGACGGTTCCCTGGAACACTTCGTCAGGATACGCAGGCACATGGACCTCGACCGGCTGATTCGGAGCGACGGTCGCGCGCTGCACATAGGAGATATCTTTTTCCGATACATTGCCCACCACCCAGACCGTCGAGAGATCGGCAACCGCAAACAGTTTTTGGGTGGTTTCGACCAGCTCGCCTTTGGTGAGATCACGCGCGATCACCCGGCCGGCAAAGGGCGCCACAATGGGAACCTGCGAGCGGATCGTTTGGGTCCGCTCCAGGGTTCTGAT
>JBQTIO010000250.1:0-1621 GCA_052388075.1 Nitrospiraceae bacterium
GACGCCAGCGAAGTGGCCGACTCCAGTCCTGCACGCCCCGCGGTGTAATTCAAGTTCACGCTGGTCTTGCCGCACAACGAGACTGCGATGTTCACCAAGGCGCCCGCCACGCTGGGCGGCAACAAGATACCCACATGCTGCTGGCCTTCCCACTTCGGTCTGAGCGTTTGCGCCAGGACGATCGTGCCGATCAAGGCTTGTAACGCCGAGACATGCGGCCGGGAGCTGTCCGCCATGGCAAACGCGAAGGGGTGTCGCCGCCAGGTCCTCAGCACGGACCGGTGGAGCGCTTCCTGGTCCGCTTTGCGCAGCTGCCAGGCTGTTTCACCCAGCTCGCGCACCAGACGGCGCAATTCGTGAGCTGGGGTGTCCGACCGTTGCGGCGCGCCGAATGAGACCGTAACAGGATAGGGGATACGCTCCGGCCACTTACTGACGAATCGACCACGCGAGAAGCTGAAGATACTGCCCCAGACGCGATCGAGGTGTACGGGAATGATCGGGACAGTACGTCCCTTCACGATCCGCTCGAATCCCCGCCGGAACGGCAAGAGCGTTCCCGTTCTGGTGATCTGTCCTTCGGGGAAGATGCAGACGAGCTCGCCTTCGTTGAGGGCCTGTCCCGCGCTGCGCAGGGCGCGAAGGATCATGCGGGGGCCGCCTGCCGAGGCGATTGGAATGACGTTCATCGCCGTCATCAGCCATTTGAACAGCGGGTGCGTGGCAAAGGCCGCATCCACGACGAACCGGATGGGCCGATCGAGCGAGGCCATGAGCAGCAAGCCATCCACGAACGACATATGGTTCGGGACGAGCAGCGCGCCGCCCGATTGCGGGACATGGTGCTGATCGACGATGCGGAGGCGATAGAGGGTGTTCGTGAAAATGACGAGCACCAGCCGTAGAAATGTATCGGGCAAGAGCCAGAGAGCCCAGAAGGTTCCGCCCAGGGTCAGACCGGCGGTGGCGAGGAAAATGCTTCGGGTCGAGAGACCGGCATTGGCGAGCGAACCGCCGGCGAGCGAGCCCAGCAAGATTCCGGTGAAGACGCAGGTGTTCGAGAAGGAAATGACGGCGCCGCGCCGATCGGGCGGCGACTTCCATTGGAGAATGGCGTTCAGCGGAACGAAAATGAAGGAGCTGGAGATACCGAGGAGACCCATCACGAGGAACGTCTCGATCAACGACGGTGTCAGGATGCCCAGCAGGGACAGGGTGACAAACACCCCGATGGCGCCCAGCGGAATGAGTCCGTACTCCACCCGGTTTTGTGACAGCCGCCCGACCAGCATGGCGCCGAGACCGATTCCGACCGACAGGAGCGTCAGCGGAACACCCGACATCGCGTCAGACAGGTGCAGGACCGCCTTGGCGTAGACGAGCACGTTCTGTGCAAAGAGACTGGCGATCGTCCAGAAGAAGATCTCACCCGGGATGGCTAGGCGCAGCAGCCGTTCCGCCTGAATGGCGGCCCAGGCGCCGCGGATTGTTGAGCCGACGCCGCCGGTCGTGCGGGCGGGAGGGACAAGCGGGACGGCGAAGGATGCGAGCAGGCCGACGAGCGACAAGGCGGCCAGGGTGAGCGGCGCCAGCCAGGTCCGGTCGCTGGCGGTTTGCAAGA
>JBQTIO010000251.1:0-12174 GCA_052388075.1 Nitrospiraceae bacterium
TATGAGCAAGGGCTGCCTCGCGTTGGCGATAACCTTCGCCGATCAGTACACCTCCGGGAAATCGGCTCCGGGCCCGTTCACCGATCTCTGTTCCCATGTCGAGCATGGCCTGCGTCGAGGGATCCGGTGGGCTGGCCCAGTCAGGATGATGCACGTCCAGGTACACCCGCTTGTGGCATTGGAGCCCGGCCAGAAATTTTGATTTGGAGAGACGAGGGGCAGTGATGGGGAGAGGAAGCCGGCCTGAGTCGGACATGATGGGGAAGACCCTAGCGGACAGAGAACCAGTTTGTCTAGCAAGCGCGGGCTCCCCTTCTGGTAGGATAGGCCGCGATGGCAGCCACCGCCCGCATCCGCAAGTCCGTCCTGAGCCTCGCGCTTCCCGTGACGGTCAGCAGCCTGCTGCAGCGGGCGGAGGGGATCGCCGCCGTGTTCCTGGTCGGCGGGCTCGGGGCTGGGCCAATCGCCGCCGTGGGATTGGGCCAGTTGCTCGCCTTCATCGGCACCACGCTGCTGTCCGGCCTATCGGTCGGCACTAACGTGCTGGTGGCGCAGCTCTGGGGGGCACGACGTACCAGAGACGCCGGCGAAGCGGCACTGCACCTCACCGCGCTCTCTCTCGTCGCATCGGCGCTGCTGGCGCTTCTCGGCCTGGCCACAAACCGGCTGGCGATGACCGTACTGGGCGCGCAGGTCGACGTCATCGCCCAGGCGATTCCCTATTCGAATGTGATTTTTCTCGTTATTCCCTTCACCATCCTGATCCAGGTGCTCTCCTCGATTCTTCAGGGCAGCGGCGATACGAAGACGCCCATGTACGCCATGATCGGCGTCAATGCCATCCATATCGTCGTAGCCTATCCGTTCATCTACGGGAAATGGGGTGCTCCGAACTGGGGCCTCCAAGGCGCGGCACTGGCGGTCGGCATGGCGGAGTCGGTCGGCGCAGGGTATCTGCTCTGGTCCTGTCGAAAGATCCTGACAAGGTCCAAGACCTTCCGGCTCGATTTGATTCGATCCGCCTGGCACATCGGCGCGCCGGTGTCGGGTGAACGAGTGGTACAGCAGGCCGGTATCGTGCTCTACACGAAGATTGTCCTGCTCTACGGAACTGTGTCGTACGCAGCCCATCAAGTCGGGCTCTCTATCGAATCGTTTTCTTTCTTGCCCGGCTACGGCTTTGCCATCGCCGCGGCGACGATGGTGGGACAAAGCATCGGTGCCCGCAAGTACGTCCGTGCCAAACTGGAAAATTGGGAAGCCAATCGGCTCGCCGCAACGGGCATGGCGGCCATGGGCATCATCTTCTTTCTCTTCCCCTACGCGTTGATGCGGAGTTTTACGCAAGACGAGGCAGTCGTCCAACTCGGCACGCAGTTCCTGCGGATTGTGGCCATCCTGCAGATTCCGCTGGCCCTGACGATGGTGCTGGCCGGCTCACTGCGGGGAGCCGGCGATACGCGATTCATCATGTGGGCCACGACCGCCGGCATGTGGGGTGTACGGGTTCCCCTGGCCTTTGTCTTCGGCGTCTGGCTGGAGCTCGGGGTCTATTTTGTGTGGACCGCCATGATTGTGGACTGGACGGCCCGGATGGCGCTCTTACTCTGGCGCTACCAATCGGAGCGCTGGCGGGAGATTCAAGTCATTCGCTGATCAGACCAGGCAAAAGCTGAACCAAAACAGACGCCGGCAACTGCCGCGAGCAGAAATACGTCCACGGTATGATCTGTAATGGCCCACCACAGGATGGCGGCAAGGAAGCCTGACACCGCTCCGAGAAGGATTTTACCCCCCGCAAGTTGAAGCCAATCAGTGAACACAACCCAGGTGGTCATATAAATAGCCCCAGCGGCAATCGCTGCATAGAGGTTCGTGAAGTCGCGCTTAAAGAACCAGACTTGGATCACTCCCGCGATGGCTCCAAGAATGACGCCCGTCATCGCTTTCCGCAACAAAGGGTAAAATTGACGGGTTGTGATGCTCATGTAATCCCCCAAGGCTTCTGCCGAGTATCAAGGCCCTGCATGCATGGCATTCGCCTAACGGACGGCTGACATGGTCACAATGCTTGAATCAAGCCATCAGTCGGACGAGGCAGGTGGACATGTCGTCTGCCTCGTGTCCCGGCCCGGGCCTTTGGTGATCTCGATCCTTCCCACGCCCTTCACGTTGGCGCAGAGATCGCCCAACCCAGGCGTCACCAACCTGAACGGACCGCCCTTTGTATCGGGCAATGCCGCTCCATCGAGTTCATAGACGAGAATCCCGTGCTCTTTTGCCTGTTGGAGCGTGAGACACGCGGCATAGTTCCCGTCTGAGGCATGAAAGGTGACATGATCCGCCCCGATGGCCAGCGCGGGAATGTCGAGCAGGCCCTTCACACGAATGCCCCGCCCCTTCATGCCCGGCATCACCGTCGACATGTCGGGAAGATGCTCCGCCGGCAAGGCTGCGATCGCAGCACGATCCAATGAAACCGGCTGGACGACGGCTCCATCGATCCGCACCACCCCCGGACCAGCCCTTTCTTTTTCGGTGATCGTCTTGATCATCGCCGTCAGAGCTTCATTCACTGGCGTCGGAATGCCGAACTCGCGACCCTTTTTCACGATATAGCCATTCAAATAGTCGATTTCCGTCTGGCGCCCCGCCTTCCAGTCGTCATACATGGAGGTATGGATATCACGAATCTCCTGTGACCACCGGACGACCTTGTCCGCCATATCCGCGGCCAATGGCACCTTCAGCGCCGCAGAAACCGCCGCCACTTCTCCGACGATCTGATGGATGACCCGCAACATTTCCGGATGGTCGAGCGTCTTCGCCACCTTGTCGTCCACCAGCACGGTGAGCGGGTTGAAGACGCAGTTCCAACACATCTTCTCCCACTTCGATCGTCTGATATCCTCGGCCAAGAGACAGGAAATCCCAGCCCGGTTAAACACCTCCGCGACGGCCAGCACGCGACGGCTCTTGTGCCCCATCAACTCGCCGATCGCCACCGCGCCCTTCTTATAGTGGTCGATGACGCCGGGAGCGGCAATTTTGGAATAGATGAACGCCACCCCACCGACCACACAGTCTCGTTTGAATCTTGCCAGAACCCGGTCCTCGGTATCGACGCCGTTTTGAAGTGTCAGGATCGTCGTCTCCTTCGACATGACCGGCTCGATCTGCGTCATCACTTCATCGAGATCGTGGGCCTTATTAGAAAGGATAATGAGATCTGGTCTGGGCAGCTCACGCGGGTCAGAGGCAACAGGCGGACGGACCGTAAACGATCCGCTGGCGCTTCGAATCGTCAACCCGTTTTGTTTCACAGCCGCCAACGTCTTGGGCCTCAACAAGAATGAGACGTTGGGATTGTTCTTCGCCAGATGTGCTCCGAAGAACCCGCCCACCGACCCGGCACCGACCATTAAAATCTGTTTCATACCCAGCCCCACAAGTTGCGCATGAAGCGAGCCTACTATAGCATGCGCCTACGTAGAGACGCAGCGGCCTACCCTCCTCATCGGTGCCTATGACGCGTGGCTCTGATCTCGGAATCCTGAAGGAAAAGTTGGCCGCTGCTCGAGCAATCACCGTGCTCACCGGCGCCGGTATCTCCGCCGACAGCGGCGTCCCCACCTTCCGCGGAACAGACGGCTTGTGGCGCACCTATCGGGCGGAAGATCTGGCAACGCCTGAAGCGTTTGAGCGAAATCCGCGGATCGTGTGGGAGTGGTACAACTGGCGCCGAGAACTGATCACGACGAAACGACCGAATGCCGCCCATGACGCCGTCGCCGAACTGGAACGACGGCACCGGCAATTCTGGCTCATCACGCAGAACGTGGACGGGTTGCACCGGGCGGCAGGATCGCGGAAGCTGTCCGAAATTCACGGCAACATCTGGATGGTGCGCTGCACCAAGTGCGGCTTCACCGAAGAAAACCGGGATGTCCCTATTGTCATTCTGCCGACATGCCGACAGTGCAACGGTCTTCTCAGACCGCACATTGTTTGGTTCGGAGAGTCGTTAGACCCGGAGGACCTGGCCCGATGCGTCGCCAGCCTCCGCAGCTGCGATGTCTTTTTCGTGATCGGCACATCTGGGCTGGTCTACCCGGCGGCAGGATTTGCGTCCGCCGCGAAGGAGGCAGGGGCCTTCGTCGCAGAAATCAATCTGGCGCAAACTTCGCAAACCGGTCTGGTGGATCTCTCCTTGCAAGGGCGCGCCAAGGACATCGTCCCTCTGCTGCTATAGCTGGTCGATGAGTGGAAGCAGTTCGTCCAAGGTTCGAATCGATCGCACTCCGGCACCCTGTTGCCTGTCTTGGCGATCCAGCAGGACGGCATGGAGACCAGCTTTCGCGGCGCCTTCGACATCGTCCCGCAGGCTGTCTCCGACATGCATCGCCTCCTCCGGATCGACGGCATGCTTGTCCAGAGCCAGTTGAAAAATCTTGGGCGCCGGTTTTGCCGCCTGCGCCAGGCTGGAGATCGTCACTGTGTTGATCAGCTGCTCGATCCCCAACCCTCGCATCACCGAAAACAGTCGCGAGTCGAAGTTGGAAATGATCCCGAGCTCTACGCCCTCCGCCCGAAGCTGCGTCAACACCGCTACCGTTTCGGGAAACAGCCGCCATGATCCGGGATCTTCAAATACCTGAAAGACCCGATCGAAAAACTGGTCAAACTGCTCGAACATGCCCACTCGGTAAAAGACGCTGTGGACGATATCGAACCACCACAGTCGTTCGCTCTGCTTGATCCGGGCCGGGTCCGTCGCGGCGAATATCGGCGGCGGCGCTTCCCGAAAGGCCCGGCTGAACGCCCGTTCGATCGAAGCCAGGGACCCGGCCGCCTGTGAAAAACCGAACGCCACGGCATACCGCAGATAGATTTCCGCGACGGACCCCTCGACGTGAAACAGGGTATTGGCCGCATCAAAAAACACGACTCGAATCGACCGACTCATGACCCATTATCCTCTATCCATGGTTTTCTTGACAAAGAAAACCCCCCCTGCTAGCTTCGACAAAGCTGAGGAAATCTGGAGAGTTCGATGCCTTCCTCTATCTTTGTCGTCGATAGCAGTCCTGCTGTCCGGCGCCTGGTCGAACAGATCTCAGCACCGGAAGGTTTTGAGGTCATCGGATTCCAGGACGGCCCCGCGGCCCTGGAGGCCGCCCGACGCAACAGTCCGGCACTCATCATCGCAGACTACCATCTCGACAACATGACCTTCTCAGGATTTTGTAAAGAGATCACTAAGCTCGACAACCTGTCGGAAACCTATCTCGTCTCGCTCATCAACCCGGCCGACTGCCCCGATGAGAACCACCTTCGCACACTCGGCGTCAAGGCATTCCTCAATAAGCCGTTTCACTCAGACGATCTGCTCGACGTCATCAAGACTCTCCAACAGAAACAGCACGAACCGCCGAACGGGAAAGGCCTCAAGCGGCGGGTCTGGCCCCCGACCTCAACCGCGACCGATTCCGATGGAGAGGACGAGGTGACGGATCAGCTTGACGGTTCAGATGAACAGGAGGACCAGGCCATGGAGCAGCCCAGCCACTCATCCCTCGCAGCCTCGGCGGCGCGCACCTCCAGCGGAGGGCCTGAAGACGCGATGAAAGGCCTCTTCGAACAATTGCTGCAGTCGATGACCGAGCGGACCGAGAAGAAGCTCGCGGACCTGCTGCCGCAGGCTATCGAAGCCAGACTCGTGAGCCACGTTCGGCCTATTGTGCAGAAGGAAGTGCAGGCAAAACTGGGCGACATCCTTTCCAAAGAGTCTCTGGCTGCGATCATTCAGCCCCTCCTGTCTCAGGAGTTACCGGTTTATTTACGGAAGGAACTCACAACCCACGAGCCCATCATCCGCCAAACCGTCTCCGATCTTGCGGGAGCCGCGATTAAGGAAAATCTCGACCGGTTGGTACGGGAACAGGTCGAAGCTGGCGTCCGCAAGCACCTGGGAGACGTGGTACGGGAACACCTGGGAGCGATCGATCTGGTCGTAAAGGATGAGATCCGGCAGGCGACCTTGAAACAAGCGGCCCTCCTTGCCGACGATATCGTGCGGGCAACCGCCGAACAGACCGTCGAACAGGCTGTTCAGCGTGTGGTTCCTGAACTGGCCGAGCAGCACATCAAGACCGAGCTCAAGCGCCTGACCGAGTCCGACCAGACGCCACCGCGGGCCAAATCCTAACTCTTCTTCCCCCGTTTTCCTCGACGCGCGTGAGCCAGCGCCTTCATCCGCTTGATGTTCTTCCGATGTTTCTTTCTCGTCTTGCGATCCTTCTCCCGCCCTCGCGCCATAGTCGCTCCCTGGAGTAAGATGGTTGCCAGCCGCGCCGCGTGCGACTGTATAACATAAGCCTCGAAGCGTCACAAGCAGAGACCCCGCGCCATTTGCTGCGCCACACAGACATGCTAAGATGCGCGCCGCATCGTCGGACTGTACGGCCTTCATGACGACACCGCAGTTGGACAAAACCTACGACCCCAAGTCCGTGGAGGCCCGCTGGTCCCAGGTCTGGAACGACCGGGGATACTTCCACGCCTCGCCGAGCGCTCCCGGCCGGCCCTATTGCATCGTGATCCCGCCGCCCAATGTGACCGGCTCGCTCCATGTGGGCCACGCCCTCAACCATTCGCTCCAGGACATTCTGATCCGGTGGCGTCGCATGCAGGGACGCAATACCCTCTGGCTCCCCGGGACTGATCATGCCGGCATCGCGACGCAGAACGTGGTGGAAAAGCAGCTCATGGCCGAAGGCCTGTCGAGAGACGCGCTGGGGCGCGAACGATTCATCGAACGGGTCTGGCAATGGAAAACGAGATTCGGAAACCAGATCGTCAGCCAGCAGAAGCAGCTCGGCGAGTCCTGCGACTGGGAGCGTCTGCGCTTCACGATGGACGAGGGATTGTCCAAAGCCGTCCTGGAGGTCTTCGTGCGGTTGCACGAGGACGGGCTGATCTACCGGGGAGAGCGGCTCATCAATTGGTGCCCCCGCTGTCTCACGGCACTCTCCGACATCGAAGTCCTGCACGAAGACGTGAAGGGGAAGCTCTACCATCTCCGCTATCCTCTGGCCGACGATCCCACCAGCGCGCTCGTAGTTGCCACGACCAGGCCGGAAACGATGCTGGGAGACACCGCCGTCGCGGTGCATCCGGATGACCCGCGTTATCGTCATCTGATCGGCCGAACAGTCCGCTTGCCGCTGACGGCGCGTGAAATTCCGGTCGTGGGCGATTCGACCTTGGTGGATCTGGAGTTCGGCACCGGGGCCGTAAAAATCACCCCTGCTCACGATTTCAGCGATTACGAAGCAGGCGAGCGCCACAAACTGCCCCGGTTGACCATCCTCGACCATCACGCCACGCTCGATGCCGCGGGCATGCAACAGGCGGCGGTTGAACCGGCAGTGATCGAAGGGCTCCGCGGGCTTCCTGTGGCCAAGGCCCGGCCAAGAATCGAAACGTTCCTGCGCGAGCAGGGCATTCTCTCACGAGTAGACGACCACAAGATGGCCGTGGGGAAATGCTACCGCTGCAAGACCGTCGTGGAACCCTACCTCTCGCCGCAGTGGTTCGTGAAAATCCAGCCGCTGGCTGAGCCGGCGATCCAGGCGGTCGCGGACGGACGCATTCGGATCGTCCCGGAAGGCTGGACGAACAACTACCTTGGCTGGATGCGGGACATCAAGGACTGGTGTGTCTCCCGGCAGATCTGGTGGGGTCACCAGATTCCCGCCTGGTATTGCCTGACCTGCAACGCCCAAGAGATCATCGCCACGGAGACCCGGACCACCATCCTTCAAGGCGCACTGCCGATCGTGTCCAAGTCCATTCCTGCGCACTGTCCGGCCTGTGGCGGTCGACAGCTGCTTCGCGACCCCGACGTCCTCGATACCTGGTTCTCTTCCGCCCTCTGGCCGTTTTCGACCTTGGGCTGGCCTGAGCAGACGCCCGAGCTCAAGACCTATTACCCGACGTCAACCCTCGTCACCGGCCTCGATATCCTGTTCTTCTGGGTTGCCCGGATGATCATGCTCGGGCTGAGGTTCATGGGCGACGTCCCCTTTCGCGATGTTTATATCCATGCCCTGGTGCGAGACGCCGAAGGCCAGAAGATGAGTAAGTCCAAGGGGAACGTGATCGATCCCCTCCACGTGATGGACCAGTTCGGCACCGATGCGCTCCGATTCACCTTGGCCTCCATGGCCTCGCCGGGGCGGGATATCAAACTGGCTGAAGAGCGGATCGAAGGTTATCGCAACTTCGCTAATAAGATCTGGAACGCCGCACGGTTCGCCCACATGTATCTCGCCGGCACCAAAGAATCACGTGTGCCCACCGAGCGCCCGTTCCCCGACCGCTGGATCATGAGCCGGCTCAACCAGACGATTCAAACGGTGACCTCGGAACTCGAGGCCTATCGCTTCGACCGCGCGGCCAATGCGCTCTACCAATTCTTCTGGCATGAATACTGCGACTGGTACCTCGAACTCATCAAGCCGGTGTTGCAGAATCCCAGCCACCCGCTTGGTCCCGTCACTCGCCAGACCCTCCACGAGACCCTGGAAGTGTGGCTGCGGTTACTCCATCCCTTCATGCCGTTCATCACGGAAGAGATTTGGCAGACACTCCCCCACAGCGGAGAGACCATCGTCACGCAGTCCTACCCCACCGCTCTTCCGGCCTGGCACAATGGAGAGGCTGAGCATACCTTCCGGGTGCTGGAACAGAGCATCGGCCTCATGCGGACTGCCCGCGTGCTCCTCAACTATTCGCCGGGAAAATCTGTGCGTTTCTTCGTCACCCACGAGGAACCCGACGTCAGTGCGGCGCTTCCCGCGCTCGAGCAGCATCTTGCGCACCTGGGGCGCGGACAGATCTCCCTCGCTCCCGTCTCGCAATGGCCGACGGTGAACTTGCTCCGGCTGGTGTCGGACGGCGTGACCGTGGGCGTGTCTGTCGAGGGCGACGTCGACCTCAAGAAAGCCCTCGATCGCCTGGTGAAGCAGATGGCGGAAACCGAAAAAGAGTGCCAGCGACTCGACGGCAAGCTCAAGAGTGCGGACTTCGTGTCAAAAGCTCCCCCCGAGGTGATGACCGACCATCAGGATCGCCTCCGCATGCTCGCGCGCGATCGCCAGATGTTGGCCAGCAGCGAACAACAGCTCCGCGCAATGCTGGGAGCCTGATCCATGACGCCTCTTCCCGCAGCGGACATCCGCCGTGCGGTTCGGCTCGGATTGGAAGAAGACCTGGCACAAGGCGACATCACCACATCCGCACTGTTCGCGAACCCTTGCCCGGCCAAGGCCCGTATCGTAGCCCAACAACCGCTCGTGGTGGCGGGGCTGGCCGCAGCCGTGCAAACCTTTCTGGCCGTCGATCCCTCCCTCCGGCTGTCTGTCTTGCGACGGGATGGTGAGCCGGCCAAGGAGGGACAGAGCATCCTTGTCATTGATGGCGATGGCCGTTCCATCCTGCAGGCCGAGCGGGTCGCGCTGAATTTTCTCCAACATCTTTCCGGCATCGCCACCTTGACGCAGAAATTCTGCCGCGCAGTGCGGGGCTACTCCGTCAGTATTCTGGACACCAGGAAAACGATTCCCGGCTGGAGGGCGCTTCAGAAATGGGCGGTCGCGCTCGGAGGCGGCACGAACCACCGCCGGTCGCTCGGTGATGGCATCTTGGTCAAGAACAACCACCTGGCCCTCCTGCAGCGCGATGGTCGGGCCGCTCGAACCGCATGCCGCATGGCCAAGCGTCACGCGCCAGGCGCGCTGCGGATTATCGTCGAGGTGGAGTCGTTCTCGCAACTTCGACAGGCGCTCGCAGGAAAAGCCGACATCATCCTGCTGGATAACATGACGCCCGCCAAGGTCCGTCGCGCAGTGAAGCTGATCAGGCACCGCGCTCTGGTCGAGGTGTCAGGCGGCATTACGTTGAAGAACGTCCGGGCCATGGCTGCCGCAGGAGCCGACCGCATCTCGATCGGCGCACTCACCCATTCTGCTCCCGCGGCCACACTGAACCTTGTTCTGACAGCGATCCACGGCCTGCGCCGTCGACGTTCCTGATCCATGCCCTCCTCAGCCCCACTCAACCTCGAGGACATTCGCCGCGCCCTTGCGACCAGAACGATCGGCCATCACCTCTACCTTCATCAGGAGGTCAGTTCGACCAATGCGGAAGCCCTCTCGCTGGCCCAGGCCGGCGTCGCACATGGGACAGTCGTGGTGGCCGAAAGTCAAACGTCGGGCCGGGGCCGCCATGCGCGTGCCTGGTTCTCTCCGCCCGGAACAAACGTCTATTGTTCAATTATCGTCCGCGACATCGGGCCGCACTCCCTGCCAGCGGAATGGCTGTCCTGGATCCCGCTCATCAGCGCGCTGGCTGCGGTCCAAGCTGTTGACAGCATGGTTGCGGTCCCGCTCTCTCTCAAATGGCCGAACGATCTGCTGCTCCACGAGCGGAAAGTCGGCGGCATCCTCTGCGAGAGTTCTCTGGCATCGGCCGACAATCCCATCGTCGTGATCGGCATCGGGCTCAATGTCAACGTGCCACGCGCATCCTTCCCCGAAGCCTTGCAACCGATTGCCGCATCTCTGATCGAAGTGACGCACCAGCCGATTGATCGCAATCGGCTCATCGCGCAGCTGTTGCTCGATCTCGAGCAGCAGCTGGACGAACTCCGATCCCACGGCCCTCCTCGATCGCGCCAGGCCTATACTGCTCGCTGCACCACGCTGGGCCGGTCCGTACGCGTAATCCTGGGGGACGGGCATGAGCTGATCGGCAGGGCCGAATCCATCGCCATCGACGGCGCTCTGCAGGTCAGACCTTCGTCACCCTCCTCCGATTCACAGTCGCCGCTCATCGACGTGCGCGCAGCCGACGTGATTCATGTGAGAGGGTAGCGAAACAGCGTCTTGCCGGGTACAATACGCCTCATGCTGCTGGCCATCGACATCGGCAACACCAATATTGTGTTGGGAATCTTCAAGGGTTCAACCCTGCTGGCCCATTGGCGGCTGGCGACCGATCCCAAGGCGACCGCCGATGAGTACGGCGTTCTTTGCTTGAATCTGCTGACGCGAATCGGGCGGCTCCCCGATCAGGTCACGGGCGCCATCGTCTCCAGCGTCGTTCCGGCTCTCACGGGAACATTTGAAGCGATGGTTGAAGACTACTTTCACCATACCCCGCTCATCGTCTCGGCCGATATGGACATGGACCTGACGCTCAAATACATGAACCCGAAAGAGATCGGCAGCGACCGCATCGTCAACGCAGTCGCGGCCTATCATAAGTATCGCAAGGATCTGATTATCGTCGATTTCGGCACGGCGACGACCTTTTGTGCCGTCACGCGCACCGGCGACTATCTCGGCGGGGTCATCGCACCGGGCCTGGGCATCTCTGCGGAGGCTCTCTTTGCCCGCGCCGCGAAATTGAGTAAGGTCGAACTCGTCCGGCCAAAGACCGTCATCGGCACCGATACCGCCGGCAGCATTCAGGCAGGTCTTGTCTTCGGCTATGACGGCATGGTGGACGCCCTGGTGCGGCGCATGGAGCAGGAGCTGGGGCGAACCTCCTACGTCGTCGCGACCGGAGGCCTCGCCTCAGTGATCGCTCCCGAAACCACCTCGATTCAGAAAATCGAACCGCTCCTGACCCTCGAAGGGCTCGAACTTCTCTATCGCCGTGCCCACGGCGCAACCGCAGAGACCTAAACTCCGTCGTCCGACCTATCCCCATCATTTTTCTCGGATATTTCTTGCTCCCTCTGTTGACTTCTTGTCCCCTATGGATATCTCCAGCCCTGTCGAGGTATCGGAATGACCCAAGAACAAGAGAACGAGAACATAAACGCCAATACAATCGAAGACTTAGAGAACGGAACTTCGGAAAATGACGCACAAGCCGGTGCGGTGGGAGACGCGCTCGCTGCAAAAACGGAAGAATATAAGGTCCTCAACGATCGGTACCTACGCCTGGCCGCAGAGTTCGAAAACTATAAGCGTCTGACGCAGCGCGATCAGCGGGACCAGATCAGATTCGGGAATGAACAGTTGCTCAAGGAGCTGTTACCGGTGGTCGACAACATGGAGCGGGCGATCAAGGCCGCGCAGGACAATGGAGGGAGTTCGGCGT
>JBQTIO010000252.1:0-20779 GCA_052388075.1 Nitrospiraceae bacterium
ATTTCTTGGAGAGCCGGAACCTCGCCAAATCAGCACAAGCCTATCATCAGGCCGGCTATCAGCTGTGCCGTTTGGATCAATTCACTCAGGCCGGGCGCGCCTATTCCAATGCCGGACGATTGGCCGAGCGCGCGGCGCACGCCCCGGCGGCGGATACCATCAAGCATGACCTCCAGCATTTCGCGGTCCGTTCCTATTCACGCGCCAATCATTGCTTTGCCGAAGTAGGCGAGTTGGAATGGTCGGAATCGGAATACCTTCACGAACGCAACGCCCGCGTCACCTGGGCCAAGATGCAAGGCAAACATCCCTGGGCTCAATTGGCCTGGAAAGCGACCAGTAACTATGGCACCAGCTTCGCCCGATGGGGCATCTGGGTGCTGGGCACGATCGGCACGTTCAGCCTGCTGTATGAAATGTTCTTTCGCCTCCACTGGCTGGAGCCGATGGAGACCGCCACCAACACCCCTTGGATTCCTGTCTGGTCAGGGCTCTACTATTCCGTGAACATTACCGCCGCACTCGGCCTGGTCGATTACCAACCCTCCCACGCAATCAGCCAAGGCGTGGTGATCCTCAACGTGCTCATCGGCTATCTGCTCCTCGGCGTCGGCATCGGGATCATCGGCCGTATGATCAAAACCCGTGGCTAGACCCCTTCTTGGCTTCTCATCTCGACCCGCCATGAGTAGGAGCTGATGATGAGTTTGCAATTGCTAGTTCAGGCGGAGTGGCGAGGGAATGCGAATTCTCCATCGCGCCACGCGCAAAGTCCCCATGATCTGTCATACGGACACGAGATGTCTCCGCATGAGCTACAGAGTTGTGAGCGAGCTCATGATCAGCCTATGGAGGTTGCGGTTACGGTAGAGGACAGCGATACTCCACAAACTGTCGCTGTGAGGAAGGAATAATGTGCATCGGGACTCGATCGGGTCGCTGGGTCTGGATTGTCGTGGTGGTTCTCCTGCTCGTCTGGGGCTTCACTGACGTACGTCGACGCGCTGACCTCGACCCACGCAACCCCATCAGACATCAAACTGATTTCACCGTCTATACCGAGGCCGGGGCTGCGTTCTTTGATGGCCGCGACCCCTACGCCGTCACGAACCCCCGAGGCCTGCACTATCTCTATCCGCCGCTTTTCGCTCTCCTCGTCGCCCCGCTCCATAAACTCCCCACGAGTTGGCAGGGAGTCGCGTGGTTCCTGGTGAACCTCCTCATGATTGCCGGCTGCATTTCCGAGTGCCGGAAGATCGTACAACTGGTACGCGGGACGTCTGAGACCCAGCATCCGACCGCCCGTCGAAATCTCCCCGGATGGCTTCTGGTTGCCACAGCAGCGACTATCCTGTTCCCTTGGCTCGATATGTTGCAACGAGGGCAGGTGGGAATTGCCGTCCTGTTACCGCTTCTTCTGGGATTTCGCGTCATTTCGGAAAGTCCGGGCACGGTGCCGTGGTTCCTGGGAGGGGCGCTGCTGGCGCTTCCAGTCGTGATCAAGGTCACGCCTGCCCTACCGGTCTCGATCCTTTTCCTTCAACAGTTCACCGCGGCGGTGCGTGCGGAGCGCTCTCCGATCGCGGTTCGGCGCTTCTTGCATTGTGTGAGTGGTTTCACGGTCGGAATGATCTGCTTCTTGCTGTTGGTGCCAACCATCCTGATCGGTTGGGATGACAACGTCCGCCATTTGAGGAAATGGTGCATAGATGTTGTGGCTAGCGAGCATCTCGGCGAGACCAAACAGTTTGACTTTCACAGTGTTGGCAACCAGAGCCTCGACAATGCCGTGTATCTTCTCGGCAACAGGCTTGCCGACACAATCGACGGGAGACCGGATGCTCGAGGTGCCAACCTTCCGACAGCAATACCACTGCGACTCCCGATGGATGCATCGACGGTTAGAACCATCCTTGTGCTTCCCAAAGCATTGCTGGTTCTACTTCTGATCGTCGTCGCCCTTAGGTGGCATTGGGAGTCGGAGGGTGCTGGGCAGGTCGCAGTCTTCGGGCTTGCATGTGCGATGTCACTTCCTCTGTCTCCAATTTCTTGGGGGCACCACTTTGTCATCCTTCTTCCAGGGATGCTCTTCCTGCCCTGGGCGTTGTACGAAGCGCACGGATCCACGGCACGTTGGTTTGCCATCCTGCCCGCCGCGTTGAGTTTGGGTCACTACATCACGCGTGAACTCGCGGGCGGGATCGCCGGGAATCTTGGGCTTCTAGGAATAGGCATCGCGATCTGGTGTGGCATCGCGGCTGTCCATCTCCTCCGTATGAAGCCAGCTCGCACACCCGACAGCGTTCTTCCCACAGCGGTGTTCTGATCCTCTCGCTTGAGGTTTTGACATTCGACTTGCCTACCCTCTCCCATCATTTTCAGCTGAAGCCTTCTGCATAGCGATACGCTCAGGGAGGGTGACTTCTAGTTGAAATCGATTGACTTCTGCACCACAGGAGCAGACAGCGCCACAGTTAGGGTCGAGATGAGCGAGAGGCGATGGAACTGGGTGTTCTCCCGTTACGAGGTGCCCATTATTTTTGTTGAATTAGGTGCAAGGTGTCTCCAATATGACCTACCGCGTCGTCGAGGAGGTCGCTACGAGCCCGTAGAGGTTGCGGTTACCGTAGCGCGCAGAAACACTCCCCAAATTGCGGCTTTGCTTTAGGGTAGGAATCATGTGCATCGGGACGCGATTGTTTCGCTGGATCTGGATTGTCGCGGTGGCCCTCATGCTGGTCTGGGGATTCACCGACGTGCGTCGACGCGCTGACGTCGATCCACAGAACATCGGCCGACATCAAACCGATTTCACTGTCTACACCGAGGCAGGCGCTGCGTTCTTCGATGGTCGCAATCCCTATCTCGTCACGAACCCCCGAGGCTGGTACTACCTCTATCCACCGTTGTTCGCGCTCCTCGTCGCCCCGCTGCACGGGCTCCCCCCGAGCTGGCAGGGCATCACCTGGTTCCTGCTGAATTTACTGATGATCGCCGGCTGCATCTTCGAGTGCCGGAAGATCGCGCAAAGGCTACAAGGGCCGCCCGAAGCTGAGCATCAGGCCGATTGTCGCACTTTCCCCGCGTGGATTGCGGGTGCCGCAGCCGTCGCGGTCCTGTTCCCGCTCCTCGACACCTTGCAGCGAGGACAAGTGGGAATCGCCGTCCTGCTGCCGCTGCTTCTCGGATTTCGCATCATTTCAGAAGGACAGGGCACCTTGCCGTGGATCCTGGGAGGGAGCCTACTGGCTCTCCCGGTGGCGATGAAAATCACGCCTGCCCTGCCGATCTCGATCCTCCTGCTTCAACAGTTCGCTGCCATGGTGCGTGCGGAGCGCTCTCCGATCTCGGTTCGACGCTTCTGGCATTGTCTGAGCGGCTTCACCCTCGGACTCGTTTTCTTCTTCCTGTTGCTGCCAACAATGTTGATCGGCTGGAACGACAATCTCCGCCATCTCGAGACATGGTACACGGAGGTTGTGGCCAACGAGCGCCTTGGCGAGAGCAAGAATTTCACTCCCGAGAGTATCAGGAACCAGAGCCTCGGCAATGCCCTGGATCTCCTCGACAAGCAGGTTGCCAACTCCTTCACCGACGCCACGCCGGCAGCGCCACCGATACACCCCACGACGGACAAGCCGATTGCCAGAACCATCCTGATGCTTACACGTGCCTTGCTGGTGCTCGTCCTGATCGCCGTGGCCGTCCGGTGGCATTGGGATTCAGGTGATACAGGCCGCACGGCCGTGTTCGGCCTGGCCTGTGCAGTATCGCTTCCGTTCTCGCCTATCTCGTGGGGGCATCACTTCGTCATGCTGCTTCCCGGAATGCTGTTCCTACCCTGGGCGCTCTCTGACGCGAACCGATCCGCTGCAAAGTGGCTAGCCATCCTCCCTGCTGCGTTGAGTTTCGGACACTACACGACACTTGAATTGGCATCCGGCATCGCCGGCAGACTTGGACTTTTTGGAATCGGCATCGCGATCTGGTGTATCATCGCGGGCCTGCACCTGCTCCGTTTGAAACCCGGGCAGGCACCTGGTGCGTTGCTTACTCCTTGAGTCCCTATAAACAATGAATCCATTCTCCGCAGGGATTCGCCTACAGTTGTGCAGCCAGCCTGGGCCGATCTCCACCGCGCAAGGCTGCCGGTTGGTGATCGCCTTTACTCAAGTCCTTGAGAATCGCTATATTCGTCGGAGCCATTGGAACGATCGTGTGGGCACCGGGCTTGCTCAACAGTCCCTCATCGTACCCACCAACCATCAGTTCAAGGAGGACATCATGCTGCGACCTCACCCCCGTTCCATTCGCACACTGACCGTTCCTGCGTTCATCATCCTCTGCGCCACCACCCCGATCGGATGCGTCAGCACAGAAACCCACACGAAGGCGCTGACCGAGCTCGACGCTGCCAGGAAAACTTCCGCCCAGCAGTCCGCGGAGCTCGACGAACTCAAGAAGCAGGCGCAGGCTCAGGCGCAACAACTCTCCAGCCTGCAGCAGAACCTCGACCAGGAAACCACGCAACGGCAGGCGGCCGAACAGCAGGCCGCCTCATTAGCCAAGGAGCGGGAGGCGCTCACGGCGCGATCGAACGAGTTGCAGGCGCGCCTGAATCTCCTCGAGGAAGAAAATAGCGAATTGAATACCGAACTCGGGAACGTGCGCCATCAGATCACCGACCTCGAACAAGAGGTCGCGCGCGGTAACGCATCGGCCCAGGAGGAAATCTCCCAGCTCCAAAAACGGGCCTCGGACCTGGAGGCCGACGTCGCCCGTGTCACAGACGAACGGGAGCAGCTCCGCCAGGAACAATCCCGATTGACGGCCAGCCTCGAACAGGAACGCCAGCGGCTGAAGGAGGAGGAAGCGAACAAGGCACGCCTGGCCCAGGAGCAGTCGCAGCTGACGGCCAGCCTGGAGCAGGAACGTCAGCGCCTGAAAGCGGAAGAAGCCGAAAAAGCGAGGCTGGAACGGGAGCGAGCCGCCAAGGAGGACGAGATCCGGCGCCTGACCAGCACGCAGGAGGCCCTCTCCAAATCGCTTCAGGATGAAATTGCCAAGGGCAACGTCACAATTCAACGGGTCCGCGACCGGCTCACCATCAATATGGTGGATCGCATTCTCTTTGACTCGGGACAGGCCCAGATCAAACCGGCCGGCGTCAAGGTATTGAAACAGGTCGGGGACGTTCTGAAGACGGTCTCGGATAAACAGATCCGGATCGAGGGCCACACGGATAATGTGCCCATCAGCACGAAGCTCCAGGACCGCTTCAAGACGAACTGGGAGCTGTCCACGGCTCGTGCGACCACCGTCGTCCGCTACCTGATCGATCACGGCGGCGTGAATCGCCAGAATCTCTCGGCCGCCGGCTATGCCGATACGCGCGCTTTGGCCTCGAACGATTCAGAGGAGGGCCGGTCCTCGAACCGCCGGATCGAGATCGTGCTGTACCCCAGAGATCTGGAGCAGCTCGCTGGGCAACTCGAGCAGGGCACTGCTATGACGCAGTAGCCGGATGCCTTCGGGAGGTGCTCATCGACCTGGGCACCTCCTTCCCCCGCCCACCCTCTTCAAAATCCTCCTCACCACGGTTCGGCGCGCACACCCATTTATGAGTACCCGGTTGCTCACGCCCTTCCCCCTGAAACCCCCTTCAGGATGGCTGCTGAGGGAGGTAGCCCCCCTCACCAATGGAGGTGTGTGTGCGGAGACTCGTGCTGATGGCCCTGCTCCTCGCTATAAGTGCGACCATTTCGGCTTGTGATACTCTGTGCACATCGCCATCATGGAAAAGCTAGTTCTTCCCAAGCCTCCAGACTCCCTGTCCCGCCACTATCCCCCCTCCCTCTGACCCTCCCCATTCGACTATACTGATCTGCCCGACCATCTCTTGTCTTGGACGAAAGGACACATTCCCATGCATCGCCTCCCCACTCGATTTCTCGCCCTACGTTCCGGGCTCATCGTTTTCACCTGCTCGATTTTCTGGCTGCCCGCACCGGGATCTGCCGAAAAGACCGCCGTTCTCGAGGCCGACGCCATGGAGCAAGTGCGCCAGGCCACCGTCGGGATCCTGGAAGACAACCGGGATCAGCGCATGCCTGAGAAGCCTGGGAAGATTCTCGTCCGGGGAACAGGATTCCACCTGCGAGATGGCTATATCCTGACGGCCAGGCATGCCGCCGAAAAGCACGAGGTGACGACGGGCACCGTGATCCAGAAACAGGTGCGGCTCCTGACGGCCGATCTGCACGAACTGCCGGCCGACCTGGTCGGCGACAGCGCATTTATGGACGTTGTGATCTATCGTGTCGCCGACCCGCACCGAGCCAAACTTCGCGCGGGCACCCTGTTCGCAGCGGCCGATGTCGTCCCGGGACTAGAGGTATTCACGGTGGGCTATCCGCTCGGCTGGGGCCCTACCATGGCCTTCGGCCGTCTGGGAAACACGAATACCTTTCTTCCGACCGTTGACACGCGCTTGATTCAAGCCGACCTTTCGGTCTGCAGCGGCAATTCAGGCGGCGGCTTGTTTAACAGTCGGGGCGAAATCGTCGGAATCCTGCACGCGATCATCCAGACGGAAAAAGACGAAACGCAGGCGCATTGCAGCCGCATGGCCTTCGCCATTCCCGGGAGTCTCGCCGAACGGATCGTCAACGCGGCCCTCGCCGGCAAGCCGCTCACCTTTTCCAAACTCGGCATCCATCTGACCTCGGTGAAAGACGGCACCAAGTGGCGCCCGGTGGTGAAGGATGTCTTCGAACCTGCAAAAGCTGCGGGGATTCAGAAACACGATGTCTTGCTCGCGATCGAAGAGACGGATATTCTGGACGCCGCCCATCTGAAAAACTATCTCATCGAGCGGACGACACCGGGCCAGCGGGTCACCGTGAAAGTCCGACGGGTCGATGCCGATCTCACTTTCACCGTCACCCTGACCGGGGGCTAACGAGGATTGAGCGGAGCCCGTCAGCCCAGCAAGGCTTGATACCAGCCGTTGGCCCTGGCTAGCGCCACACACGTTTCATCCCTGGTCATCGGGTGAACTTCGCCGGAGAACAACTCGAGGAGGGCCAATTTCCCGGCCTCGTTCGCCCCTACTATCGCGGCGCGCTCGCCGTCCCGGAGCGAGAAGGAAAAGTCGGAGAGGACAGAGGTATCGTCCCGATAGAGAGTTGCCCGATGAAGGTCGATGATGGGGATGATGGCCGCTCCGGCCACTACGCTTCGCAGGGATCGGGATTGGTCTTCGTGACACCGGCAGACTTGGATGACCGGGCGGATTGCTTCGACGAGCCTGAGATCTTCGGCGTTGAGGTCTTGACGTCGGCATTCTGCGCTCGCTGCAAGAGGGCGTGGTCCATCAGCACCAGTGCCATCATGGCTTCGGCAATCGGCGTCGCCCTGATGCCGACACAGGGATCGTGACGGCCGGTGGTCTCAACGACGACGGCATTGCCCTGCTTATCAATCGACCGGCGGGGCAGGCGAATACTCGACGTCGGCTTGATCCCGATCGTGACGACGACATCCTGCCCCGTGGAAATCCCCCCCAGTATGCCGCCGGCATGATTCGTCACGAACCCGTCAGGGGTTAATTCATCGCCATGCTCCGATCCCCGCTGCGCAACCGAGGCGAAGCCCGACCCGATCTCAACGGCCTTCACGGCATTGATACCCATCATGGCGCCGGCCAGATCGGCATCCAGCTTGGCATACACCGGCGCGCCCCAACCGACCGGCACCTGCTCGGCCACCGTTGTGATCTTCGCGCCGACGGAATCTCCCGCCCTCCGCAGCTCATCCATATATGATTCGAGCTTCGCCACTAGCCCGGCATTCGCTGCAAAGAACGGATTGGCGCCGACCACATCCCAACTCTGAAACGGCACTTCGATCGGCCCGAGCTGACTGAGGTACCCGCGAATGAGGACCCCGTGGTAATCATGCAGCCACTTCTTCGCGATCGCCGCGGCAGCGACTCGCACGGCGGTTTCACGAGCGGACGCTCGTCCTCCGCCTCGATGATCCCGAATGCCGTACTTCTGCCAATAGGTGTAGTCCGCGTGGCCCGGCCGGAAGGTGTCGACAAGATTGCCGTAGTCCTTGCTCCGTGCATCTTCGTTCCGGATGAGCAGCGCGATCGGTGTGCCGGTAGTCTTGCCCTCAAACAGGCCAGAGAGAATTTCGACCGTATCGGACTCCTGCCGCTGCGTGACATGGCGGGACGTACCAGGCTTGCGGCGATCGAGGTCCTTCTGAATGTCTTCTGCTGAGAACGCCATCCCCGGCGGGCAACCATCGACGACGCACCCGATCGCCGGCCCATGGCTCTCGCCGAAGGACGTGACGGTGACTAGTCGACCGAAGGTATTGCCGGCCATGAAACGGTGCCTCCTCCCTATTCGACGAGATCGAGCTTGATTCGCAATTCCTTCAACTGATCGGCACTGACGGTCGAAGGCGCATCGGTCAGAGGACACTGCGCCCGTTGTGTCTTCGGAAACGCGATCACGTCCCGGATTGACTCCGCCCCTCCGAGCAGCATCACCAGTCGATCGAGGCCGAACGCGATCCCGCCGTGCGGCGGCGCGCCGTAGTCAAGCGCCTCCAGCAGAAACCCGAACTTTGCCTGCGCCTGATCCTTATCGATCCCAAGCAGGTCGAGGATCTTCAATTGGACTTCACTCCGGTGGTTCCGGATGCTGCCGCCGCCGATCTCGCTCCCGTTCAGTACCATGTCGTAGGCTTTGGCCCGTACCTTCAACGGATCCGAATCCAGCAGCACCAGGTCTTCATCCATTGGCGCGGCAAACGGATTGTGCATGAAAATATAGCGTTTCTCCTCCGGCGAATACTCCAGAAGCGGGAACTCGGTCACCCACAGCGGCTTCCAGGCGTGCTTGTCGATCAAGTTCAGCTCCTCGCCAAGCAAAAGGCGGATCCGGCCGAGCACATCGTGCACGACCGCCGGCTTGTCGGCGCCGAACAGAACCAAATCGCCTGGCTTTGCCTCAGGCAGCGCCGCCGCAAAGGCCTTGGCGTTGAGAAACTTGGCGATCACCGATTCAAGCTGCCCCTCCGCCGTGATCTTGAGCCAGGCCAGCCCCTTCGCGCCAAAGCTCTTGGCCGTTTCCCCCAGCGCATCGATCCTGCTGCGTGCCATCGTGGCCCCGCCCTTCACGATCAGCGCTTTGACGATGCCGCCTTTTGTCGCTGCGTCTTTGAACACTTTGAACTCGCTGGCCGTGCCGAACGAGGTCACGTCATAGAGCGGCATCTCGAACCGCAAGTCGGGTTTGTCCGATCCATACCGGCTCATCACCTCAGCATATGTCATGCGCGGAAACGGTGTCGGCAACTGCACTCCTCCCGCTTCCCGGAACACGGTCACGATCATCCGTTCCATTAGACTCATCACATCGTTCCGGTCCACGAACGACATCTCCAGATCGATCTGCGTGAACTCGGGCTGCCGATCGTTCCGCAAGTCTTCGTCCCGGAAACAACGGGCAATCTGGTAGTAGCGGTCCATGCCGCTGACCATCAGGACCTGCTTGAACAACTGGGGAGATTGCGGCAACGCGAAGAAGGTCCCCGGATTCACCCGGCTCGGGACCAGATAATCCCGCGCGCCTTCGGGCGTGCTCTTGGTCAAGATCGGGGTGTCGATCTCCAGAAAACCCTCCTTGTTCAAAAAGCTCCGCGCCCCCTGCGCGATGTTGTGACGCATCGTGACCCACCGCTGCATCATCGGCCGCCGAAGATCCAGGTAGCGATACTTCAAGCGAACCGCTTCGGTCACTTCCGCCTCATCCTCGATCAGAAATGGCGGCGTCTTGGACTCGTTCAGAATCTCTACCGCATCGATGAAAACTTCGACCTCGCCGGTCGAAAGGTTCGGATTCTTGGACTCCTCCGGACGCGCCATGACCTGTCCAGTAACGGACACCACGCATTCGCTCCGCAATGTGTGGGCAGCCTTGTGCACAGCCGCATTCCGTTCGGCATTGAAGACGGCCTGGGTGATCCCCGTCCGGTCCCGGAGATCGATGAACATGACCATCCCGTGGTCTCGCCGCCGCTGCACCCACCCGTTCAAGACTACGGTCTGGCCGACGTGGGTTTTATTCAAGTCTCCGCACCGATGGGTCCGCACCTTCATGCTACTCTCGCTTTCTTGGGCGAATACTTTTTGGCCTTCACTGGTTTGGCCCATCCCTCACGCCTGACGGGCCGCTTGGGGCGGGCCATCGGCGCTTCTCCTCGTTCCAATGAGGCAACGCGCTGTTCGACCAGCTCGCGCAACGCGTTGGCTTCCCGATCCGTCAGAAACCGGAATTCACCGGGAGCCAAATCTCCCAACGAGAGCGGCCCCATTCTGATGCGCATGAGCTTAATGACCGGATGACCGACTGCCTCCAGCATGCGCTTCACTTGATGCTTGCGACCCTCGCGAATCGTGACTTCCAGCCAGGAGTTCTGCTCCGCCTTCTTGACCTTCTTCACGACCGCCGGGCCCGTCAGCCCGTCTTCGAGCTGCACCCCCTGCTGCAGTTGAGCGATCGCGTCGTCGGTCAGCACGCCCTTGACCTTGATGAGATAGGTCTTGGGCACATGATAGCGGGGATGCAGGAGTGCTTGCGCCAACGCACCGTTGTTCGTGAGCAGCATCAGCCCTTCGCTGTCGAAGTCGAGACGGCCGACCGGAAACACCCGAACGGACACGCCGTGCAGGAACTGCTTGACCGTCGTCCGCCCACCGGGATCGTCCAGAGTGGACATCACGTGCTTCGGCTTGTTCAGCATGAGATAGACAAAGGGCTGCGCCGCGGCGAGATGTTTCCCGTCCACCTTCACATGGTGACGCTCTGGATCCACTTTGGTCCCGAGTTCAGTCACGACCCTGCCGTTCACGGTGACGCGGCCCGCAGCGATCAGCATCTCCGCCTTCCGGCGGGACGAGAGCCCGCTCCCGGCAATCATCTTTTGGAGCCTAATTTCCATCTTTCTTCAATCTCCGCCTCGCAGACAGCAAGAGTGGTCCTCTTGGCTCTCACTGCGCGCATCCAGCGAGCACCGCCCTACCATCAACACACGAATGAAGTCCGGGTGCGCGCTGGGCGAGCAAGAGAGCCAGTAGGACCGCTCTTGCCCCCTACTCCCATTCTATCGTACTCGGCGGCTTGGAACTGATGTCGTAGACGACCCGGTTGACGCCTTTCACCTCGTTGATGATCCGGTTCGACAGCCTGCCCAACACGTCGTTCGGAATCTTCGCCCAATCGGCCGTCATCCCGTCGAGGCTGGTGACGGCGCGAATGGCAATGACGTTCTCATACGTTCGCTGATCGCCCATGACGCCGACCGTTCGAATCGGCAGGAGCAGGGCGAACGCCTGCCAGATGTCCCGATACAGGCCCGCGCCGCGAATTTCCTGGTCGACGATCGTCTCCGCCGCCCGCAGAATCGCCAATCGCTCACTCGTCACCGATCCCAGCACGCGAATCGCCAGACCGGGGCCCGGGAACGGCTGACGCCAGATGATTTCATCCGGCATTCCCAGTTCCTTGCCCAGCACGCGTACTTCGTCCTTGAACAACTCACGCAGCGGCTCGATCAATTTCAATTTCATGCGAGCCGGCAATCCGCCCACGTTGTGATGGGTCTTGATCGTCGCCGATGGACCCTTGAAACTCACGCTTTCGATCACGTCGGGGTACAACGTCCCTTGCACCAGATATTGGATCCGTTTCAGCTTCCTGGACTCCGCCTCGAAATTCTTGATGAAGAGCCGACCGATGATCTTCCGCTTCCGTTCCGGGTCAGTCACGCTCTTCAACGCCGCTACGAATTGATTTGTCCGGTCCAGAAAATGCAAATCCATCTTGAAGTGGGAGGCAAAGGTCTTTTGTACCTGATCGCCCTCCCCGGACCGGAGCATGCCATTGTCGACGAACACGCAGGCCAGTTGGTCCCCGATCGCCTTGTGCGTCAGCACGGCCGCGACCGACGAATCCACCCCTCCGCTGAGCGCGCAGATCACCCGATCGTTCCCCACCTGTTCTCGAATTTGCTTGACCGCCGTCTCCACGTAGGATTGCATGGTCCAGGTCGGCTTGCAGCCGCAGATCTCAACGACGAAATTACGGAGTATCCTGGCTCCTTCCGACGTGTGCGCCACCTCCGGATGAAACTGCAGGCAGAAGATCCGGCGTTTGTGATCAGCGCGCTTCATGGCGGCGATCGGAGAGTTGGCCGTGTGCGCAATGGATCGGAACCCCGGCGGCATGCGTTCGATCCGGTCGCCGTGCGACATCCACACCACCGTCGACCCGCCTTCACCGATTCCCTTGAACAGATCGCTTCGGTCATCGATGGTCAAATCAGCGCGACCGTACTCCCGGTGTGTGGACTTGGTCACTTCCCCGCCCGAGAGTTGCGTGACCAACTGCATGCCATAGCAGATCCCGAGCACGGGAATCCCCTGGTCGAAAAGTGCGTTGGCCACGGTGGGGGCTTTCTTCTCGTAGACGCTGGACGGCCCGCCTGACAGGACGATGCCCTGCGGTCGATAGGCCAGAATGGTTGCCAACGGAACCGAACAGGGGAGGATTTGCGAATAGACCTGGGCTTCGCGGATCCGGCGGGCGATCAACTGGGTGTATTGCGACCCGAAGTCGAGAACGAGAATCCTGTTGTGCCAGAGTTCCATCGCAGCGTGAGAAGTGAAACGTTAGAGGTTAGACGAGGAAGATTGAGGAAGTGCTTCCGGGACAACGTTTCACGTTTCACCCTTCACGTTTCACTTGTCCTATTCCCAATCCATCCGGTAGTTCGGCGCCTCTTTGGTAATGATGACATCGTGCACATGGCTTTCGCGGAGGCCCGCAACCGTTTGACGGATAAACGTCGCCTTCTGTTGGAGATCGGGAATGGTCCTGCACCCACAGTATCCCATGCCCGATTTGATACCGCCGACCAATTGGTACACCACGGCGGCCAGCGAACCTTTATAGGGCACCCGCCCCTCTATGCCTTCAGGAACCAGCTTCTGCGCCTGCCGGCCACCCTGCCCGTAACGATCCCCTCCGCCTCGCTCCATGGCTCCGATCGAGCCCATGCCCCGATAGACCTTATACGTGCGCGCCTGGTAGAGCACCGTCTCGCCCGGCGATTCCTCCGTTCCGGCCAACAGACCGCCGAGCATGACCGCCGAGGCTCCCGCCGCCAGGGCCTTCGTAATATCGCCGGAGAACTTGATTCCGCCGTCGGCGATGATCGGCACTCCGCTGCCGTTCAACGCTTTGGCACAATCCGCGATCGCGGTCAACTGCGGCATCCCGGCGCCGGAGACGATGCGCGTGGTGCAGATCGATCCCGGCCCCACACCGACCTTGACGCCATCGACCCCCACTTTCAGAAGATCTTTCGCCGCCTCGACGGTGGCGATGTTTCCCGCCACCAGATCCAGGTCCGGATGCTGATGCTTGATCATCTTGACCGTATCCAACACGGCCTGCGAATGGCCGTGCGCGGTATCGACCACCACCAGGTCCACGCCGGCTTTCTTCAGCAGACTCACCCGCTCTTCGGTTTCCGGGCCGACTCCCACGGCCGCCCCGACCCGCAGGCGGCCATGGCCGTCTTTACAGGCATGGGGGTACTTGATGCGCTTCTCAATGTCCTTGATCGTGATGAGGCCCTTGAGTTCGCAGTGCTTGTTCACCACCGGCAGCTTTTCGATACGGTGTTCATGGAGAATCTCTCTCGCCTTCTCCAGGCTGGTCCCCTCCGGCGCCGTGATCAGCTTGTCGCGCTTCATCACCTGCGACACCTTGAGGTCCATTCGATTTTCGAAACGCAGATCCCGGTTAGTGAGAATCCCGACGAGCTTCCGCCCTTTGGTGACCGGAATGCCCGAGATGCGATACTTCGCCATCAACTGGTGCGCATCCCGGATCGTCTGGTCCGGCGCAATCGTGATCGGATCGAGAATCATCCCGCTTTCGGATTTCTTCACGCGATCGACTTCGACGGCCTGCTCGGCCGGCGGCAATACCCGATGGATGATCCCCAGCCCTCCCTCGCGCGCCATGGCAATCGCGAGGCGCGACTCCGTCACGGTATCCATCGCCGCGCTGAGCAGGGGGATATTGACCCGAATGTTGCGCGAGACGAAGGTGCCGGTCTCGACCTCGCTCGGCAGCACCTGCGATTTAGCCGGCACCAGGATCACGTCGTCGTACGTCAGTCCGAGTCTGGGTTCTTTGTCCAACATGATGACTCCTTCGAAACGTCCGAAGGTCGAAATGTCATAAAGTCAATTGGGCCCAAGAGCCCGAAGGCCTAACAGACTTGAAGACTTTATGACTTAAGACTTTCCGACCCCCGCGTCAGCTCTGCCGCTGCCTCGGCGTTGTCCTGCAGCCGCTCACTGCCCTCCTCGGCCGGCATGAATTGCTGCACCCGCGTGTTGCCGCTGTCCACGACAAACACGCTGCCCCGCGCATCGATGGCCATCCCGTACGGGAAATTGAATTGGCCATCGCCGTTGCCAAACCCGCCCCATTGCGTGATGAAATTGCCCTCCCGGTCGAATTTCTCGACGCGGTGGTTACCGGTATCCGTGACATACACGTCACCAGCTCCGTCCACGGCGATTCCCCACGGGGAGCGCAACTGTCCGGCTTGCTGGGCCAGCGGACTGCTGGCATGGCCGGCTTCCGGACTGCCGCCCCATTTGGTCAACAGCTGCGGCAAGACATTGGTGCTGGTATCAAACTTCTGGATGCGGTGATTCCCCATATCGACCACGTACACCGATCCGTCGTGCTGATCGACCGCGATGCCGCGGGGAAAATAGAACTGCCCGTCCCCGTTGCCGAAGCTTCCCCACGCCATCACGAACTCGCCCGTCATATCGAACTTCTGCACGCGGAAATTTGCGCTGTCGACGACGTAGACAAAGCCGCGGACCCGGTCGATGGCAATGCCCCAGGGCGCGTTGAACTGCCCTTCGCCGTTGCCGCGTGACCCGAACTTCAACGCGTAGCCGCCGAGCTTCCCGTCGAACTTCTGCACGCGGTGATTATTCGTGTCAACCACCCACACATCGCCTTTGCCGTCGCAGGCGATGCCGGTGGGGTTGTGGAAGTTCGCATTGGCCGAGCCAAAATTGCCCCACAGAATAATGAAGTTGCCCGCGTTGTCGAACTTCTGGACGCGGTTGTTGCCGTTATCGACCACGAACAACGCGCCCTGCTGGTCTACACAGAGCCCATATATGGGGGCCATGAACTCGCCGCCGTGCAGGAGGGAGGCGCCGCGGCCCGGCTTGCCCCATTTCGCAACACAGAGGTAGCCCGACGTATTGACGAGAATGGTCGCATTGGCCGGTGTCGACACATTGCCGCCGACATCCTTGAACCAGACATAGATCGTCTTCTGTCCGTCGCCCGGCGACAGAATGAACGGAATTGTCGCGCCGAACTTGATTGCCGGCGTGACCTCGACCCACCCAGGCGTGCCTCCCATCGGCGTCAAGGGACTTTCCGAGACAAAGTACGCGCCCACCCCCGTATCCAGATCCGTCGCGGAGATCGTGGCCATGACCTCCGGCGAATTGGTCATGAACGCGCCGTGATTGATGATGGCGTAGGGATTCTGCGGGGCGGTGATGTCGATCAGAACGGGCATCGCGGTGACTTCCTCCGACAAGCCGCTCTCCGTCCCGTCCTCGAACGAGGCGGTGACGGCATAGAAATAGGGAGTGTCGTTGGTCAACCCCGTGTGCGTGTACGGATTGGTCACCCCTTCGATTTTCGTGGCCCCTTGTAGCGTGAGGTGCGGAGCAGTGCTGAAGTAGAGGTGATACGCCACCGCGCCGGGGACCTCCATCCAGCTCAGAAACACCTCCGTGTCGCCCGCCTTTACGGCCACCGTGCGCGGAGGCTGAACCGTTCCCGCCTCCCGGATCTTCTCCGCGTCCTGCTTGCCGCGATTCATTTCTTCTTCGGTCGGTACGTACTTGAGCACGCGGTTGTTGCCGCTGTCCACGACAAACACGCAGCCTTCCTTGTCTACCACGATGCCGTACGGAAAGTTCACCTGCCCCTCGGTCTTGCCGCGATTCCCGAACGAACAGAGGAACGTGCCGTTTCCGTCGAACTTCTGAATCCGGTGGTTGCCGCTATCGACCACGTAGACATTGCCCAACGCGTCGCAGGCGAGGCCCCAAGGGGACTTGAACTGTCCCGGGCCGCTGCCTTCGCGTCCCCACTTGGTCAGGAAGCTGCCGCGCGCGTCGAATTTCTGGATGCGGTGATTGCCCTCATCAGCCACGTAGATATTGCCGACGAAGTCCACGGCCACCCCACGCGGAAAGAAGAACGCACCGTCGAAGCTGCCGTCCCGGCCCCACTTCAACAGCGGCTGGCCGTCGGCTTGAAACTTCTGTATGCGGGCGTTGCTCGTGTCGGACACGTAGACATGACCGTCCTGATCCGTGGTGATCCCCCAGGGCACGTCGAATCGTCCCATGTCGGCGCCGCGCCAGGCGAATCCGAACTTGCCCCAGGCCTTCTGCACGTTGCCTTCGAGATCGAATTTCTGCACGCGGTTGTTGCCGCTGTCGGCCACATAGACCACCTGGTCGGGTCCGACCACCAGCCCGCGCGGATAGTAGAACTGCCCCTCCTGGGAACTGGGCTCGCTACCCCAGCGCGCCACAAACTTTCCGTTCTGATCGAACTTCTGGATGGAGTGGTTATCGGTGTCGGCGATGTAGATGTTGCCCGCTTTGTCGAGGGCGACGCCGGTCGGCGAACTGAATTCTCCGTCATCCGTCCCTTCCTGACCGATGATCATGGCCAGGAGATAGGGGGATGGAATGGCCATCACTTCGTGCGACTCGAGACTCTCGCCTTTGGGCGTCACAACGGTGACGACGTAATGGTAGCAGGTCCCGTTCGCGAGATCGTCATGGACATAGGGGCTGGTCGCGCCTTCCAGACACGTGGCCTTCCCTCTTTCTACGCCGATCACGGTCTTGAAATCCTCCGCACTGGCAATGGGACGGGTTAACTCGGAGGGCTTGATCTGCACGCCTTTGGTCGTCTGAAAATAGAGGCTGTAGTACATGGCGTCGGGCACGGGGTCCCACGTAATTGTCACGCGACCATTCCCCGGTTTCGCCTGGACATTCTGCGGCGCAGGGGGAAGCTCTTCTTCCTCTGCCACCGAATCCCCGGCGCCCCACTCTCCCTGGACACCATCGACAGAGAGCACCAGCCGCTCGGGCTTGAACATTTCGTCAAAAGGCCATGCTTTCATGACAGCGGGTCCCTCGCGTCAGAACAAACAGGGAACAGATCGGCCTCAGGAAATACGGGGTCTTTCAAGGACTTAGAACAGGATTGGAAAGTCTAGCAAAGCGATGGAAAGAGAGTCAAGGAGAGGGAACGCACAGGCAAGCAGCAGCCCTGGGACTCGCGGAACGTGCGGCCTCAGAAGGCCCTTGTTGCGCCTGAGCCAGAGACAGGCACGCCATACACCTACCCTTGCTCAACCGGCTCCCCGACGAATGCTTCATCAATCCTCAGCTCGTCGTCGACCTTTTCTGCTTCCATTCCCTTGGGTTCGATGAGGGACTCGTCCCCGTTTGCTGAGAGCGTATCTTCACGAACCATGTCGATCGGCCCGGCCATATCGTCTGTGGCTGATTCCTCGACGATCGCCGCCGCGTCCGTATCATCCATCGGCAGCAACGACTCTTCCACGTCGCCGAGTTCCTTGAACTCCCGCAAAGGCGGCAACTGGGATAAATCATTGAGGCCGAAATGTTCCAGGAAGAACTTTGTGGTCCCATACATGATGGGGCGGCCCGGAACCTCCTTGCGGCCCACGATACGCACCAGCTTCCGTTCCAGCAGGGTCCGCAGCACCCCCGAGGTCTCCACTCCGCGGATGTCCTCGATTTCCGATCGAACCAGCGGCTGTTTATAGGCGATGATCGCCAGCGATTCGAGTGCTGACCGCGACAGTTTGGCCGCAGACTTCACCTTGTCCAGCCGCTTGATCCAGGGGGCATATTCCCGCTTGGTGACCAGCCGGTAGCCACCCGCGATCTCAGCCAATCGCACACCACGACCGTCCTGTTCAAGTTCCCGCCCCAGACTCTCCAGCGCCCGTTGGATCTCGGCCTTGGGCACATCACCCAGCACCGCCACGAGCCGCGCCGTCGAGAGCGGCTCCGGTGAGACGAAGAGCAGCGACTCGAGAATTGCCTTGAGTTCGCGCTCCGCAACCGCCTGCGCCACGCTTTCGGCGGGAGTCGCTCGCTGTTCGTCGGACGCCCTGTCCGCTTCCCGTTCCCGCCCATCGCTCATCGCCTCGACTTCCGGTATCTTTTGCATCAGGTCCGCTGTTATCGGAGTCATGATCCCCTCCATTCCGAACCTCAGTCATCCAGCTCCGCGGGATCCGGCACCAGGGAGAACGTCCGGGAGACGAGAATCGGTCCAAACGTTTCGGCCTGGAACACCCGCGCGACCCGCAACCGAATGAGTTCCAACATCGCGAGAAATGTGACGATCACGACCAGCCGGTGGCACGAGTGCTCGAACAGATCCATGAACGACACGGAATCCTTGCCTTCCAGCAGCTCCAGAATCACGTTCATTCGCTCCCGCACAGTAAGATTGTCCGGGGTAATTTCGAGGAGTTGCCTCCCCTGATTGCGATCGAGGATGCCTTTGAGCGCATCGACGAGATCGAACAGGGACACATTCTCCAACGGCGTGTCGCCGGTATCGCGCGATGGCGCCAGCCCCTGGTCCCGACTGAAGATCTCGCGCCACATCTTCTCCTGGCCGTCAAGTGTTCGAGCGGCTTCTTTATACTTCTTATACTCCAACAATCGATGCACGAGCTCCTCGCGCGGATCGGGCCCGTCCTCATCATCCTCTCCGGACTGCTCGGCGGGCAGCAGCATCTTGGACTTGATCTGCAGCAGCGTCGCCGCCATCACGAGAAAATCCCCCGCGACATTGAGGTTCAATTCCTTCATCGCCTCGACATACTCAAGGTACTGTTGGGCGATCAGGGCGATGGGAATATTGTAGATATTGATCTCGTTTTTCTTGATCAGATGGAGCAGCAGATCCAGCGGTCCCTCGAAATTCTCGATACGGACCTGGTAAGGCAGCTCGGTCTCCTGGAAACCCTCGATTTGATGATCCACAGGGCTGGTTATACCAACTTATGGGGTGGCGGGCAAGCCCGAATCTATATGTGGGGGACAAGGGAGGGAGGCGGGCCCATGAACCGGCGCGCTATTTCAGCCTGAGCGCGTAGCCGACCAGCATGGCCGCCGCGATGAGACACAGGGCGGTCAGGGCATACTGTACCGCCGGTGAATTCACCAATTCGGTCGGTGGGCTTTCAGCGACCCGCTTCGTTCGGGTCAACAAGGGCGGTTGATCGAATCGTGCCTTTGCGAGGTCATCAGGCTTCCTGAACTCCGCATCTGAAAAATCCGCCTTCCCTAGAAATTGTGAGCCCGCGAACGAGACCTCGCCCTCAAATACCGTAAAACCGAAGAAGGCGTCGCGGCTGAATATCGCCTCCTCAAACATGCCGCGTCGTTTGAACCGGCTTCCGGAAAACCCGGTACCGAGCCCGAATCGCGCCCGCTCGAAGGTTACGGATTGCTCAAAGTTCACCTCAAGGAGTTCTGCGAGGCCGTCGAAGAGTACGCCTGAGCAATCGACGGGACCTCGAAACGTCGAACGCTGAAATCTCGTATGGGGCCCGAATTTGGTCCCGTCGCACGCCAGCGCCTGTAGAAACTGGCTCTGGATGAAGTACGCCTCTTTCTCAAACGTGGCCCCCGACAGGGCGACGCTGCCGAGGAATACTGTGCGCGAGAGATCCACGCCCTCTTTGAATATCGTCCCGCGGAGATCGACCGGCCCTTCGAACTGAAGCATGCCCTTGGCCGATCGATGGCGCACCGCGCCCGACACGACTGAATCGCGAATCGTGACCGCCTCGCGGACAAGTCGTCGCTCCTGCACGTCTGGCTGGCTCACTCCCGGCTGTTCTTCCAATGCAGTCGCTCCCGCCGATCGTGCCGTTTGCACAGCCAGATCATCGAAGATCAGCCCGCCACGGACGATCACGCCGACGAGATCAACCGCCCGCCCCTTCGCCACCGTTTCCATGATGGCTGCACCACCAACCGCGCGAGCCTCCCGCTCGGCCGGCGTGCAGTCCGGTGGCAGATGGACGACCAACGGGCCTTCCTTGCCAATCCTGGTCGCCTCCACCGGGCAGGCGGCCCGTATGTCCTGCGGCAAGACCATCCCACCCCAACTGAGGAGGAGAGCTAACACGCCGGGATACCATCGAATTCGAGCGTTGCACAACATGCCGGCCGTTATACGAGATGCCCGAAGGCAAGGCAAGATTTCCCCATCCCCGATACGAGAGGGAAGCACGCGGAGTTCACGCTGTTACGAGATGGCCGTAGTACGAGCCTGCGGATGGTGTGCGAACAGGCAACCGGAGTCCACCCCGAAGTGCCTGGTAGGAATCAAGAGTCGGTCCCTCGACTCTCTCGGGCAGGGGACGACCGGCGAAACATCGAGACATCAATTGTTGCGATAGTCGTCGTGGTCGTCGAGAAGGTCTTCGGACTTTTCAATCAGCCCGTCGCCGTCGTCGTCGGCATCAAGGTCCAACTCTTCCTGCACATCTTCATCGA
>JBQTIO010000253.1:0-3571 GCA_052388075.1 Nitrospiraceae bacterium
CGGGCCACAATCACCACCGTATCGATATCGGACAGTTTGCGAGAAGGCATCGGGCTGGTTGAGTCATCGAGCCGGAACGTGAACGGCAGGTCCTTCTTCGTCGCGCGCACGATGGACACCGGCATCGGCGGACCGTTCGGTTCCCGCGCGAACACGAACAAGGTGTCAGTCGCTGATCCTTTGTTCGCCATGCCCGGCCCCAAGAGAACTTTGCCTGTGATCGCCCGTGCCGGACCGGCCTTCGCGGCCGCCACCGGTTTGGCCGGAGCCGACGCCGGCGCATTCGCCGCCATCATCAATGGGGCGCCGCTGAGCCGGCGCTTGGCTTCTCCGATGCTGGCAGTCAGTTGTTCGGAGGATTCCGGGTCCGAATCAGCCGGCAGGCTTGCGCGCGCGCGCTCCCAGTCCTTGGCTGCCAGCGCATAGTTCTGCCGGTTGAAGGCCACGGTCCCTGACAACATCAGGGCTTTCACGTTGTTCGGGTCGATTTTCAGCGCCTTCTGGATCAAAACCTCGGGCTTACCTTCCAGCTTGCGGCCCTGGTGCACGCCGAGCGCGTCGGCGTAGTCCGCAAGCAGGTTTGCGTCATCAGGATTCAGCTTGACCGCCTTGTCAAAAATCGGCACGGCTTCAGCATACCGTTCCATCGCCATATAGGAGCGCGCCAGCAAAGTCCACCCAACGGCATCGTTGGGATTCTGTTCCAGCTTCTTCTTTAGGCGCTCAACCAGGGTATTGAGTCCCTCAGCCATCTGACGGGCTTCGTCAGACCCTTCCTGGGAAGACATCGCCGACACAGCCGGGTGCGTCATCGCGGCTGGATTCCCCAAGGTCCAGTAGAGCGTCACACTGGCCGCGGGAATGACCAAGACGAGTACAAGCGCGACGGCCTTCATGTTCACCCGTCGTCCCCCTGCCGTTGGCGGTATCTCCATCGTGCCGGTCTCTTCCAGCAACCGACGCTCCAGTTCCTGCCGCGCCAGCCGATACTGCTCCTCCGTGAGGAGGCCGTTGGTGCGGTCCTGCAACAATTCCGCAAACTGCTGCCGATAGACAGGCAGGGTCTTGTCCTGCTCTCCGGTTGCGGCGGCGGCGCGCCTCAACAGAGGGTGCAGGATGAGTCCAAGGACGACAACGGTCATGGCCGAGGCGATCAGCCAGAATGTGAGGGTCATGATCGGTTGACTCCTTGTGATAAGAGTTGTTCCACCCGGCGGTGTTCCTCTTCCGTGATCGCCGCGTCCGTCAGCCTCTGTCCCCGGCGCCTCAATGCCGTTACGAGCGCGATGGCGCCGCCGACAAGCAACACGAACGGCCCCAGCCAGAGGAGCGTGGTCGTGGCCTTCATAGGGGGCCGGTACAACACAAAATCTCCGTAGCGGGATACGAGAAAATCGATGATCTCCTTGTCGCTCATGTTCCTGGCGATCATCTCGCGGACTTCACGGCGCAGATCCTCCGCGAGCGGCGCGTTCGAATCCGCCAGCGTCTGGTTCTGACAGACCAGGCACCGGAGCTCGACGGCCAGATGTTTGAGCCGCGCCTCGGCCACGGGATCATCGGCCAAGGGCCTGGCTTCGCCCGCCAGGACAACGCCTGGCATGAGCAGCACCATGAACGCAAGCCATCTCATTTCGCCTGGAGTTCCTTCACCAACGGGAGAATTTTCTTCGCCACGGTCTCATCATCCAACGGCCCGATTTGCTTGTAGCGGATGAGGCCCTGCTTATCGATCACATAGGTTTCCGGCACTCCATAGACGCCGTAGTCGATGCCGACGCGTCCTGCCGCATCCACGGCCACGATCGGATAGGGATTTCCCCACCGCCTCAACCAGGTCAGCGCCTCTTCCTTCTGATCCTTGTAGTCCATGCCGTAGATGGGCACCTCTCCGGATCTTGCAAGCTGCATGAGGACCGGATGCTCGGTCTTGCAGCCGCTGCACCACGACGCCCAGAAGTTCAGCAGCCACACCTGGCCCTTCATCTCATCCGGCGAAAAGGCTTTGTCCTGATCGTGGAGCTGCGGGAGTGAAAACAGCGGAGCGGCCTTCCCCACCAGCGGGGACGGAATTTCACGCGGGTTCAGCGTCAGCCCGACTGCGAGAAAGCCGACCAGGACCGCGAAGATCGTCAGCGGGAGCACAAATCGATTCATGCCACCTTCCGCCCGGCCGTCCGCGTCGCCGCAGGCACGTCCTGGGCTTCACGTCGCCATGCGAGGCGGTAGCGGCGGTCGCTGACGGCCAGCACGCCGCCCAACGCCATGATCAAACATCCGCCCCAGATCCAATTCACGAAGGGCTTGTAATAGAGCCGCACGCTCCAGGCGCCGTCATCAAGCGGCTCGCCCAGCGACACATACAAATCGCGCAGCAATCCGGAGTCGATCGCAGCCTCCGTCATCACCTGATTCTGAACCGTGTAGCGCCGCTTTTCCGGGTACATCATGGTCGCGTCGCGGCCGTCCCGACTCACATGAAACGTCCCGCGCGCGGCCGTATAGTTCGGTCCCATGACGTCCTGCGCCCCGTCGAACCGGAAGGTATAGCCGCCGATGGTCGCCGTCTCGCCGACATTCATCCGGACGTCCTGCTCCGTTTCGAATCCCTTCACCATGGTCACACCGACAATGAAGACGGCGATTCCGCAGTGGGCCAGCAGCATGCCCCAGTAGGATCGCGACACCATCGTGAGCCGAGCCATTAGACCGCCGCCCTCGACATGGGCCAGCCGTTCGCGCAGACTCACCAGGGCCGTCGTCACGATCCAGATCGCCAGCAGGAGACCCAGACTCAGGAGCGGCGTCCAATTGCCCAGGATGATCGGGAGCGCCAACGCTGTCACCAGGCTGACCCCGAAGGCCCAACGCACCCGCTTCGCGAGATCCGGCATATCCGCCTTCTTCCACTGCGCCAGCGGGCCGATGCCCATGAGGAAGATCGCCGGCGTCATAAGGGGAGCGAACACCGAGTCGAAATAGGGCGGGCCGACGGAGATCTTTCCGAGATCCAGCGCATCCAGGAACAGCGGATACAACGTACCCAGCAGCACGGACCCCATCGCCGCCACCAGCAGCACATTGTTGCCCAGCAACATCGCTTCGCGCGACACAAGGGAGAACCCGCCGCCCAGCCCGACCCGAGGCGCTCGCCACGCATACAGCACCAGGGAGCCGCCGATCACCACAGCGAGAAAGGCGAGAATGAACAGGCCGCGCTTCGGATCGGTCGCAAAGGCGTGGACGGAGGTCAACACGCCGGAGCGCACGAGAAACGTCCCGAGCAGGCTCAACGAGAACGCCATGATCGCGAGCAAGACCGTCCAGACCTTGAACCCGCCCCGTTTGTCCGTGACGGCGAGTGAATGAATCAACGCGGTGCCGGCCAGCCAGGGCATGAACGAGGCATTTTCGACCGGGTCCCAGAACCACCACCCTCCCCAACCCAACTCGTAATAGGCCCAGCCGCTCCCCAGCGCGATCCCGATCGTCAGGAAACACCAGGCGACGGTCGTCCAGGGGCGGGACCATCGCGCCCAGGCTGCGTCGAGGTTGCCTCCCAGGAGCGCGG
>JBQTIO010000254.1:0-21126 GCA_052388075.1 Nitrospiraceae bacterium
CGAAAAGGGAGAAGCATCATGAAGCTCAAGATGACACGGTCCAGTGGCAATGTCTTCCGTGACCTCGGGTTTCCGCGCGAGGAGGCCGAGCATCTGCTGGTCCGCGCAGACCTCATGATTCAGGTCCAGAAGCTCGTCACATCCCGCCGCCTCAAGCAGAAAGCCGCCGCCAAGATTCTCGGCGTGACGCAGCCGCGTGTGAGCGATCTCCTTCGTGGGCGCATCGACTTGTTCAGTACAGACGCGCTCATCGATATCCTGGCCCGGCTCGGAGCACGGGTCCGTCTCACGGTGAAAGTTCGGGCTGCGGCCTGAGAGACGCGCCACGGCATAGCCTGCATCACCCACTAACGACAGTCAGCGATAGCCCCGCCAAGCGGCAATCATTGGCGGCCCCGGTCTATCCTCTTCTCAGCACCCAGCGCTCAACACTTTCCAGAAGACCACGCCATCCGAGCGGTGGGCTTCCACAGAATCGGTTTCTGTCTGGGTTCAAGGTTCTAGTGCAACACAGTATCCTGGTCACACCAGGAACCAAGGAGTTGCACATGCCAACCTCCGTAAACTGGCCTTGAATTTACGCATCAGTAACAAGCCGGTCACCACGGTGTAATGTCGAGTTGCTAGAGTCACCCTAAGACGAAACCACACCATTCAAGGGAGGTCCCGATGGTCACAGTCGGACAATTGATGAAAAAAGAACTGGTCACGGTACATGCGGGCACCTCAGTGATTGAAGCTGCCAAGCTGATGAAGGCCTGCAATGTCGAGAGCGTCCTGGTTTTCCACCAAGAACGCATCGTCGGCATCGTCACGGAATCGGACATCGTCAGGAAGGTTGTCGGTTCGGACCGCAACGCTTGCTTTTTTCGCGTCGAAGACATCATGAGCAGCCCGGTTGTCGGGATCGAAGAACGCCGCCCCCTCACGGAAGCGGCGGATCTCATGCACAAGCACCGGTCGCGTCACCTCGGGGTCACGAAGGCTGGAGCGGTGGTGGGCATCCTCTCCGTCCGCGACCTGCTCCGTCCCGTGTCGGTCGACGAATTCTAGCCACCTGCCTCTTCGTCGTCCTCAGTCACCCCATCGACCGATGAGGTATGGCCAGCCAGGTGATGCTGGCCCGTGCGATCCCCCCTGCTCCGCCACTGGCTGCCACTCTTGTAGGGCGGTGGGTCGCCACGGTCGTAGGCCGCCAACCGTTCCTCGAACCCTGCCTACCCCGGCGTAGTGCAGAGGACTGAGGGGAGCAGCGTGCAGGAAACAGCCGAGCGATAATAAATGCGAAGCGTGAAAGGGGCATGGGAGCCTCGCAGGCAGGCCCATTACTAGGAGCGTGGCGAACGCTCGCGCAAGGGCACGCAGCGCAGTGTGGTCCCCGATTGGCGGCAAGAAAAACTCCCGGCTCCTTTGTTTTCCCCACTCTCCCCTACCTGGCTTCGCATGAAGGTTCCTCGCCCAGATCATTCGCAATCAGTCGGAACTGTTCGACGGCGGATTCGAGGTCATCGCCGATTTCAGCCCTATCAATTAAGTAGCCTGTCCCCCTTTTTTCATTTCGAGAAATCACCACGGCTTAGGAGGTAAGGGAGTCAAAATAGATGTATGCGGCTTCGCCCAAAAAAAAGAGGGTGAAGAGTTTCCTCCTCACCCTCTTTGCGCTCGCAACGGCCTTCTCTTCGCGATTACTCGCCCTTGCAGAAGCTCCGCTCGTAGTTGATGATCGTCCAGGCTTCTTCTTCGTTGATCGCGGCCGGGATCAAGGACACCATCCCGGTTCCCGCGCTGCCGTTCTTAATCACCCAGAACAGCTCACCGTCTTTCCGCTTCTTGTGGAACCTGCAGTTGGTGAAGTTCCGGGGGCTTGGATTCAGAATCTTCCCGGCCTCGCCCTGGCCGTCCCCATTCTTACCATGGCAGTTGAAACAGGTGCCCTTGCCTTCAAAGAGCGCCTTGCCCTTGGCAATGGTCTCCGGAGTAGCGGCAACCGGATTCTTCATGGCCTTCGCCTCCACCATCTGATCTGGCGGGACGCGAGGCTTCAGCGGGTCCTTTTCCTCGGCTCCGACCACCGAGACCGATAGCAGCATGATCGCTGCACTGATTCCCAAAAACTTGGACAGATACCCCATCACACTTCCTCCTTTGTGTTGAACTCACCGCGCATGATCTCAGTTTCAGGCCACTCGTGTACACACAGAATCTTCACGCAGCCGACAAAACGGTCGAACTATATCAACGCCTTCAAATTCCTGTCAAGAAAGCATTCCTCTTCGGTCTTGTTCCTGATCACCGCTCAGTCTGAGTAAAGATCAAAGCCCGTGCCAACCCACGCGACAACAAGAGACACGATAATTTGAGTACTTACGGGCATATTGGACAACCGCCTCCCCCTCGCGCCCTTCCCTCGTGACACCATTGTGCCACAGCCCCGCCCTCCACGCCTCATCCCCGAAGAACAGAGCGACTCTCTCGTCCAAGAGGTGAGCGGTTCTGCGGAATCGAAGGCGATTCATCAGGTGGAGCTGTGCCACGCTGCGGTGCAGTCGGAATGCTCAGGGGAGGAGATGACAATGAGGGGATTCCGGGAAGATGTCCGGTCGTCCTATCGCTTGAGAACGATGTCGCGGGCGACCTTCCCGCTGGGGCCGAACGGTTTCTGCGGTTTCCCGTTCAACTGGGCCTTGACCCCGCCGGCGTTCCCCAGGGTCAGGATGAACTGGTCCTGCCCCTTCCAGTGCACCTTTTCACCCGGCCGCAGCAACGCCTCGAGCGGGCTGCCGTTGTCAATTTGCACGACGACCCAACTCAACTCGGTCGCCTCTAGGTCCAGTACCAGCTGTCCGTCGGCAGTGCTTGCAGGCACGTCCAGGGATAGACCGCCTAAGGGCCCATCCGTTCCTGGAGAGACCGTGGAGACTGGCTCGGACTCCGGCTTGGACGCCACCATGGGCGGCGCCGTCGGCTCCGATTGGCCGCCATCGGTCGTCGGACTCGACGTCATACCCGGAGTCTCGCCTGGCTTGGGATTTTCCGCCACCGGCTCTGGCTGTTGACGTGCCGGGGCCTCTGGTGCGTCCTTCGTCGTCTGCGTACTCCGCTTCGCGGAAGGCGGTTCGGGATTTCCGCGACGGAGCACGGACGACTGTTCCCGGCTCAGAAGAAACACCAGCGTGATCACGGCAATTCCGATGGCGACTGCCACCGCTCTTCGATTGGCCTGCCGCTTCCGTTCCTCCTCAGCCTGGCGGACTTTGAGCCGTTCCCGCTCATCCTGCTTCTCGTAATACGCTCCCGCCGATTGAATGAACCGGTGGATCGCGTCCTCTTCGTCCAGTCCCAGCGAACGGGCATAGGACCGCACAAACCCCCGGGCAAACACCTGGTCGGGCAGCTTGGCGAAATTTCCATCCTCGAGCGCCTTGACGAAGTCGGACCGAATACGGGTTTTCGCTGCCACTTCATCGACGGTCAGTCCTTTGGTCTCTCGGACCTGTTTGAAAAATTCTCCAACGGATTCCATCGATCCCCTGCTACTTCAATTGCGCCAGCAATTCTGCGGCGGCCCGAGCCAGTTCCCCGCCCTTCTCCATGGTCGCCACTTTGCTGAGCACTTCACGGGCTCTCGTGTGATAGCCCAGTTTGTAGCACACCTTGCCCAGTTCCAGATACGTGAGGGCGGGCGGAACATTCGGCGGATTGACCGTCAGCGCGTCCTCAAACATTTCCATCGCGAGCTGGAGCTTGCCCTCATGCGCCAATGCCATGCCGAGGTTGAACCGCGCTTTGTCCGGGGTGGCGTAGAGCGGGTTCGAGAGCGATTGGCGGTACTCCTTGATCGCCTCCTCCCATCGATTCTGGGAGGCCAGGACCTGTCCCAGATAATTGTGAGCTTCGGAATAGGTATCATCGACCGCAATCGCGGATCTGAATGATCTTTCGGCATCGGCGAGCTTGCCTTGTGACGCATAGACATGCCCCAGCGCATAGTGTGCGTCTTTGTTCTCGGGGTCCATCTGGATAGCCTTTTGAAACGACACAAACGCCTTCTGGCGATCCGTGGCAAGACTCGCAATCCCCTCTTGATAATAGCCTTCCGACTTCTGCTGCAGCTCCTTACTGGTCGCGCACCCCGTCAGCACCACGCCTGCCGCGCACAGGCACAAGACGCAAAGGCGAATCGCCCGCCCTTGAGACAGAAGCGGCCGCAGCAACATGGTCATCGTGCTCACTGGATATCCTCGAAATGGGTCAATCGCTTGAATTCGCGAAACCGAGTCTGGATCTCTTTGTAATCCAGGATACGCAATCGGTCAAGACTAAAGGCTTCTACGGTAAACGACGCCATGACGCTGCCGAAGATGATCGCCTGCTTCAATGCCTCGGGCGATCGGTTGCCCGTCGCCGCCAGGTAGCCCAGGAAGCCGCCCGCAAAGGTGTCGCCGGCGCCTGTAGGATCGCGCACATCTTCGAGGGGAAATGCCGGAGCCCCGAACACCTGCTGCTCGTTGAACATCAGTACCCCATATTCCCCCCGCTTGATGATCAGGTGCTTGGGTCCTCGCGACAGGACGAGTTTCGCGACTCTGACCAGGTTGGAATCCTCGCCCAACGCGCGGGCCTCGCCGTCGTTGATGATCAGCACGTCCACCTTCTCCAGCACCCTCCAGAGGGCGTCGCGCTTGCCGTGAATCCAGAAATTCATCGTATCGCACGCGACCAGCGCTGGGCGCTCCACTTTCTGGAGCACATCGAGCTGAAGCTCCGGGTCGATGTTCCCGAGGAACAGGACGTCGGGGGACCGATACGAATCCGGGATCTTGGGCCGGAACGTTTCGAAGACGTTGAGCTGAGTCTCCAGCGTGTGCGCCTCATTCAGCTGGTGCGTGTACTCGCCTTTCCAGCGAAAGGTCGCTCCGGAACGCTGCTCCAGACCCGTCAGATCGATACCGCGACTCTTCAAGAACGCGATGTGCCGCGGAGGGAAATCGTCCCCGACGACGGCGATGAGCGCCACGGAGGTGAAGAAGCTGGCCGCGGTCGAGAAGTAGGTCGCCGATCCTCCGAGCACATCGGCCTCCTCGCCGAACGGAGTTTTCACCGTATCCAGCGCGACCGATCCAACCACCAGCAGTTTCCCCATGATTCAATGCGCTCCCTTCCTTGGTGCCAGGGCACGGCGGATGAGCAAGCTCAGTTTCTTCCTGACGGCCCTCGGGATGCTTCCCCGATCCGTCACGACGGCGTCGTCCAGCGCCCGCTGACAGGAACAGGCCGGTGCTGGAACGAGGGACGGCACCGCCGTAAGAAGAATTCGCTCGGCCAGCGCCACAGTATGATGCAGCGTGGTGAGGATGGCCTCGACCGTCACGGCTTGCTCGGTCTGGTGCCAGCAATCGTAGTCGGTCACGAGCGCCATCGTCGCGTAACACAGTTCGGCTTCGCGCGCCAGTTTGGCTTCCGGCATATTGGTCATCCCGATCACATCGACGCCCCACTGCCGATAGATCTGCGATTCCCCCTTTGTCGAAAACTGCGGCCCTTCTATACACAGATAGGTGCCGCCCCGGTGGAGCGAGGCGCCGAGTTTCTCCCCTGACGAGGCCAGCACCTGCGCCAGCGAGGCACAGACGGGCTCGCCAAGGGCGACGTGCGCTACGATGCCGCCTTCGAAGAAGGTGGCGGCCCGCCGTTTCGTCAGATCAACGAACTGATCGGGGATCACGACGTCGCCCGGTTCGATCGACTCTTTCATGCTCCCGACGGCGCTCACCGAGATGACCCGCGACACCCCGAGCGACTTGAGCGCGTAGATATTGGCCCTATAGTTGATCTGGCTCGGATTCAACCGATGCCCCCGTCCGTGCCGGGAAAGAAACGCGACGCGCATTCCCTCGAGCGTCCCGACCGTGATCGCATCAGAAGGAGCGCCGAACGGCGTGCGCACCCGGACCTCACGGACTGCGGTGAGGCCCTCAACGTCGTAGAGTCCGCTTCCGCCGATGACTCCGATTGAAGGCTGCCCGCCTGACTGCCGCCTGTGCCCTTTCATGCGGATCCCTCTCTGCACGCCGTCTGCTGCCTCACGCCTGATGGCGTTACGTCCTCCAACGATTCCAGAAATCGCTCAATGAGCAGGACGACTCGATCCGCTGTTCGCTCAAGCGATTCTCCCTCGTCGACCGACAGCCACTGGATGCCTGGCTCTTTTCGAAACCAGGTCATCTGCCGCTTCGCGAAATGCCGCGTATCGCGCTTGAATCGCCGCACCATTTCATCATGGTCGCACTCATCCGCCAGATAGGCCGCCACCTGGCGATACCCCAAACCCTTCATGGCTCCCAGATTCCGCCCATACCCGCGAGCGAGCAGGGACCGGGTTTCTTCTACCATTCCATGAGCCAGCTGCCAATCAATTCGCTCTTCAAGTCTCCGATACAGCGCCTCTTTCGGACGCTGCAGGCCGACCAACAGTGTCGAAAACGGAGCGTCTTGAAAGGCATGCAGCCGGTGGATCGCCGACATGGGCTGCCCCGCCAGTCGATGCACCTCCAGGGCCCGCAACACTTTGGCTTCGTCGTTGGGATGCAACCGTGCCGCGCTGTCGGGATCGACCTGCACGAGCTGCGCGTAGAGATGATCTCTTCCCTTTTCTCTCGCGAGCCTGCTCAACTCGGCCCGGACCCGCGGATCAGACTGGGGTGCCGGACACAACCCCCGCACCAACGTGCGGATATAGAGCCCTGTCCCTCCCACCACCAAGGGGAGCTGCTTCCCCGCGTACAGCCGGGCGATTTCTGCCAGCGCCGACTGCCGGTACCAGCCGGTGTTGAACGTCTGATCGGGATCGGCCAGATCGATGAGCCGGTGCGGCACGCCCTGACGCTCCTCCATCGCCGGTTTATCCGTACCGACATCCATGCCTCGATAGGCCTGGCGCGAATCGGCGGTGAGCACCTCGGTGCCGAAACGCTTCGCCACCTGCACGGCGAGACGGCTCTTCCCTGAGGCCGTCGGGCCCAGCAGCACGACCAGCGGACGACGCTCACAAACAGCCTCCGACAACTTCGCCATAGTTCCCCGGTGAAATCCCCGATCTACCAACCGACCCGACCGAACATTTTCTCCAGATCGGTCGTGCTGAGCCGAAACGACGTCCGTCGTCCGTGGGGACAGGTCGTGATTGCCCCTTCAGATAGCCAGTCCTCCACCAACGCCTTGATTTCCGGCAACTCCATCGGACGGCCGGCCCTGACCGCGCCATGACAGGCCAGCGAGGCCAACACCAGCCGAACCTTGGCCTCTACACCGTACGCACTGTCCCATTGACTGAGATCATCGAGCAGATCCTGAAGAAATGTCTCAGGCCTGATCGCGCCGAGTCCCACCGGGATCGATCGGATCAACACCGCCGACGCCCCGAATGGTTCAAGCCCCAGCCCCAGTTTCTCCAGATCGCCCTGATAGCGCTGCAGCAGTGCGGCATGAGGTGCCGATAACTCAATGGACTCGGGAATCAGCAGGGGCTGGGAGTGAATGCCACGGGCGGCCCAGGCGCGCAACAGACGCTCGAACAGGATTCGCTCATGGGCGGTGTGTTGATCGATCACCGTCAAGTCGCCCCCGATCTGAACGACCAGAAAGGTTCGATTGAGCTGCCCCAGCGCGACCACGTCCGAGGAAGGAACCCGGACATACGGTTCCGCTGCCTCGCTCACAAACGCCAGCTGTGAGTCCTCCCCCGCCGGCATGGTGACCGGAGCACTGGAGCTGGCCAAGGACGACCCGACAAGTTCGCCTCCCACGGACAGGCTCGGGCCCCGCTGACCGAAGGTCCCGACCGCTCCCCGCACCGATTCTTCATCCGCCGGCAACCTGCTCGATCCGGTTGAAGGAGACGCTGGCCCTCCGAGCGCTCGACGCACCGCCTGCCGCACGAGCTGATGAATCGCTTCGTGCTCCGAAAACCGGACTTCTCGCTTGGCCGGATGGACGTTCACGTCAACGCGGCCCGGTTCGACGTCCAGGAACAGCACGAAGAGGGGATGGTGTCCCTTGGGCAGGAACGACCCGTACCCTTCGGCAACGGCATGGAACACGGCGGTATTCCGCACCGGACGCCGGTTCACGAACAGTTCCTGCGGCGTGCGCGAAGACCTGGCATGGACCGCATCGATGGCGTAGCCGCTGAGTCTGGCCAAGGGATGAGCCGCCTGCACTGGGAGACTCTGATCGAGAAACAGCCGGTGATACACCTGGCCGACTCGATCCCGATCCGACGACGCGGCGGGATAATTCAGGACTTCCTGCCCGTTGTGCGTCAAGCGGAAATGAACGGCCGGCCAGGCGAGCGCCGCCTGCTGGATCACACGGCTGATGTGAGAGAATTCCGTGGGAATCGATTTGAGAAACTTTTTTCGTGCAGGCTGGTTGTAGAAGAGATCGGCGACTTCGATACGCGTACCTGCGACCGGAGGGGCGTCCACGATCTTCCCGACTGTTCCCCCTCTCACCTGAAACTCGGTGCCCACCTCGCCGGAGCGCGTCGCCGTCGCCACCCGCACGTTGGAGATCGCGGCGATACTCGGCAACGCCTCACCCCGGAACCCCATCGTACGGATGGACCAGAGGTCCTGATCCGACCGGATCTTGCTCGTGGCGTGCCGCTCGAACGCGTGTGGCGCATCCCCGCGCGCCATCCCTTCGCCGTCATCCGTGACACGGATCAGGGCGAGCCCGCCGGCCTGGATGTCAACCGTGATGGAGCGGCTTCCGGCATCGAGACTGTTCTCCACGAGCTCCTTCACCACCGCTGCAGGGCGCTCGACAACTTCTCCCGCCGCAATGCGGCTGACAACGTCGCCCGGCAAGATATGGATCTTCCCACCGCCGCCGGTCGTCAGCACGGCACGACACTCCTTACGGATGATGAGGTTGTACAGGGGCGGGGCGTCGCGGCACGAGGATGATCATCTCATTTCAGCCAGCTTGTTCTTCACCAGCTTGGATTCCTCGGACGCAGGAAATTCTTCGAGGACGCGTTTCAGATTCTTCCGTGATTTGACGAGATCCCCGGTCTCTGCGGTGGCCAACCCGAGCTTGTACAGCGCGGCAGGGACTTTCTCGTTGCCCGGATACTCCGCCACAAGATATTCGAACGTTTGGATGGCGCGCCCGTAGTCCTTCAAGTTGTAATAGGACTCGCCCAACCAGTACTGCGCGTTCGGCGTCAGCGACGTCCCGGGAAAATCCTTGATGAACCGCTGAAATCCGGACACGGCGAGATCATACTTTCCGTTGAGATAATCGTTATAGGCCAGATTGAAGGCGGACGTGGGCGTAATCCCCGGCACCCCCGTCGCCGTCGTCCCTGAGTCCGCCGGTGGAACCGGTTTGGATGGCTTCGTCGCCCGCGGCTCGGCGGAGGCCGAATCAAGCTTGGCCGTCAACTGGCCCGTGGAATCCTCCACCTTGGCCAGCCGATCTTCGATTTTTTTTAGGCGGGCCGCCAACTCATCGAAGCGCGGCCTCCCGGACTCGGCATCCTTGGCCCGTTCCAGGGACTCCAGCCGCCGCACCACCGCATCCACCCGCTGATGGTCCTGGTCCTGCGATCGAGAGACCGCCGAGAGTTCATCGCGCACTTCGATAAAATCAGCATGCTTGGCGCAGCCGCCAAGCCACAACAGGGGAGTCAGTCCGACAACCGTCAACGGAAGAGCACCGCCTCGATGATGCATGCTGGTTACCGAACCTCCTTGAGCTGCGCGAGCTTGTCCGACGCTTTCCCCGCCTCGGGGCTTTTCGGATACAACGTCACCACCTGTTTGAATGCGGAGGAAGCCCGTTTCTTGTCTTTCATGGCCAGGTAGGCATAGCCTTTCTTCAGAATCGCGGCAGGGACCTTTTCGCTGCCCGGATAGTCGAGTTCCACCCTGTCATAGGCATCGATCGCCTTTTGGAAGTCTTTCCTCCCGTAGTACGACTCCCCCTGCCAGTAGCGCGCGTTCGGCGCCAGATCGGAGTTGGGATGCTCCGTGAGAAATGCGGCGAAGCCGCGGCGGGCGCCCTCCAAATCCCCTTCACGAAACAGCGCCAGCACGCGCTCGTAGCTGGCCCGGTCAGCGGGCTCGGCACTGTTCTGCGCCGGCCCCGAATCAGAGAATTCTGGCGGAGCTACGATTGCCGCGCGAGTTGCCGGCGGGGTTTCCGCGGCCTCCGGTGCGGCCGGTGCGGAATGCGATGCCGTCTCCGTCCGCTCCGGACGCGCGAGTTCGGCATCGGGACTCGGCGCGGGAACCGGTCGCTGGGTCTGCTTGGCTGGCTGATGGCGAGCGCCGGGCTTGTGATTGATCTGCTCCACCGACTTGGCGAGAGACTCGATCCGACGATCCTGCTCATCGAAGCGAGTCGTGACTTTCTGTCCGACGGATTCGAGCGCTTTCGCCACCGACGCGACACTCTTGTTGACCTCCGCCGCATGGGCCGAGGCGGCCTTGGCATCGGACTCGATCTTCGCCGCAAGACTCTTGGCCGTCTGCTCTTCCTGTCCGACGCGGTCATTCAAACCTGTCAGAGCCTCTCTGAATCCCGTCAGCGCCTGGTTGAACTGGCCAAATTTCTGGGAGACCTGCTCGAGCCGATGCTGGTTTTCCAGCAACCCCTTCTGTTGGTCCTCGAGTTTGATATCCACCCGCTTCGCCAGTGTTTCGTTTGTGCGCTGAACGACTTCAACGATGTCCCTCTTCAGGGCTGCCATGGCAGTCTCCATCGCCTTCGAGAGCTCATCGAGTCGGGCGGTCACCTTGGTGTCCTGATTGTCGAGGCTCTTCTGGAGCCAGGCATAGCGCGTGGTGCTGTCGGTATCCAGCTTCGCCGTCAGCTGTTCCAGTTTTCCGGCCTGCTGTTCCACCCGCGTCGTGCGATGCTGGAGATCTTCCTGCTTGGTTCGAAGGTCCTGCGCCTGATACGCGGCCTTCTCGAGCTCGCCCCGCAGCTGAGGCAAATCCTGATCGCGCAGGGTGGAAATCTCCTGGCTCTGCCTGGCCCGCGTTTGCGAGAGTTGATCGTCCTGCTGCTTGATGCGCTGTTGCAGAACTTTTTCAGTTTGTTTCAGGTCGGCCTGCTGGGCGACGCACCCGGACAGGAACGCGAACAGAACCATGACGATCACAGCCACAGCGCACCTCGCTTGCTGTTGAACATTCACGCTCATGTTGTCCGTTGGCTTCATGCAGAGCCCATGCCGCTGGCTGACCGGCCAACGGCACCCGCGCTCTCTCTTACTTACCCGTCCTGAGGACCACGTGCCCGCGGCGATTCTGCGCATAGCACGACTCGGCGTGTTCCCTGCAGAACGGACGTTCTTTGCCGTAGGACACGACCGCGAGACGGTTGGCGGCCACACCGAGCTCGACCAGATAGTTCCGGGCGGATTTGGCGCGCTTCTCGCCTAACACGAGATTATACGCCGAGGTGCCCCGTTCATCGCAGTGCCCCTCGACCTTTAGTTGCGCGGCGGGATTCGCCTTCATCCATTCCGCGTTGCGGGCCAGCGCCTGTCGTCCCTCGTCTGAAATCAGAAAGCTGTCGTAGGCGAAAAAGACATCCCGCAGTCCGGCGGCGGCCGAAGCGGATTGTTCCGCGCGAATCTCATCCATCTGGCGACCGGCACTGCCCGGATCCGCCTTGGCCATTAGGGTATTCGTGCCACCCCCGACTCGTTCCTCGGAGGGATTCTTATCCAGGCCTCGCAGGCCGCCGGACCCGTCCCTCCCAGACAGCGAAGTGTCGGGGAAACTCGGACTGCTTTCGGTGATGACCGCACTCTCAGACGATCCCTTGGCCCCTCCCGGTTGGGAGGATTGCTGGTCCCCGCCGGACTGGATGGCCTTTTTGGAACAGCCCGCCATCCCCAGCAGGATCATTCCCAGGACCAGCGACAGACTAATCGCGGACTGTAACCATTTCATACCGGCAATACCTCCTGTAGTGTTGTCCCCTCTTCCATACAGGGGGGACCGTTTTGGTCAGTGCCTCTCACCAAGCCGTTAGGACGCCGGCGACCAAGCCGGGGCGCTGTTGTGCGTGCCGGTAAAGGTAATCCGTTCCAGATCCTTTCCGTCGGCATTGATCATATAGATCTGGCTCTTCCCTTCGGCGGTGGAGCTGAACACGAGATGCCGTCCGTCCGGAGACCAGGACGGAGAGTCGTCCACCCCGGGCCCCGAGGTCAGTTGCACGCGCTTCTGGCCGTCCGGTGTGATCATGCACAGTTTGTACTCCTTTTTCGGAGATCGGCACACGTAGGCGATCCAGTTTCCACGCGGAGACCAGGCGGGCGCGGCGTTGTAGTCGTCTTCAAACGTCAGGCGCCTCACGTTGGACCCGTCCGCACTCATCAGAAAGATCTGCGGCCCCCCGCTTCGGTCGGACGTGAATGCAAGTTCGCGGCCAGAGGGGGACCAAGACGGTGAGAGGTCCCCGGAGGCATTCACGGTCAGGCGCTGCAAGGCCTTGGTCCTGGTATCCAGGCGGTAGAGTTCGGAATTCCCCTCGTGGCTTGACGCAAATGCCAGGAAATTCCCGTCGGGAGAAAGGGCGGGAGTGATATTCAACCCACCCAGCGACACGAGCGTCCACCGTTTTCCCGTGGCCAATTCGATCATGTCGATGTCCTGCGTGTTCCGATTGCGGTAGGCCGTGAACACCAGGAAGCGACGATCAGGCGACCAGCGCGGCATGAGGTTCAAAAATCCATCGGCCGTCAACTGTCGCGGATCATAGCCGTCGTAGTCCATCACGAACAATTCACGCGCCGACCCCAGCTCCGAGACGTAGGCGACCTTCGTCCGGGCGATTCCCGGCTCTCCCGTGTACCGAAACACGAGTTCGTCGGCAAACCGATGGGCCATCAGGCGGACCACGGACGGAGATCCCACATAACGCTTGCCGCCGACCACCTCGTCGTTCCCGGTATCGTACACATACCCGTCCATCGTCACGTCCGCGTCCTTGTCGCCGTTTTTCATCCCGGCTTTGCCCCACACGATGACGGAGACCCCGTGCTCAGCCGCCTCTTTGAATACGGGATCGGGCCCCGTCCCCAAATTGCTGACCTTGATTCCGACGCTGGGCAGGTCCACGAGAGAGAACACGAGGGAACGGCGCACGTCCGCTTTCAGCACCTCCTCGATCCGGCTTCCCAGCCTGATCTGCGCTTCAAGCGACTCAGACCCACCGAAATTCTGGATTCCGGCCACGCCCAAGGGGATCTTCTGGAAGTCCGGCCTGGTCGCTTCTAGAAACACATCGGCCGCGCCGGACTCGATGATCCAGGCCAGTGCAAGTGATACGCAGAGGCTGCCGACCATGGCGGTGCGAAAGATCATGGACTACCCTTGAGACTCCCCGACCGTGAACGTGAAATGGGCGTCGAAATAGGATTCCGTGATCTCGGCGGGAAACGCGGGCAAGGGAACCGCGCTCACGACCGCCCGTCTCCCCGCGAGATCATAGTATTCATTCCCCGAAGACCGCTCGATCGTCACCCCGGTGACCGAGCCGTTTCGATGCAACCGGAATTGCACCACAACCACATACGTCTGGCCGGTTACATCGACAGGTGGAGCGTTCCAGAAACTACTGATCCGCTGCCGAACACGACCCAGATAGGCGTTGGACCCCGGAGCGACCCCCGGCACTTTGAGCGTGGTGTCGACCGCCTTGATACTCGGCGCCTTCGCCTCGTTTTGCAGAACCGGCTTCGCCGGGACCTCCGCCGGACTCGTTTTGGGAAGCTCGATCTTTCTGATCTTCTTCAACTCCTCATCCAGTTCCTTGTTCAGATCTTCGGTCAGGGATGGGCGAGGCTTCACATCGGGCTGACTGGTGGCCGGCTCCTTTGTGTCGGGAATGACCGGAACATCGGGCAGCTTCAGTTGGGCTTTCTTCGGCTTCTCGGCCGGACTGAGATCGCCGAGTCTCGGGGCATCCGGAGGAAGCTCAATGCTCTTCATGACATCACGTACGACGTCGTTCGACTGCTTCACGGCGGACATCGGGGCAGGCATGGGAGGCTGAGGAGCAACCTTGGTGTGCGGACGTGGGGCAGGCTGATCCACCGGCTTCGGCGGGCTCTTCTGCGGCTCGGCCATCTCCACCCGGGGAGCCGGCGGATTCACCAGAGATATTTCGATGGACGCCAAGGGTCGCTCCCCATGCGGTGGGAGTCGAACCCACGCCACCACGGCCAGCACCGCAACATGCAACGCGAATGAAACGGCTACCGCGCGTCCCAGGCGGCGGATGAGATTCGCCTGGGCCTCGTCATCCCACCATATGCCGGCAGGTGCGGACGCCTGAACCATGATCCCCCCTGCACCTATTTTTTCCGCGTCGGCATCGCCGAATCGGTCAGGCGTTCCGGTCCGGTCGGATCGGTCACCATGCCCATTTTCTCGATGCCGGCCTTTTTTACCCCGTCCATGACCTGGACGACGACCCCGTATGGCACGTCGCGGTCGGCCCTGAGGTACAACGACACATCTTGGTGCTCTTCCTTGAGTACCCGAAGCTTTCGTTCTAATTGCGCGATACTGACCTGATCCTTGTCGAGATAGAGTCGCTGATCTTTCTCGATCGTGAGTACCGCCCGGATCTCCGGCTTGATCGTGTTCGAGGCGGACGTCGGCAACTTGATGTCCATCCCGCGATAGAGCATCGGCGCCGTCACCATGAAGATCACCAAGAGCACGAGCACGACGTCGACCAGCGGAATCACGTTGATTTCAGCCAGAAACCGGCGCTGCCTGCTTTCGAGAATCATCCCTTCGCTCCCACGGGAACCGGCTTGGTCTTGACGGGCAGCAATGCAAGCAGTTCGACGACGACGGAATCCATACGGAACGCCGTGCGCCGGATGCGCGTCAGAAAATAGTTATAGGCGATCACGGCCGGAATCGCCGCGAACAATCCTGCGGCAGTCGCAATCAACGCTTCGGAGACCCCAGGGGCCACGGCGGAAATGCTGGCCGTACCCTGTGTGCCGATCTCTCGGAACGAATCGATAATCCCCATCACGGTGCCCAGCAGTCCCACAAACGGGCTGATGTTGCCGGTCGTCGCCAGGAACGGTAGAAAGGATTCCAGTTTGGCGATCTGGCCTTGTGCGATATGCGACGCGGTCCGCTCCATCACGTGCCGGTCAAATCGCGGCGTTTCGCCGCCGGCATCATACAAGTCGTGGGGCTCGCGCGGTACACGGCCCAACCGGTCCATCACGCCGTGGAAGATTCTTGCACAAGGACTCTTGGTGGTCCGTTGAGCGTGCCGGGTGACTTCCTCCACGTCTTTGGCCTTGGACAAGACCGCCATGAATCGGCGATCCTCCGCGTCGGCGGTTCGGAATACCGCTCCTTTGTAGAGGATAATGGCCCAGGAAACGACGGAGAAACCAAACAGAAGCAGCAGCACGACCTTCGAAACAACACCCAGCGAAACAAAAAGTCCCATGGGACCGGTTTGAAACATACGAGTCTAGGCTCTCCCTCCTCTTACTCAAGGCACCGCAAGGTGAAAAAAGGAGTGTACCAAACACTGGGGAAAATGGCGGGGCCGACGGGATTTGAACCCGCGACCTCCAGATTGACAATCTGGCGTCCTAACCAGGCTGAACGACGGCCCCTCGAAAGTCTATATATGGCGGAAGATCGGAACGACAAGACTATATGTGGTCGTCGGTCAGATCCTGAACCCTCAGTTGCGCTACCACTATTCTCACCGGCTGCCGCTGCCATAGGCATCCGATGGTAGGCGGAACAGGGCTTGAACCTGTGACCTCTGCCTTGTAAGGGCAGCGCTCTTCCAACTGAGCTATCCGCCTGATTTTTCTAGCAACCTTGGCGGAGGTTATCAATTCCACAACACCTTGTCAACCGCTTCTCGCACCGTTTTTGCTTGCGGCTGTCCTGTTGCTTGTCGCGCCCGCCAAATCCGACGCCTCAGCAGCCTCAGGCGGGGAAACCTGTCCCCGCCCAGCCTGCCGCGGGAAATGTTGTCGATGGACCTGTTTCAGGCGACTGCGTTCGACGTGCGTGTAGATCTGCGTCGTCGTGATGTTGGCATGGCCCAACATCGCCTGAACCGCGCGCAAGTCGGCGCCGCCATCGAGCAAATGCGTCGCGAACGAATGCCGCAACATGTGCGGCGAGATCGGTTTCACGATTCCGGCGCGCCGCGCCCGCCGTCGCAACAGCTTCCAGCAGGCCTGCCTGCTTAGCGCGCGCCCGCGCCGGGAGACGAACAGCGCACGCGACGGCCGGCCTCGCAGCAGAGCCGGTCGCGCATGTGCCGCGTACTCAGCGAGCACGTCTCGCGCCGTCTGTCCCATCGGCACGACTCGCTCCTTCGCGCCCTTTCCCGTCACGCGCAGGCAGCCCGCGTTCAGATCGACCTGCGAAACCGCGAGTCCCACCAGTTCCGAAACGCGGAGGCCGGACGCATAGAGCACTTCCAACATCGCGCGGTCGCGGTGATCCTCAGGGATCGGACGCGGGGGCAAATCGAGCAACGATGTGACTTCCTGAGCTGTCAATGTTTTCGGCAAACGGGCCGGCCGCCGCGCGGTCGCAAGATTGCGCAGGGGATTGTCCGCCATGATGCCTTCACGGGCCAGAAAGCGAAACCACCCTCGCATCGCCGAGACCATGCGCGCAATCGACGAAGGCGCAAGCGGTCTCTGCCTGAGCCAGGCGAGAAAGGAGACGACGACCCTCGCCGAGACGTCATGGTCCATTCGGAGGTGATGCTGTGCCAAGTACTGTTGGAAGGTGCTGAGATCCCGCCGGTAGGACTCCAGCGTGTTGGTCGCCAAGCCGCCCTCAACCCGCAGCTGCCGGAGATATCGTTCCGCGAGAGAATCCAACATCGGAGGCGACGACTCAACCATGACTACCTCGGTAAGCATCAGGCGTGGGCGCGTTCGTGCACCTGCGCCCGACGCTCATGCACGAACTATAGCCAACTCGTCCTGCGAACACAATGAAACCACGCGGTTCTCCTTGACACCCCGCACCCTTTCCGATACTAGTCACTCGGTACGGGAACGAGCCCGTGACCCTTCGAACGCAATGCTTCCCAACAGACACCACTCCCGCACCTTTGTTGTCCGCCTCCGTCTGAGCGGTCTTGTCCTTCTCATTCTCACTGCGCTCCTCGGATCAGGCGTCGCGTCGCCGAGACCTGGTGAAACGGCGGACCCGTCCAAGGGGATTGCCCCTATCCCGCCGATCCTGGGTCAGGCGAAACAACTCATTGAAAAGGGCGAGTCTGAATCCGCCGCCACGATGCTGCGCCGGTTCATTGGAACATCCCCGCGGCCGGAACACCTGGATGATGCCTATTTGCTCCTCAGCGCCGCGCTCTATGGCATGAAGGAATACCCCGAAGCCCTCCGGTATCTGCACCAACTTCAGGAAGAATTCCCCGCTTCCGAGCTCGCGGATCGGGGCAGGCTCATGTTGGCCCGTACGCATGCCGCCATGGGAAACGTGGACCTGGCCCTTCCCTTGCTGGCCCAGGTACGCGCCACAGCGCTCGATGATGAGACGAAGCACGAGGCGCTGACATTGACCGCGGACGTCCTGGCTCAAAAGAAAGACTTCGTTCGGGCGATCAACACGCTCTTGGAGGGAATGGCGGGCGCCTCGGATGAGCAGACAACGGACGCGCGCGAGCAGATTCGTCAGCTTGTTGCGGAGAAGCTCGACAGAAAAGCGCTGATCCGAGTGCGGGATGCCTATCCCCGGAGGTATCCCGGGGACTTGGCGTCCATTCGCCTCATCGAGTACTACACCGCACGCGGCGAAGATCACCTGGCGGAACGGGAAGTGCACCAGTTTCTCTCCGCCTTTCCCGCCCACCCCTATGGTCCGAAGGCCAGCGAGTTGCTCGCGCTCCTGAAGACCAAGCTCAAAGCGAATCAGTATTTTATCGCGGCAGTCCTTCCATTGACGGGACGCCTGGCCTCCTTCGCGAACGACGTGCTGGAAGGCATTCAACTCGCAGTCGAGCGGGCCCGCGAGCAGGCCGGCATGCCGACCATCGGGTTGATCGTGAAAGATCACGACGCGGACCGCCAGGGGTTCCTGGATGACCTCTCCTCGCTGCTCAATGAGGATCGTCCGCTCGTCGTCATCGGCCCCATGCTTTCGAAAAATCTTCCGGTCATGGCGGAAATGGCGCAAAAAACCAGAGTGCCGCTGATCACCCCGGCCGCCACCCTCCCGAATGTCCGCCGACTGGGAACCTATCTGTTCAGCACGTCGCTGACGTACGTCCTGCAAGCCGAACGCATCGCGGCCTACGCCACGAATGAACAAGGCTATCGCCGATTCTGCATTCTCCACCCCAACACGATCTACGGGCGGGAGCTCGCGCGACTCTTCGCGCAAGAAGTCCGGCAGCGCGACGGGGAAGTGATCGCGGTGGAATCCTTCAAGGAGGGCGAGACGGACTTCGGCCCGCAAATCATGAAGCTCAAGGCCGAAGATCTCAAGAAGTACGGGCTCACGGTTCCCATCGAGCAGTCACGGCCGCCCGGCAAGCCACTCACGAAGAACGACACGCGGATCCTCTATACTCCTGGGTTTGATGCAATTTTCATCCCGAGTCGCTCCAGCGAGATCGGTCTGATCGCCGCCCAGTTGGCGTTTCACGACGTGAAGGTTCCGCTGCTCGGAACGAACGGATGGAATTCGCAGGACTTTGCCCGCACCGCCGATCGAACGGTCGACGGCGCGACGTTCGTCGACGGGTTCTTCGTGGACAGCCCGAACCCGGGCGTGCAGGATTTCGTTCAGCGATACCAGAAGCGTTTCCAAACCACGCCCTCGCTCTTCACCGTGCAGGGATATGATGCCGCGAGAGTGGTCATCGAGGGAATCCGGAGAGGCGCGACCTCGGGAGAAGCCATCCAGGAGTTTCTGGCCACCCAGCGAGACCTGCCGACCCTCGCCGGGCCGGCCGGCTTCGGACCGGACGGAACCCTGCATCGGCCCCTCTTTCTTCTGCAGGTCCGACAGGGTAAATTTGTACAGTTGGACTGAGGCCGATCCCGTATGAATTCGCTTTCCCAGATCCTCCATACGATCTCCTACATGGGGCTTCCCCTCCTGCTTGCCATGGTTCTCCACGAATATGCGCACGGCTGGGTGGCGGACAAATGCGGCGACCCGACGGCGAAATTGCAGGGGCGCCTCACGATGAATCCGCTGGCCCACATCGATCCGTTCGGCACCGTGATTCTGCCGTTGATCTGCCTGGTCCTCCCGGGCAGTTTTCTGCTGGGGTGGGCTAAACCGGTTCCGATCGATTCCCGCAGCCTGCGAAAACCCAGGCGCGACATGGCGCTCGTCGCGGCGGCAGGGCCCGTAATGAATCTGACGCTCGCCGTGGTCAGCGCGCTGCTTCTAGCGATCCTTCTGACAGTGGAACCAACGGTGTCCCTCCGGGAAACAGCCGCCGACGGATCCCCCTCAAGCCTCGTCCTGACCATGATCCTGCGTCCCATCGCCGTCATGGCCCTGTATTCCGTGATCATCAATGTGTTCCTCGCGCTGTTCAATCTGATTCCCATCCCGCCGCTCGACGGCGGCCGCATTCTGACCAGCCTGCTTCCCGCTAGGCTGGCGATGGCCCTGGCGCGCCTGGAGCCCTACGGCATGATGATTCTCGTGGCCCTCATCGTCTTTGACAAAGACCTCCGTGTGATCCATACGATCACCAACACGTTCGCGTCGGGCCTCTCCGGCACGATCCTGTCGACCGCGCTCAGCCTCCGTACGGGAGGCCCGCAATGACCGCGCCGCCGGCACGGGTGCTCAGCGGCATGCAGCCCAGCGGCCTCATGCATCTCGGCAACTACCTGGGCGCATTGCAGAACTGGAAAACCTTACAGGAAGCCTATGAGTGCTACTTCTTCGTCGCCGACTGGCACGCGCTCTCGACCACCTACGCCGATACCAGCCGGATCCGCGAGTTCACACGGGAACTGTTGATCGACTGGCTGGCCTCCGGTATCGACCCGGCGCGATCCATCGTTTTCGTCCAGTCCCGCATCCCCGAGCACGCCGTACTGCATCTGCTCCTGTCGATGATGACGCCCATCGCGTGGCTGGAGCGGAACCCGACCTACAAAGAAAAGCAGGAAGAAATCAAAGAGAAAGACCTCGGCACCTACGGATTTCTCGGTTACCCCGTGCTACAGGCCGCCGATATCCTATTGTACAAACCCGACCTCGTGCCGGTGGGGAAAGACCAGCTCCCTCATCTGGAACTCACGAGGGAACTCGCCCGACGATTCAATGATATTTATAAGACGCCGGTCTTTCCGGAACCCAAAGAATATTTGACGAAGTTTCCCAGGGTGCTGGGCACGGACGGCCGGAAGATGAGCAAGAGCTACGGCAATACGATCAACCTGTCCGACGCGGAACCGGTCGTCCGCCAGAAACTCAAGACGATGGTCACCGATCCGGCACGTGTGCGCCGAACCGATCCGGGCAATCCGGACATCTGTCCGGTCTATGAGTTTCACAAAATCTATTCGCCGCAAGCGGTCCAGGATCAGGTCAACAAGGATTGTCGAACCGCCGCGATCGGCTGCATCGACTGCAAGAAGCTGGTGGCTGACCGGATGGTCGAGCAGTTGACGCCGGTCTGGAACGCGCGCGCTAAGTTGACCGGAGATCCGTCCCACGTCGAAGACATCGTCCAGACCGGCAGCCGGCGAGCGGCTGAGGTTGCCCGCGCCACGCTCGACGAAGTGAACGCAGCCATGAAGCTCTGATCTGCACCGTTCCCAACCGCCGAGCGATCGGGAAATCCTACATTCGACGAGCGATCACATTGATCCAGCGGCCTTTGCGCTCCTGATTGCTCACCACCCGGATCGACAGCACCGTCCATCCAGTGCGGCATAGTGCCTGCGCCAGTTCCTTCTTTTTCCATCGGGCAAAAAACCGGCCCGGCATCCAGCCTGTTCGCATGACGCGGCTGTGGCTTCCATAGGTGACTGTCACAGCAACGAGGCCTGCCGGTTTCAGGAGATGACGGAGCGTCGCCAAT
>JBQTIO010000255.1:0-4478 GCA_052388075.1 Nitrospiraceae bacterium
CACCGCGTCAAACTCCCACCCGGTCAGGACTTCCGGCCTCCAGACAGGATAGGACAGGAACGACTCCCGCTCTCCGTCGTCCACGAATCCGACCAAGGTCATATCCGTTTCGCGAAGCGACAAATACGCCATCTCCGCGAATTCACCGGTTCCGTAGATGACCACTCGTTTCATGCCGTCCCGGGTCGCGCGCGACAATGCTTCTCTCAGCCGAGCACGCATATCGCGATAGTGAGACAGCGAATACTGCATGTACAGATACGTGAGGCGCGACTTCTCGGTAAAACCTTGCGGGGTCAACAAATACCGAATCCGGTGGGAAGGAATCGTCGTAATCTTGATGTACCCTTTTCTGGCCAGCCGCTTCAGATAGAGATTCGTCAGTCCGAGCGCCACGCCCAGTTTCGTGGCAAGAGACCGCTGGGTGACGGCGCCGTCCCGTTCCAGTTCCGTCAGCAGAAGGAGATCTCGTTGGCCTTTAAGATTCATGGAGTTAGAGCGATCAGCAGCAGGCACGTTCAGAATATGAACACAATCGGCTGAGGGAGTCAAGCGGAAAGACCCCAATGGATGGGCTGACTAGGTTGAAGGAGCTTCAAAGGAGCAGAGAGATGGGCTGCAATGGGGATGTTACATCCGCTCCATTATATATGGAGCAGGGTTAATCCTGAGGGAGCGGACGCCGCTTGCGCCACCAGGTCCGCCACGCCCGGCACAGTGAATCGATCGAGGCAATCCCAGTAGGGACAGGCTTCCCCGATACATTTGTCGCAGGTCGGGACATCGGGCCGCAGAAGCAGCCCATCTCCCAACGGCTTCCATCGCACCGGCAGATTATTCTTCCGCGGGTCGAACAGGCTGACCGTTGCCGTCCCGAGGGCCGCCGCGAGGTGGGCCGGTCCGGTCGCCCCGGAGACGACCGCATGGGCGGTGGCAATCACGCCCATCAACTCCCGGATTGAGAGCCGGCCCATCAGATTATCGACTCCGCCCGGAAGACCCGTCGCGGAGGGCGCTTCGCGCTCAAACTCAACCCGCTCTGCCTCATTCCCGGTGAGCGCCACACCGTAGCCTCTGTTCGCAAGTTCCACGGCGAGGTCGCGGTAGCGCTCCGACCGCCAGCGGCGCGCGGAAACACCGCCGGGATGAATCACAATCCGGGGGCTCGGCTGGTTTGCCCACCGGCGATCGCCGGCGGCCCGTTCCTCATCGCTGAGACTCAGGGTAGGGCGACTCGCGACTACCGGATTCAGCCCAAGCCCTTGCAACATCCGGACATTGTATTCGGATTCATGCTTCAAGAACTCGCTGCGATGATCGTAAATCAGGCGATTCGCCAGCAGGCTGTACCAGCGAAATGCGGTCGCCACCCGAATCGGCACGCGCGCAAGGAATGCCGCCCACATCAGGCGGCGGAACGGCTTGAGAAACATCGCCGCATCCACACCATCGGAAAAGGCGGATCGAAGGTCTCTCAACGGATCTGTCCAGCGAATGGTTTGGACGTAGTCCACATCGGGATGGTGCTCGAGGATGGGCGCCACAACGGGGCTCGTGAGAAAGCCGATCTTCACACCTGGAACCAGCTGTCTCAGCTGTGACGCGACCGGGAGAGAAAGGATCACATCACCGATGCCGTCTGGTCGAACCACCAGGACATTCATAGGACAATCGTGGGGGCGGTCAATCGGCGCCGGACAGCCTCAACCACTTCGTCCGACGTGATGAGATGGAGACACTCCAGCTCGGGAGAGTGCCGGCAGACTCGACTGAAACAGGGGCTGCAGGGCACCGGCCCAGTCAGGACCTGATGGCCAGTCCCATAAGGACCAGTCCTCACCGCACTGGTCGGCCCGAACATCGCCACCACCGGGATCCCCAGCGCGGCTGCGACGTGCATGGGCCCGGAATCGTTCGTGATCACCGCGCCAGCTTTGGAAAGCAGCGCCGGCAGACAGCCGAGTGGAACCGCACCGGTGAGATCAATGACAGCGCCTTTTACGAGGGCCTTCAGCTGACTCACGTCCCGCCGGTCATCCGGACCTCCGATCAGGACGACCGGACCAATCCCGGCCCCGTCCAACTCATCAACCACAGCGCCGAACGATTCGAGGGGCCAGCGCTTGGTGGGCCATCGCGCCGACACATGCATCGCCACCCAAGGCCGATCCACAGAGAGTCCCTGACGTTGGAACGCGTTCCGGACCACAACCATATCCGCATCTGTGATCTTAAATCGAAATCGCGGCGGGCCCTCCGGACAGGCGCCCAGTGCTTCCGCAACGAGCAGGTACCGATCAACCGCGTGCATCTCTTGATGCGGCACCCGTACCAGTTCCGTATAGAACCAGGGACTGCCTTCCCTCCCGTTGGCAAATCCGATGCGCCGTGGTGCGCCGCTGAACCCCGTCAGAACCCCGCTTCGAAACAATCCCTGCAAATCGACGGCAAGGTCAAAGCGCTCGATGCGTAGCGCACGCACCAGCCCCACCCAGCTTTTGGCCGTCGCATCCACCGACCAGACTCGGTCGACGCCTTCGGCTCGTTCGACAAGCTCCGCCCACTGACGCTTCACCAACCAAGTGATTTGCGCGGCCGGCCACCGCTCCTTGATGGCCGACACCACCGGGAACGTGTGGACGATGTCGCCGAGCGAACTGGGCTTGATCAGGAGAATCCGAGCGTGATCCATACGTCAGTCCTCACACCCTTCTCCGCACCGATGTCCGTTCTCTCGTGCCGTACCGGTATCGGACAGGCCAAACCTGACGATAGTCCCACAACCGGAATCAGTCTGCCGGCCCGGCAGTGGATCAATGCGACAGGGCATGGGCATGAACTTCTGCGGAATACAATTGGTCGAGTAGATCTTTCCCTCTTGCGGTGTTTGCCGTTTCGCGCCGCTCTCTCAGTGATCGGCAAAGCCGCTGCCACACCCGCGCATACGGCAGCGCCGTCAAATGGCGTCGCCAATTCCTGTTTCCACGTACGATCGCCGCAATCCATTCGAAGTTGCCGGAACCGGAGGCCGGGGCGAAATCGGCGACCGGCACATTTCTGGATTCCAAAAACATGGTAATGATTCCGCCATCGCGTGAAATCAGGTGCCAGGCTTCGTGCAGCCCATGTTTCTTCGCCAGCGCCCGCAAGGACACCACGTTGAAATTGTAGAGGTGGGCCTCGTGAAAGGTACTGTGGGGGGATTGACAGGTGGCCTCCACGTTCGGCACCTCGACGACCAGCATGCCGTCCGATTTCAGCCAGCATCGCAGCTGCGCCAGCACCGCGCCAGGATTTTCGGTGTGTTCGAGGACATGCCACGTCGTGATGACATCGAACGACTGGGGCAGAAACGTACAGTCCTGGATGAAGCCGACCTGAACCGCCAGCCCATACTCTTGCACGGAGTACTCGGCGTATCCCCGGTTCGGTTCGACCCCGCTGACCCGATGGCCCAGGGATTGGAGCAAGTATGCGAACTCCCCGCCTCCCGTCCCCACGTCCAGAATGGTCTTGCGAGTCGGGAGTAGCTGGCCGATCTTTTCCAGGCGGGACAAGGCCACCTTGCCGGCACGCAGCACATGCTTCGGTTTGGGAGTATGGGTGTGCTTGTACGAGACGCGATATTCCTCTTCGTAGAAGTGCTTGGTATCGAGCGGGCGTGGGTCGGACCAGACGAGGCCGCACGACCGGCATATCACGGTTCTCAAGGGTTTGCCGGTTCGACTGACCTGAGAGAGAACGGCGACATTCGTGCCGCCGCATAGATTACAGGGGATGGAACACCCTTCCGGTTCCTGCCTCATGCGCTATCCCCTCATCCGCTCCGCTCGAGACACACAGTATAAAGCGCCCGCGCGCCAATGCAAGCCCGTGAGCCTCGTCCGGACTCCTGTTTGCTCTCACGAATGCAACCCCTGGCATTCATCGACATGTGCGCGCCGCCTCTCCGCATCGGACAGAATCCAGTCCGCTGCTTCTGCCAGCGACGATGCCTTCCAATTAGGCTCCTGTTCCGCCGATTCCACCTTCGCAGCGGGCCGCGACTGGTCTTCTCCCGCCGTCACCAGGATACTGCGAGCGCCGATGCGCTTCGCGAGCTCCATATCGCGTCCCTGGTTACCGATCAGGTAGGAGCGAGCGAGATCGATGCCCCCGTCACGCAGAGCCTGGTCAATCATCCCGGTATTCGGTTTACGGCAACGGCATTGTTCGTCAGGATGGTGAGGACAGAAGTAGATGGCATCGAGCGAGGCCCCTGCCTCATGGAGCAGCCGCCTGAGTTTCTGGTGAATGGCGTCAAGATCGCCGAGCGACAGTAGCCCTCTGGCAACCCCGGATTGATTCGTCACCACGATCAACCGAGCACCGGCCTGTTTCAATCGGGCCAGGGCCTGCGGCACCCCGGGGAACAATTCATACTGATCGGACGACCGGATGTAGCCGGGGTCCGGATTCAGCGTGCCATCGCGATCGAG
>JBQTIO010000256.1:0-8257 GCA_052388075.1 Nitrospiraceae bacterium
CGTCATGTCGACTTGCGTCCGTATGTGTTGTATGGTCGCGATGTCTATGTCCTGCCGGGAGGTATGACGCGGGTTGCGTTGAGGAAAGGCTCCCTGGTGGTAAATTCGTCTCAAGGCGGGGGCAACAAGGATACGTGGGTTCTCTCATGAACGTTTCTTCCAACTCCGCGTCCCTCACGGGTACCAATCTCAGGATGGTTAAGCGAGCACGGGCTGGTCACCGATGCTGAGCCGCGTGGCGAGTTCCATCTACTGGTTGAACCGTTATATCGAGCGCGCGGAGAACTACGCCCGGTTCATCGAGGTCAATCTGAATCTCACGCTCGATTTACCCAGAGGCACGACAGAGCAATGGGAACCCTTGGTGGCGACCACGGGCGATCATGAGAATTTTACCGCTCGGTATGGAAAGGCGACAAAGGAGGCCGTGATCCAATTCCTCTCCTCCGATGCCGCCAATCCTAATTCGATTCTGTCCTGTCTTGTCGCTGCCCGGGAGAACGCCCGATCAGTCAGAGAAATAATTTCTGCCGACATGTGGGAGCAGGTCAACCGCTTCCATTTGATGGTCAGAGATGCCGTCTCTCGCGGACTGGCCAGCCACAACCTTCATACGTTTCTGATGGACGTGAAATCTGCCAGCCATCTCTTCCTGGGAATTACCCATGCGACCATGTCGCACGGAGAAGGCTGGCACTTTGCGAGACTCGGCCGTCTCCTAGAACGAGCGGATAAGACCTCCCGCATTCTCGACGTCAAATACTTCATGCTCCTCCCGACCGTGGCCGAGGTCGGCACGCCGTTTGATATTATTCAGTGGTCCGCCCTCTTGAAGTCAGCGAGCGCGCTCGAAATGTACTACAAACGTTTTGGCCGCATTTCGCCAGACGACGTCAGCAAGTTCTTGATCCTCGACTCCACCTTTCCGCGAGCCATTCGGTACTGCCTGATCAAGAGCGAAGATTCGTTGCATGCCATTTCCGGGTCCGAGCACGGCTCCTATCAGAACCGAGCCGAAAAACGGCTGGGTGCGTTGCGCGCAAAGCTGGACTTCGGCGATCTTGAGGAATGGGTTGCTGACGGCCTCCACAAATTCCTGGATCAACTCCAAGCGCAGCTGAACGGCGTCGGGGAGGCTATTCTCGAAACCTTCTTTGCGCCGCGACCGATTCACAGTACAATCCCGACAGCGGAGGCACAATGACGTTTTGCTTGGGCATGAAAGTCGAGGATGGTTTGATCGGTCTTGCCGACACCCGGGTCACGACTGGGATGGAGTGCACCACGGCACGAAAGATCTCCATCCACCAGCATGGACGGCACTCGATGTTTCTCATGACCTCGGGACTTCGCTCGGTGCGCGACAAAGCCGTGACCTATTTCGATGAGGCTATCAGCGAAAGTGATCAGACATTCGACAAGCTGTTTAAGGCGGTCAACGTCTTTGCCACGCAGATCCGTCGGGTCGCCCAAGAGGATAATGAAGCGCTCGGCAAGGCAGGTCTCCCGTTCAACCTCCACGCTCTGGTCGGCGGACAGTTAGAGAACGACCAGGAGCACAAACTATTTCTCATTTACCCACAAGGGAATTGGGTCGAGGTGAGTCAAGGTACCCCCTACTGCATCATCGGCGAAACGGGCTATGGGAAACCGCTCCTCGATCGTGTGTTACGGTACAAGTCCAGCATGGGCCTTGCGATGAAGGTAGGCTTCCTCGCCTTTGATGCCACGCGCACGAGCTCAACCAGCGTCGAATATCCCATCGATATCGTGTTGTATCGGCATGATACCTTTGAGATTCTCGAGCACCGGTTCGAGAAAGAGGACCTCGCCGAGATTTCGTCCTGGTGGCAATCCAGAATTTATGACTCCGTGGAAAAACTCCCGTCGAAGTGGGCCGATCACCTCCTGGAGTCACTGTCAAATGACACGAGATCTTCCTCTATGAGCTCCGGAAATACCTCTCCGTGAGACAGCGGCGTCATACAAAGCACTGACATCTCCGAACGTTAGCAATACCTGCCTGTCTTCCTTCCTATACCGCAGGTCGCCCGTTCAATGTTGGTCGGGGCACTAAACGAAGCTCGCTCGTGCTGCCGGCGCTTCACCGCTGCTGGTATTGAAGCGGATACACCCCGCCAGTGTTTTCCCTTTCAACCCCTCCCTTTGGGCATGCCGGCACCGTTCTGACATCAGCCCCTTTCCCTCCCCCCTGGCGGATCAGCCAGTACCGTCTGCCTCGCGACCGTGCTAAGGGTACGCCATACTTGGAATAGTGTCTGGCCTGAGGGGCTCAATGCCGACGATTCTTCTACTGGGCAATGACACAGTCGACGCGACGCCGATCAGTCGTATCGCAGCAGAGGGTGGCCATACGGAGCTGGCGTCTCAGAATATTGATGATTTCCAGCTCCAGATGGCTTGTCAACCGATCGACCTTGTCATCATTTTTCTCGCAACAATGAGTGAACAAGACATCGCCCGACTACGACCCATCCTGCACCAGGCCCCCGACACCAAAGTATTTGCCGTGGCGCCGGATCACCAGGAATCCTGGCTCGCCACACTCCTGAGAGCGGAATCCCTGGGAGCCCGGCACCTCTTGGCCACACCGATCGACCCCCAGCAGCTTCGTGCCGTGTTCGATCTGACCTTCCCTCAGCCTGCACAGCAAGACTAGGCGTTCCGATTCCCCGCGCTTGCCGCGGTGTACCGCCATGTCGAATGACCTTCCAAACGGCCTATTCGCCGACGACGCTCTGCTCTACACGATGCCCCCTCGCGCGCTCGTCAGAATCCTTTGTTTCCTTGCCTGGTTGCAGACCCTCGGTTAGACTTTTCCCCACACACCTATGGCACGAGCACGCGCAGCAGACAATCCTCGATCCAGGCCTAAAGGGGCGCAGATCGAAGAGCTCACCCTGGGAATCGATCGATTCCAGGAAGTCCTGGCCGCGATCGACGACTTCGGCCAGGAAGGATTCCCCTATCGCGATGCCGCGCAGGCCAAGGCCGAGTTGCAGTTCCGCGAGAGCGTGCGCCGTATCTTCGGCGAGCGCTCCCAGGAATTTCAGACCTATCGACACTACAAATTACGTGCGTCGAACAAGGCAGAAGTCGTCCAAAGTGTTGCCGTTATCAAAAGCCTCGTCAAGACGCTGGAAGACAGGAAGCTGGAACTTCAAGGACTCAAGCCACCGGCGGCGGAAGCACCGGCTGAGACCAGGCCGCCCTCGTCTCCGAAAATGACGCTGGTCCCGCCCACCCCACAGATTCCAATGGCAACTCAGCGAGTCACTGCCACGCCTCCGATGACGGTTTCGGTCGCCATGACGACAAATCTTGGAACGCAGGCTGGCCCCACAGCGAGCGTGCCCCCAGCAGCTCTGCCGCTGCCCGTCACACCGACCCGTGCGGAACCGGCAGGGGAACCGCCGGCACTCGTCAAGGCCAGTCCAGCTGCACCCCCTTCGCCCCCCCTCATCGAGAGGGACACCGTTCCGGCACAACCAACGGCTGCCACACCCGCTGCCCTTTCACCGACACCCTCTCATGCTGATACGCAACCGATACGATCTGCGCCGGCTGTGGACCAGGCACCGCCAGCCGCTGGCCGATCGGAAACCTCCTCGCCGTCACCCCTTCCTTCAATCCCGACTCCGTCCTCGATGGTCCGGACCACGCCCGACGTTCGATTGCCCCCATCCGACTTCGAAGAGGAGCCGCTCCAACTCCTTCGCAAGGTCTGTCTTCGCTTTCACTCCGTGACGCGGCAACTGCGGCTGCGGAAGGATTATCGTCCGACACTCGAGGTGGAAGACGACTACGACTTGCAGGACCTGCTGTGCGCCCTCTTGAAGGTGGAATTCGAGGAAGTGGGGACGGACGAATGGACGCCACCCTATACAGGAGGGGCTCCGAGAACGACCCTGTTCCTGAACAAGGATCAGATCGCCGTCGTGGCGAAAAAAACCAGATCAGGGCTCAGCGCAAAGGAACTCGCCGACCAGGTGGCGGCGGATTCGGCCTACTACCGGGCTCAAGACAAATGCGCCACCCTGTTTATCTTCATTTACGATCCGGACGGTCGCATCGGGAGTCCGAAGCGACTGGAAACCAACCTAACTAGCGTCAGCGAGCGCTGCAGAGTCGAAGTGCTCGTCGCGCCAAAGTGAGCCCATGCTAAAACCGAAACTCAAGAACGTTCCGCCCTCCACCAATCCCTCGCCCTCCAGACCCAAGTCAATGTTGACAGAGGCGCCACCACTTCGCTACGGTGAAGCGGAACCTGCACCCGCACCGATCCCCTATACGATTCATGCGCCCGAGTCAGGAGACCCGCTGATGTCGGATCGTGCCTACATCCTGATCAATGTCCAGCCGGGGCAGACCTCCTATGTCGTGAAGGCCCTGGCACAGATCAAGGAGATCAAGACGATCGATCCCTGCTGGGGAAAGCCCGACATCATCGTGGTAGTCGAGGTGCGGGACCAGGAGGCCTTAACTCAGCTGGTCTTGAGTCGCATTCACGGCATCGAAGGGGTGACGCAGACCGACACACACCTCGTGTACCGCTTGAAGGAAGCGAAAGCGAAATGAGGCGGTCACCGGACTGACGGCCGCGCTATTCCTTCTCGGCTCCATCAGGCTCATCTCCCAGCTCCAACCCGAAGCGTTCAGCCATTCGATACAGCGTACGCCGATCAATCCCGAGAATTTTCGCCGCTTTCACCTTATTCCCTTTCGTCTCTTTGAGGACTCGAATCAGATGGCGTTTGTCGACCTCTTCCAGCGTCAGCCCCCCTTCATCGGATTGGTCGCCGCCGGACAATTTCTCGCCGGTGCCGCCCGTCGCGCCTTGACGAATCACCTCCGGGAGATCCTCCGGCGTCAGGAGCGGTCCATGACTCAACGACACCGCCCGTTCGATCGCGTTCTCAAGCTCCCGGACATTGCCGGGCCACCGATACTGCGCCAGTAACGCCATGGTCTCTGGCAGCACCCCGCGCACCGCATGGGTCGACCCCGCCGCGCATTTCTGCAAGAAGTGATGCACCAGCATCGGGATGTCGTCCCGCCGCTCCGCAAGCGACGGCAGGGTAATCGGCACGACTTTCAGTCGATAAAACAAGTCGTCCCGAAACTTTCCCTCTTTCACGAGCTGCTCCAGGTCCCGATTCGTCGCCGCAATGATGCGGACATCGACCTTCGTCGATGTCGTACTGCCGACGCGACGGACTTCCTGATCCTGCATGACCCGGAGCAATTTCACTTGCAGGGCCTGTCCCAACTCGCCGATTTCGTCCAGAAACAACGTGCCTCCGTTCGCAGACTCGAAGAGGCCGACCTTGTTGCCTGCGGCGCCGGTAAAGGCCCCCTTCTCATAGCCGAACATTTCCGACTCCAGCAGGGTATCCGGCAAGGCCCCGCAATTGACCGGAATGAACGGTTTCTCGCGACGAGGCCCGTTCGCATGGATGGCCCGCGCAATGAGTTCCTTGCCGGTCCCACTTTCCCCTTGCAAGAGCACCGTGCTCTTGCTCTCGGCCACCCGCGCCACCAGCTTATACACCTCCAGCATGGCGGTACTGCTTCCGACCAGCGGCGACCACACTTCTTTGCTCTTGAGTTCTTCTCGGAAGCGGGCATTTTCCCGAACGAGCCGGCAGTGGTCGAGGCTTCGCTTGACCACCAGCTTGATATCCTCTTTCTTGAACGGTTTGGCCAGATAATCGTAGGCCCCCTGCTTGATCGCCTCGATCGCGCCTTCCAGCGAGCCGAAGGCCGTCAGCACCACGACCGCCGTATCAGGGCTCATGCGCTTGAACTCACGCAACACCGTGAGCCCGTCGACGGCGCCCATGCGTATATCCGTCAGCACCAGGTCCACCCGTCCCTGGCGGCCGCGAGCGATGACGTCCTCTCCGCTCGCAAATGCCTCAACGGCATAGCCTTCTTTCTTCAACGCCTCGGCCAACAGCTCGCGGGCAACCACATCGTCATCGGCAACGAGAATATTCGCTGATTGCATTACACCCCCTCTGCCACGAGCCTCGGCTCGGTCTTCAATCCAGGTAAGGTAATGGTCACGGTGGTCCCACGCCCAGCCTCGCTTTCGAGTGACAGCCCGCCTCCGTGAGCCAACACCGTTTCGCGGCTCAAGAATAGACCCAACCCGGTGCCTTTGCCAATCTCCTTCGTCGTGAAAAACGGTTGAAAGGCCTTTTGCACGTCGGCCGGCGGCATCCCGACGCCCGTGTCCCGTACGGCAATCGTGATGACCAGGGGCGACATCGCATCAGCCACCCGACGGCCATGGTCGAGTTCGTCGGACGATGCCGTACGGGCTCCCACCGAGACCTTCACGGCTCCATGCGCGGGGGTCGCGGCTAGGGCATTGGCCAGGACATTGACCAGCACCCGATGCATCTTTTCCGCATCGGCCCAGACGAGCGGGAGATCCGCCGGAATGTCCACCGTCAAGGCGATCTCCTTCGCATGAAACACCGGTTCCATGAGCACGGTGGCCGGGCTGATCACCTGCTCCACAGGCAGCCATTTCGGTTCGGGCTGGCGCGGCCTCGTCGAGGACAGGAGATCCTGGATGATCCGCACCACCCGCGCGAGCTGTTCCTCGATGACGGCCACGCGCCGCTTCATCTCAGGCGTGACGCCCGGCTCCTCAGCCAACGCCTGTACGTGCCAGGCGATCGAGTGCAGGGGCGTCCCGACCTCGTGTGCGACCGACGCCACCAGTTGCCCCACCGCCGCCAACCGTTCCGAGCGGTTCAGCTGGTCCTTCGCATCGACCAGTTGGGCATTGGCTTTCAGCAGATTTTCCGTCTCCTGGGCGAGGGCCGCCCGCGCGGCCTCCTCTCGTGCCTTGCGCTCTTCCCAACTCATACCGAGATAACCCACCAGCAACAACACCCCGACGACGACGCTCCGGTTAATGACGGCAGCTTGAAACCGGCCCGGTTTGGTGGGTTGCAGCAAACCTGCGTAGCTCGCGATCACACAGGCCAGCACCGTCGCCAGCATCAGCGCGCGGTTCCGGATAATGGCCACGAGCAGAATCGGCACGACGTAGCCGTACGCGCCCACGACGTTGACCGGGGCAAATTCTTCGATGACGAGGATGATGAGAAAGCAGGCTGCGGCGATAGCGAGGACCAGGCGGTTACGGTGCGTCATAGTCGATCGACGACAAGGCTCTCTTTCGCTGAGGGGTGGGGACCGCCCACGGTGCGCGGACAGGAGATGCGCAGGTGCGCCTCTGGTGTCTCGTGTCCCTACGCGAGTGTCTTACACAAGAGGACGCTCCGAACGCAACTGGGCGGTAAGTCGATCGAACCGAGGGTCCTTCACGAGTTCTTCCAGGGGCACACTTAATTTCCGGCACCAGTTAGGGTGCTGATCGACCGTCCCCGGCACATTGGTTTGGACGCGCGTCCCGATCACATCCTCCACATTGGCCAGGACGATCCATGCCGGTGCTCGCGCCAAATACTGATGCACCGCCAGGGCCAGTACCTCTGTCATCGTCCCCGTCAGAGCCGGATCGTCAGAGACTCCGGACGGAAGGAGTCCCTCGGATTTCAACGCAGCCAGGATTCCGGCCTTTTCCCGTTGCCGTTCCGCCAGCATCGCGTCCCGCGCCGGTTCGGAAGGAAGCAGGCCAAGTTGGAGTCTGGTTTCAATATCGGCACCTTCCCAGTAGCCGCAGAGCGTAGGAAGATCGTGGGTCGTCACAACGGCAATGGACTGAGCAGGATAGGCTCCTGGCGGCTTCCAGCCACCCGACGCAGCCCGTTCGAAGTAAAGCACGCGATACGAAAGGACGCCGGCCGCTCCGAGTTGATCACGCACCCAGTCGGGAACCGTCCCGAGATCCTCTCCAATCACCAGCGCCTTCGCCCGCACACTTTCGAGCGCAAGAATAGCCAAGAGCTCGTCCGCCGGATAGTGAACATAGGTGCCAGCCAAGGCCGGGAGCCCGCGCGGAATCCAGAACAGGCGGAAGCAGGCCATGACGTGATCGATTCGAATCGCCCCGCCGTAGCGCAGATTGAATCGCAGCAATTCGATGAAATACTGGTAGCCGCTCGCCCGGAGACGAATCGGATCGGCCGGGGAGAATCCCCAGTTCTGCCCCTCGGGCGCGAATGCATCCGGCGGCGCCCCGCAGTCAGCCTGGAGGGCCAACACCTCCTGAAAACGCCACCCATCGGCCCCGGTGCGATCGCTGCCTAGCGCC
>JBQTIO010000257.1:0-5734 GCA_052388075.1 Nitrospiraceae bacterium
GAGCTGAGAGCAAAGGCGAAGGCGTGGGAGACGACGGCCGAATCCTATGAGAAGCATTCGGAGCCCCATGGGAAAACCGAACCCAAACAGCATGCCAAGCATTGTCGGGCCATTGCCGAGAGCTACGAGAGAGCGGCAGACGAGGCAGATGTGCTGGCACAGGAACACCGCGCGATGGGTCCACAAGGCACAATGCAGTAAGCCGCATGACCCGATAATGAGGCGATTCATAGGAGGAGGATTTCGGAATTCACCAAGAAGCCATTGTGGGGTTGAGCAGATAGCAATCGTGGGCGTTGCTGAGAGGAGGAACTGCGGATGGGGAGCCCCTCATTGCGTATGATTCTCGTGTGTGCCTTTCTGGCCATCCTGGGGTTTTTCCTGCTCACCGAGCACCGGGCTCATCTCTTCGGCGTTCTGCCGTATGTGTTTCTCCTGGCCTGTCCATTGTTCCATCTCCTCCTGCACGGACGACACGGTGGTCATGACTCCGAATCTCAGCAAGGCAGGAAGCAGGCTGGTTCACAGGACAACCGCGGAGGACATTCCCATGGATGAAGGACCAGCCTATGGGTTGTGGTCGTTAGTGGTGATCAACTCAGTCGTGTTTATCCTCTTTGCGTTCAGCTTCACGCGTCCGCGGACGACACGCGATTGGCGCTCCCTCGGCGCATTCTCAGCGTTTATCGTAGCCCTGTTTGCGGAGATGTACGGGTTCCCCTTGACCATCTATCTGCTCTCCGGATGGTTGGCCAGTCAGTATCCCGAGGTAAATCTTTTCTCTCACGAAACAGGACATCTCTGGCATACGTTGCTGGGCATGAGAGGCCATGCGCATGTTGATCCCTTGCACATTTTCAGTGAGCTGCTGATCTTCGGGGGACTGATCCTGCTGGCTTCCTCATGGCAAGTCTTGTATCGGGCGCAACGGACCCAGACCCTGGCCACGACCGGACCCTATGCCCGGATGAGACATCCTCAGTATGCCGCCTTCATCGTAATCATGCTCGGCTTCCTCCTGCAGTGGCCCACCATTCCTACATTGCTCATGTTCCCCGTGCTGGTGGGGATGTATGTCCATCTCGCGCACAAAGAGGAGGCGGAGGTCCGTGCGGAATTCGGCGAGGCCTATGATCGCTATGCGATGGCGACGCCCGCCTTTTTCCCACGATGGACGAGAAAGTCGGGAGAACAGATTGGTGAGCGGCCGGGCAGCTGATAAGGCGACCGTGGGAGAGCGCAGCTCGAGGACCGCGATGAGACGGACGGAGCAGGAGCGTCACAGCCCATGGTGATCTGGCATCTCGCGTCGGACACGCGGCGGTTTCCGTTCCATGTCAGTGCGGGGCAGCACGTTAACCTCCAGTTCGGCACCTGGCCTATTGAGGAGGGGCAGCGAACCTGGATCGACGTTCGGGTCGCGCATCTGGACGGGACAGGGGAAACGGGGCACGTCGACGGCTCGTGGAACGTCAACCGCGACGCCAATAGTTATTGGTTCATCAACCTCGGGCCGTTTGCGGATGGGGATCGGGTGGAGTACCGGCTATACGGGAGCTCACCGGCTGGCCCATGTGACGCAGGCACCTTCACTTTCCAGGTTGGTCCCAAGATTCATCTGGCGATCCTCTGGCACCAGCACCAGCCGTTCTACAAGGATCTGCAAGCCAAGCGACCGCAGGGGTCGTACCGGTTCCCCTGGGTGCGCCTGCACGCCATTCGCGATTACTATGCCATGGCCGCACTCCTCGAACGCCATCCGCAGGTCCATCTCACGATTAATCTCACCCCAGTCCTCCTGTGGCAACTGGAGGACTATGCCGAGCGGGACGCGACCGACCGTGCGCTGGATCTGACGCGCGTCCCGGCCCGTCGCCTTACAGCCGCTGAGCGGGAGGACTTGCTCAGCACGTTCTTCGAGGCAAACTGGCATACGCAGATCTTTCCCTGGCCCCGCTATCGCGAACTTTTTGAACAACGTCGGAACGGAGATTCCTTCACAACTCAGGATCTGACCGACCTGCAGATGTGGTTCAACCTGGCCTGGTTCGGCCCGGAGTTTCAAGAGGGGACGGTGGCGCTGCCGGATGGCCAGGTTGCCTGCGTGCGGCGCTTCGTTGAAAAAGGTGCCGGTTATACGGCTCGTGAGATCGAGCAGATGATCACGGAGCAACTGAAGATCTTGGGCAATGTCGTTGCCATCCACCGGCAGCTTCAGGATCGCGGCCAGATCGAGATTTCCACCACGCCGTTCTACCATCCCATCCTCCCGCTTCTCGTCGATACGGATCGCGCCACCATTGATCGTCGTGGCGCGGTGCATCCCGCGCGGTTCCACCATCCGGAGGACGCCGCGGCGCAGCTTCACGAAGCCGTGCAGTTCTACCAGGAGCGCTTCGGGCAGCCTCCAGCTGGGATGTGGCCGGCCGAGGGAGCGGTGGGTCAGTCGGTGGTCCCGCTCTTCGCGGATGCGGACATGCACTGGGTTGCGACGGATCGAGGGGTCCTGGAGCGATCGGGGCGGTATGGCTACGACGTCCAGGACCCGAATGTCCTGTGCCAAGCCTATCGGGCCGAAGATGAGAAGGGCCATGGGGTCGCCATCTTTTTCCGTGACACCGTCCTCTCAGACAAAATCGGTTTTCGCTACCAGGAGTATCAGGATCCCGAACGGGCCGCAGCTGACTTTGTACGAGAACTGAAGGAGCGGTTGGCCTGGCAGGTAAGTGATCCTGCAAACCGCATCGCGTCCATCATCCTGGATGGCGAGAACGCCTGGGGTGCGTACCAGCAGCAGGCTCGTCCATTCCTCCATGCGCTGTACACGGCGTTCGCTGTTGATCCCGAGATCCGGACCGTCACGTTTCGAGAGTACCTTGAGGGCAATCCCACGCGGCGGGTGCCGGCTCATCCCATTGCCGAGCTGCCCAAGGTCTATAACTTGTTCGAGGCAAGTTGGATCGATGAGAACGGCTCGGCGCCTGGGAACGACTTGGGCACCTGGATCGGCGAGGGCGAGGAAAATCGTGGATGGGATCACCTCCGCGAAGCACGGGAGTGGTTAACCCGCATCAAGGCCACACCACAGAAACATGCCCGAGCCTTTCAAGCCCTCTACGCCGCCGAGGGCAGTGATTGGTTCTGGTGGTTCGGCGAGGATCAGGCCTCAGATTCAGACGCAGAGTTCGATGACCTCTTTCGGGATCATGTGAAGGCGGTCTATCGGGCCCTTCGGCGCAAACCGCCAGTGGGGCTCGATGACGCCATCGTTCCACATGCCTTCATTTGGACCTTTGCCAGGCCGATCCGATCGGTCCGTTCAGGCGACCGCTTCAGCATCAGAACGAACTGCCGAGGCGTGCTGATCTGGAAGACCGACCGGGCAGAGCAGTGGAGGACGGGAGAGATGATTCCCGCGGGCGGCGTGATGGCGGCCGTACATCGCTTTGGTCTGACGCTCGGACCCTTCGCCCCATCCGTGCAATGGGTAGAGTTCCGATTCCGCTGCGCGCATCCAGGCTGCCGCGGGACTGATCCCTGTTGTCGAGCCCAGATGCAGCGGGTGGAAATCATCCGGAGTCAGGCTGGGGACTCGGGGCGGAGACGACGCCTTGTGAAAGGCAGCCAGTGGGGCAGCGCGTAGTAATAGTACGCCCCAAGAAAAGACAGTGCATCCACCTTAACGAGGTGGAAGGAGGCAGGAACTATGGCATCGACCAAAGAGCTGGATCGAGTCTGCGGTATGTGGATCGACAAGGAGAGCGCCCCATTTCAAAGCATTTTCAAGGGGGAGACCCACTGCTGTCCAAAATAATCTGCCCCTCCGTGTCCTCCCCGCGTAAATTGTGCTTGTTAGACGGCTTGGGTTCCGGTTCTCGGATGAGGTTACCCATGCTGCTGTCCAAGATCATGTGGCGAAGAGCGTCCCTTGCGTGAGAGCTGGGGTGCACAGCGGACGTTCAAACGGCGCATTGAGCCACGCCCACAGATCCCGATAGGTCAACAGATTGAAGCGGAGCAACGCGGCCAGGTTCGAGAGACTCCAGGGCCAGGAGGACTTCAGCTGCAGAAACCTCAGCAGCAACATCGCGATCAGGGCGATCCAGATTTGGACCTGCACCGCGTTCTCACTCGTGCCCACAAACGTCTTGATCTTGAGGTGCTGTTTCAAGGCCTTGAAGAGGAGTTCGATCTGCCACCGCTCCTTATCGATGGCGGCAATCGTCCTGGCAGCCAGATGCATGAGATTGGTCAGGAAGGTGAGGGGGCGTTGCTGCGGTTCGTCCCAGATCGTCACCTGCCGCAGGGGGACGGGGCATCGGTCGGCCGCATGCAGGCCGGTCAGGCGAATCACCTCATCGGCCAGTACGGCGCTGCGGGGAGGCACGGGGCGCCGGTCCACGACGTCATACAGCATATTGGTACGCGGGCGTGTGACAAACCACACTCCGGTCCTGGTCCAGCGATGATACAGGGCATAGTCCAGGTAGCCCCGATCCATCGCCACGATGGTGCCCGGCGCAAACGTGAGCTGCTGGGCGACACGCACATCGTTGGTATCGCCGTCGGTCACGAGCGCCCAGCAGGGCAAACACCCCTGGTGATCGAGCTGCAGATGGAGCTTGATCGCCCCCTTCGTCCGCTGGAACCGGGCCCAATCGAACACCGTGACACACAGCTCGATGATCGTCGTATCCAGAGTCCGCAGCGGATGCCTGAACCGGAACCGTCGGCGTTTCCGCGCCGCCACCGCCTGGCACTGGGTGAGCACCTGGTAGAAGAGGGTCTCGTACAATTGCCATGGCCGATGGGCATTGGCATACGCGAGCGTCGAGCGGGTCGGTGTCCGCTGCACGCCGAGGTGAACCAGCTTACCGAGGGCAGTGGCCAAGCCGCCGCAGATTTCTCGAAGCGAGTGCGCGCTGCCCATTTGACAGAACAGCATGGCCACCAAGTGGTCCCAGCAGCTGAACCCCTTGGCCGCTCGCTCGGCGGCGTGCTGCCGGACGGCACGCGCGAAGTCCGTGCGATCGATCAGGGCGAGAATTTGCGCAAAGCAACTGGCGACGGCTACCATACGGCACCTCCGGCTTATGAGTGGCACGGCGCGGGAACGCCGTGGATGGGTGGTGATCACCGCCCCATCCTACTCACAAGCCGGAGGCATTTTAATAACTTATTTTGGACAAGAGTGGGGGAGACCTATTATTTTTGTTCGAAGCCCTGTCAAGAGCAGTTCGATCAACATCCGGAGCGTTATCTGAAGGGACTCGAAAGCCGAAACCTCTGAAGCAGCCGGTTCAAGGGAGGTACCTCAGAACGGTTTTCTCTTGCAGAGATGATGGCCAACTTCTCGTTTGCCGGGTCAATGCAAGCATTCTGTCAGCCAGGAGAGCAGCCTCCGGATGATTACTCAAGGTTTAATGAAACTCTCTCCCCGTTTTACAAGGAGCCAGTCACTGGGCTCGTGGTAAAAGGAACTGCCATTCGAGACGATCGGACTTCAACATGGACCATATGACACATAAAGAACACGGACAGACGTCTGAACCACATGCTGGTCACAAGATGTCGCACGACCATCGGAGCCACGACCGCCACGCGGGTCATTCCGTGGCGATGTTTCGCGACAAATTTTGGTTGAGTTTCGCGCTCACAATTCCAGTCGTCGTCTGGTCGCCCGAAGTCCAACACTGGCTCGGCTACACGGCACCTTCCTTCCCTGGTTCCACAT
>JBQTIO010000258.1:0-6729 GCA_052388075.1 Nitrospiraceae bacterium
CCATCGTCTTCCACTGCCGAGCCGCCACCGACATCGCCACCCCTATCAGAACGATGGCGGTCATCAGCATGACGTACGAGAACCCGTCTTCCCGTCGATTCAACGATGCCGAGTTGGTCCACATGGCGGTCGGTCACTGCTGGGGGGGCGGCTCTTCGGACAACAGCACCGTCTGATCGATGTTGGCCCCAGTATCCCTGATCGTCACGCTTTCCGGGGTAATCGCCTTGAGCACGAGATGTTCTTCCACACGATCGCCGACCTTGACCACCACCACATCTTCGTTCTTGCTGAGCACGGCGACATCCCTGTTCTTCATTCGGCCCTCGCCCGTTCGAAGAAATCCGAGGTACCGATACTGCGCCAGCTCCATCACGGCCGCTTGCTGGAGCAGTGTCTGTTCCGGAGTCGAGCCTGGCGCCGGGACCTGCACCGACTCACTGCCCGCAGGAAGCGCCCGATCTGGGCCGGACAAAGAAAAAATATTCCTGGGAGCCGTGAAGTCCCCCTCCCGTTGCGTACGCGCCGATGCAAGCAGCTCAAGGTTCACGCGCAAGCCGCTCGCTTTTACGTTCATGCGTTGCCCGGACGATGCCGGGCCGGTGACATTCGTGAGGGGGACGCGCAGCGGTTCTTTCACAGTCCCCCATTGCCAGACCGCTAGCCCTGCCCACAGCAGCACCAGGACAGCGGCAAGCATGGAGTTCTTCTTCGCATCCATGGTTACCTGGCAGGCTCCTGCCCAGCGGATTTAGCGGCTTCAGCACGGAGATAGGTGGCGATCTTGATGGCAAACGTCAAGGTCTGATCCTGACCACCCAGGGACCGGGACAGTTCGAGATCTTCGATGAACAACAGCTCCTCGGCCGTCTCCAAGTCGTAAATGAACCGGCGGAGGTCTTCGTACCGTCCGCTCATCGAACCCTGCAGCACTCCCTTGCTCGTCTTCGCTACGGGAGTCGGCTCCGTCTTGTACGAGAGAGCCGGAAGGACGACTCGATCGCGCTTTGCCTCTTCAGAAATGCCCAGGGCCAAGGGAGCAAAATCCCGCTCGTCCGGCAACACCGCCCACACCTGGCTGAGGTCGTGCCTGGCTTTCTTCGCCTCCCGATGATGCATGAGCAACTGCCGCGCGGAGGCCCATTCGTTCTCCAACCGTTCCCGCTTCGATTCCGCGTCCACAACGCCAAAACTGTGCACACACAACAGCGCGAACAGAAGCCCGAGCGCGACTCCGGCCCACGGTAGGAGGGGTGCGAACGGCTGCTGTAAGAGAAGGGACAGGCGATTTCCCATCGGCTCTACGCTCCATCCCGGCGATAGTGCAGGGTGATGTCGAATTCCACAAGTCCATTGGTCCCCGCACGATGCTGGGCCAGCACCGGATCCTTGAACGTCGGATGATCTTGAAGGCCAATGGTAAAGGCCGTGATATCTTCCAGACTCACGGCGATCCCCGTGAGATACACCGTGGTGCCGCCTGCGTCGAGCCTGATACTGCTCAGCGCGAGTCTTGGAGGAATGGCCTGCTCCAATCCGGAGAGAAACTTCGTCCAGGAGAAGGTTCTCTTTTCCAGCAGCTGATTGGCCAGATCCACCTCGGCAGGCAGTCGCTGTAACGCGGCTTCGGACAGGTCGATCCCCTCCTGACGAGCCAAGGCGACGAGTTGGGCGTCCTGCTGACGAACCCGATCCAGCTCCGCCTCGATTGTCCGAGCATGCTGATATCCCACGACCGCCTGACCCATGTTCCACAGGATACCCATCGCAAGCATGGTACAGCTTGCGATCAGTAGTGTCCGGAGCGGTGCCAGAGTGGGTCGGTACCGACGACTCAAGTTGATGTGAAAATACGTATCGGTATCGCTCAGGCTAGGCACATGTCTGAGCCGCTCGACGAGTTTTCCGATCGAACTGATTCCCCGCCTCATGCTACGACACTCCTGCCATGGCGGCCAGCGAGGTCATGCCACGGTGGCTCGCGTTCGTCACCCAACCGAGCGCCTCCACCGACCTCCATCCCAGTCGTTCCACGGACAACTCGAGACCGGCTTCGACCTTGGCCTGCAGAGCCGAGAGGTCTCCGTCGGCGCAGACCACAGCTTCTTTGATAACGGCTGATGGAAATCGCTGCTGACAGGCATCCAATGAGGCCCCGCATTCGTCGATGATCTTCCCCAGCAGGACGGGGTTCTTCCCCACATCCGTGGTATCGCCCCCCAGGAGTTTGCACCGATAAAACAACAAGGACCCTCGTTGAAAGACCATCGTCGTCAACGCGTGATCCGATACACTCGCCCAGAGAAAGTCCCGCCGACGCCAATTCGATCGGCCCGAGGCCCTCTGCCAGAGATCGAACAGCCGCAAACTGGTCAGCCCGACTTCATGAGGAATCAATCCGACCGATTCACACAGCGCTTCATACTGATGAAGCACGGATTCCTGAATCGCTACCGCCAGCACGCTGTGCGTTCTCCCCTCGTTCCCCGGCATACCGGCGAACACCTGTGACACCACCTTCACGCCATTCAGCGAAAACAGCTGCTCCTGCCCCAGTCGCCAACGGATCAGGGCATCCTGTTCATGGGGTTTCGCGGGAAGCTGGTCAAGGTGAAGCACCACGGCACGCACGGCGGCATCAGGGAGCAGCAGGACAATGCGTCGCGGAATATCCGAGAGGAGAGATCGACCAGCGAATCGGAGCTCCGGACTGGACCCTGCAAGCGCGCGAACGCGGCTCTCGAACGTCGACTGATCCACCACATTCTGTTCTGCCGGAGAGAGCTTCACAACATCCGCGGGAAGCGGGGACATCACGCAGCGATACCGCCGCCGGCCCCGCCAATTCCGTTCCACTTCGGCCCAGGCCACCGAGTCCGCCCCGACCTTCAAGCAGTGCTGCGGCCTGCTACTCGCCCAACCCCACATCGCTCATCCTTCCTCGCTGAACGTCACGCGATTGATCTCCCGTAACGACGTCTCCCCGCTCAGCACCTTCTTCAGCGCCGACTGCCGGAGCGTGATCATTCCGTCCGTCACCGCTCGATACCGGATCTCGGACAGCGGCCGCTCCGCGAGGATCATCTCCTTGATTTCATCTGTCAGGTCCAGGAACTCCGTGATACATTTCCTGCCGCGGTACCCGGTGCCGAGGCACTGCGGACAACCCTTCGCCTCATAGAAGGGGGTGTCCTTGTATTGCTCATAATCCAGTCCTGACTCCTCAATGAGGGACTGCTCGACCTTCGAGGGCGCGCGGCAGGATGCGCACAGAATGCGGACCAATCGCTGGGCCAGGACGCAATTGAGCGCAGCGAGGAAGTTGTAAGCCTCGATACCCATCGAGGCAAACCGCCCGATCACGTCAAACACGTTATTCGCATGGACGGTCGTCAGGACCAGGTGGCCGGTCAGCGCCGACTGAATGGCAATCTGCGCCGTCTCGGCATCTCGAATCTCACCGACCATGATCTTGTCCGGATCATGGCGCAGAATGGACCTGAGGCCCCGCGCGAAGGTGAGCCCTTTCTTCTCGTTGACGGGAATCTGCACCACCCCCGACAGCTGGTATTCAACCGGATCTTCGATCGTGATCAACTTATCGTCGCGGGTATTCATTTCCGAAATGGCGGCATACAACGTCGTGGTCTTTCCACTACCCGTCGGGCCCGTGACCAACACCATGCCGTAGGGACGCGTGATCGCCCGCCGGAACCGCTTGAGGTCCTCGGCATTGAACCCCAGCCGCTCAAGCTTCAACGCCGATACGCCCAACGTGATGGATTCACGGTCCAAGATTCTGATCACGACTGATTCGCCGAAGACACTGGGGAGGATGGAGACCCGAAAGTCCACGGTTTTCCGATCCAGCTTCATGCGAAAACTACCGTCCTGGGGCACCCGCCTCTCGGCGATGTCCAGCTCGGACATCACTTTGAGGCGCGACACCAGGGGCGCGTGCAGCCGAAGATCGAGCGGCTCCATGGCCGGAATGAGGATGCCATCGACGCGTAGCTTGACTTTGGTCGCCCGGTCCACCGCTTCAATGTGGATGTCGCTTGCGCGACGCTGCATGGCGCTGAGCAGGATGGAGTCCAGCAGTTTCACGGCGGGACTTTGATCATCCGCCGCATGATCGGCGGTAAGGATTTCCTCGCCCCGCTCGTCTTCTTTCACCAGGACCGATCGATACTCGGCTTCGAGTTCACGGAGCGCCTGGTTGGAGCCCTCACTACGATCGAGTGCCGCAAGAATCGCACTCTTGGAACTGACGATGTGATCCAGCGGCTTTCCGATCACGAGTTCCAATTCGTCGAGCCCTAATAGATTTTGGGGGTCTGCGATCGCGATGATGAGCACACCGGCACGCTCGGCGATGGGCACGAACGGAAATCGCTGCATCAATTTGACGGAAATGGACTGGTAATACCGTTGGTCGACCCGAAAGTCCGTCAGTGGATCGTAGGGTAGACCGTAGTGGGCAGCCAGCGCGCGCGCCAGTTGATCCTCGGAGAGGAGCCCCTCCCCCACCAGGGTCTGCCCCAGGCCGGCTGCCGCTCCTCCCAGTCGGCGAAGCGTGTCTTCGACCGCCTGTCTGGAGACCATTCCCTGCGTGACCAGCACCTCCGCAAGAGAAGGCCTGGCAAGGCTACGCGCCATGGGGCACCTCCTGCTCTATCGTGTCTCGTGCGTCCCGACTTATCCGGCGCATACTGCTCCCCGAGAGCGTTATCCGACCGTCCCGGCCATCTGAAACACCGGCAGATACATGACGATGACAATTCCGCCGACCAGGACACCCATGAGCAGCAACAGGGCCGGCTCAATCCACGTGGTGAGCTGGGCGAGCCTGGTGTCGAGATCGGCTTCGTAAAATTCCGCGACGTCTCGCAGCATCGATTCGAGCGAACCCGTTTCCTCCCCGACCGATAACATCGCGATCGCCAGATTCGGGAGCAGCCCGGGACGATCGAGGGCGGCAGCGAGCGTGCCCCCCTCCCGAATTTCGTGAACCGCGCCCGCCATCCCCTGCGAGATCCATCGATTGGAAACCGCTCCTCGCGCACTCTGCAACGCGTCGACCAACGGAGTTCCCCCGGCGAGGATCGTGCCCAGCGTACGGGTCAGCTGCACCGTGTTGTGTTTGACGGCAACGGGGCCGAAAAGAGGCAATTTGACGATGAGCCGATCGAGCGCCAGATGACCGGCGGGTGTCGCGTAGTACGCACGCAGCGCGACCACGCTTGCAACCACGATCACCGCCAGAGGCAGCAACCGCGATTCCGCGTGCTTGACCAGGTCGAGCAAGGCTTGGGTGGCCCAGGGCAATGTCTTGGCCGATTCCCCATAGACCGACACAAAGGTCGGCATGACGTACACCAGCAGGAACCCGACCACCGCCACACCGATCACGACGAGAAAGAGAGGGTAAGAAAGCGCCTTGATTACCTTCTGGCGCAACCCGATCATGAGCTTCAGATAGGTCACATACCGCTGGAGCACTTCCGGAAGATTGCCCGATTGCTCTCCCGCTTTCACCGTCGCAATGTAGAGATCAGGGAAATACGAGGGATGCCTGGCCAGGGCCTCGGAGGCCGATGATCCGCCTCGAATGTCCTCCCGCACCTCACGCAGCGCCCGCTGAAATCCCGCGTGACCGGCTCGTTCGATGAGCAAATCCCACACGCGCAGGACCGGCAAGCCGGACTTCACCAGCGCCAGCAACTCCTGGTTGAACACCAGAAACTCCCCGAACGGGAGCCTGCCCCATGACCACGATTTTCCCGCCGCCGCGGTCGAACCCATCCCGCGTCGGTGGAGCTTGAAGACGAGCAGCCCTTGGGACTCCAATTTGGCGCGAACCAGCCGGTCAGTCTCGCCCTCGAGTTGACCGTCGATCGTGGATCCATCAGCCCGAGCTGCTCTGTATGCAAAGATCGCCATAGGCCGGACCTTCGAGGCTTCCTGACGAGACGTGCGATCTACTCGGGTGGCTCGCCCTCACCCGCAGCAGGAGGCGCAATCAACCAGAGTGCCTGACCCACTTGGATATGGTTGTCAGAAAGTTGATTGAAAGCCATGAGGCGCTTGACCGAAACGCGATGCCGTTGCCCGATGCTCCAAAGGGTATCGCCCGGCCTGACCGAGACCCGCACGGGATTGTTCAATGCCGGCTTGGAACCAGGCACCCCACCGACGCCTCCGGCGCGCTCCTCTGGGGAAACCGCATCCTCGAGCCTCGCGGACGCTGCTCCCGCATGACGCCCTCTTGCGGCAGGCGTACTAGCAGTCGAAGCCATTCCTGTGGCACGAGAGTCGCCTGCGGCCTTCCCTATCCTGGACAGCTGCAGTTGAAGCTGCTTCATCTGACTGCGCAACATTGCCCCCGACTTGGCCACCCGTTCTCGCTCGGAGCGCGAGCCGGCCAGCTCTTCCCGCTGGAGATCAATCACGTGGCGAGCCTCGACCAGCCGACGTTCCGCCTCTCGAAGTCGTCCTTCCAGCTGCGCTCGCGCGATCTGCGCGTCGGCCAGTTCCTGACGCCGTGACTCAACCTCTGCACGCAACTCCGCATTCGTTCGCTGCGCGTCTCTGAGGGACGCCTTGAGCGTGTCCGTGGTCAGCTGGAGGTCGGAAACTTCCGGCTCATCGAGAGGTTCGAGCGGGCTGCAAGCCATCATGATCCCCATTCCGAATCCAAGCGTGCAGAGTGCCATCGTGCGCCAGGCG
>JBQTIO010000259.1:0-5484 GCA_052388075.1 Nitrospiraceae bacterium
GTGGGGATCGCGATGATGCTGTTCGGCACCGGGTTGGCCTTTTTTTTAGGGAAGCCCTACATACAACCATCCGCTCCTCGATTGCCGTCCATCGACCTCGGAGGTTGGAGTAATGTGCCGCCACTCAAGGCGGCCCTGCAAATCAACGGTTTATTTCTGATCGGGATTGTCGTGGCGATTGCGCTTGCGTGGCTATTGAAGAATACGTCATGGGGATTGAAGGTGCGTGTCGTTGGTGAGAGCGCGGATGCGGCGCGCGCCCTCGGATTGCCGGTCGATCGAATACGCATCCTGAGTACCGCCCAGGGAGGATTTCTTGCAGGAATCGGCGGGTCGTATCTCTCGCTCTACTACCCGTTCAACTGGAGCGAAGGCCTTTCAAGCGGCCAGGGATTGATGGCGGTGGCGCTGGTGATATTCGCCCGCTGGCAGCCGGTCGGCTGCCTCTGGGTCTCGCTCTTATGGGGAGGAGCGTCAGCGTTGGGGCCCTCCTTGCAGTCCGTGGGAATCACCTACGGCTATTACATCTTCAACGCGATCCCCTACCTCATGACGCTGGCCGTGATGATCATTACCTGCTCCCCGCGGCGCACTCTCGTGGGAGTGCCGCATGAGCTCACCGTGACTCGTTAGGTGAGGTGCGATGAATCGCTGATAGAACCCAACCCACAAATTCATGAGAGGTGAATCATGAGTAAATATGTCGCATCCGATCCCTACCCCTATCCCTATAACGGAGACCTCCGGCCGGAGAATACGGTGTTCCTCATCATCGACATGCAGACCGATTTTTGCGGCAAAGGGGGCTATGTCGACAAGATGGGTTATGACATTTCTCTCACCCGCGCGCCGATCGCGCATATTCTTAAAGTATTGGCGAAGGCGCGGACCATCGGGATGCACGTCTTCCACACCAGGGAAGGACATCGGCCCGACCTGTCCGATTTGCCGGACAATAAGCGGTGGCGCAGTCGAAGAATCGGAGCGGGCATTGGCGATCCGGGCCCTTGCGGAAAAATCTTGGTGCGAGGAGAACCGGGGTGGGACATCATTCCCGAGCTGGCCCCAAAAGCCGGCGAACCCATCATCGATAAGCCCGGTAAAGGCTCGTTTTGGGCGACCGATTTGGAGATGTTGTTGCGGCTTCGCGGGATCAGTAATGTGGTCCTGGCGGGGATTACCACCGATGTCTGTGTCCACACCACCATGCGCGAAGCCAATGACCGGGGTTTTGAATGTCTCCTGCTGGAAGACTGCTGCGGCGCCACAGATTTTACCAACCACCAGGCGGCCATCAAGATGGTCAAGATGCAGGGCGGAGTGTTCGGTGCCGTGGCGAAATCCGACGCCTTTGTAGAGGCGCTTTCATGACACATGCGATTCCTCCTGACTTGGAAGTGCTCGGCATGACCAAGCGTTTCGGGCCGCTCGTGGCCTTGAAGGACGTCCACCTCAATCTGCGGTCCGGCCAATTTCACGCCTTGCTCGGTGAAAACGGAGCCGGCAAGAGCACCTTGGTCAAATGCATCATGGGCTATTACCACCCCGATGAAGGAAAGATCCTCTTAGATCAGCAACCGGTCACGGTTCGTAGTCCTCGTGACGCACAGACATTGGGGATTGGGATGGTCTATCAGCAGTTCACCCTGATTCCCAACATGACGGTTCTCGAAAACCTCGTGATCTCCAAAGCACGGTTGAACCCTCTCATCAACTGGCGGGAGGAAGAGTATCAACTGACACAGTTTATGGCGAAGATGCCGTTCAAGATTTCCCTCGCCGCTCGTGTCAGTTCACTCGCAGCAGGCGAAAAACAAAAAGTGGAAATTCTGAAACAACTCGCGCTGCAAAACCGTATCCTCATTCTGGACGAGCCAACTTCCGTCCTGACGCCGCAAGAAGCGGATGAAGTCCTGGGGTATCTCCGTACCATGACCCAGGCCCGACAATTGAGTGTCCTGATCATCACGCACAAACTTCGCGAAGTGGCGGCCTTCGCGGACGAAGTGACGGTGCTGCGCAAGGGACAATACGTCGGCTCCGGGAACGTCGCAGACTTAAAAATCTCTCAGATGGCTGAAATGATGGTGGGATCTGAAATCACGACGAAGCCGAAGCAGCGGACCACGAGGTCGGACATGGTTCCTAAACTGGTCCTGAAGGACATCCGTGTCAAGGATGATATCGGGGTGGAAGTGGTGCGGGGTGTGCACCTGACCATCCATGAGGGTGAGATCGTCGGGGTTGCCGGCGTCTCGGGCAATGGACAGCGCGAATTGGTCGAGGTCCTGGCGGGACAACGCCAGGCCACGGCCGGCGCGATTTACGTGAAGGATCAGCGGTTTCAGCCAACCCGCGAGCGGATCCTGCAGCACAAGATCTTCTGCCTGCCTGAAGAGCCGCTTCAGAATACCTGCGTGGGACGGATGACTGTGGCGGAGAACCTGGCGTTTCGCAATTTTGATGTGGAACCCCACTCGGTGGGTGGCTGGATCATCAACCGCCCCGCGCTCCGGCACAGCGCACAGGGACTGATCGAGCGCTATAACATCAAACCACCCTACCCCGATACTCCCATCCAGTCCCTCTCGGGCGGAAACGTTCAGCGCGCGGTCCTGGCGCGCGAGCTGTCGGCGGATGTCGAAATCCTGATCGTGGCCAATCCCTGTTTCGGACTGGATTTCCTGGCGACCGAGGAAATTCGGCTGCAGATCGTCGCCGCGCGCAATCGCGGGACGGCGGTCCTACTGGTGAGCGAGGACCTCGACGAGATCCTGGAACTGGCTGACCGTACGGTCGTAATGTTCAACGGTCAACTGGTCTATGAAACCACGTCGTCCGGCGCTGATCTCGCGCTGATCGGACGGCACATGACAGGACACACAACATGAGCACAGTACCGGCCAGCCCCTACCCCTATCCCTTGCCGACGCGAGATTCTGGCAATCGCGTGGCCCTGGTGATCATCGACATGCAGCGCGACTTCGTCGAGCCGGGCGGGTTCGGCGCGGCGCTGGGCAATAAGGTCGAACACCTGCAGAGGATCGTTCCGACCGTTGCAAAGCTCCTCAAAACCTTTCGTGAATTAGGGTTACCGGTGATTCACACGAGAGAAGGCCATCGTCCCGACCTGTCGGATTGTCCCCCGGCCAAGAAACGGCGCGGAGACTCCGCCCTTCGCATCGGCGACCCTGGTCCGATGGGACGCATTCTCGTGTTGGGAGAACCGGGCAACGACATCATCCCGGAATTGCGTCCCGAATCCGGCGAACTCGTCATCGACAAGCCGGGCAAGGGGGCGTTCTACGCCACCAATTTACAGGAGCGCCTGAAGGCGCTCGGCATTACGCACCTGGTATTTACGGGAGTCACCACCGAAGTCTGCGTGCAAACCAGCATGAGAGAAGCCAACGACCGGGGGTATGAGTGTCTCCTGGTCGAGGACGGAACCGAAAGCTATTTTCCTGACTTCAAACAGACGACGGTCCGCATGATCCAATCGCAGGGCGGCATCGTCGGCTGGGTGACGACAGCAGATCGCCTGGCAGACGCGCTCCGGCAAACCTACGGATAGTCGCAACGGGTGCCCGAACGGGGCAAGCCTGTACCGGAGACAGTACCCTGAAGAATAGGAGCAGGCAAGTTGGGATGACGTGGTCTCCTCAAAACGGCAGTTTGGACATTGCCAGCCTGCGGCAACTCTACCACGAAGGAACCTTGCACCCGACCGAGCTCATCGAGGCGGCGTATGAGCCAATAGCGCGTTGTGCCGTCCCACACGTCCAAGCCCTTGCGGCGCTGGCCGAGACGCTGGAAGGCTTGCCGCGAGTCGCGGGGAGCGCCGCGTGAGCCAGGGCGAAGTGCTGCTCGCGGTAAACGGCACGCTGATGCGGGGGCTCAAGCTCAACCCCAACATGGCGGCTGCCAAGGCAACGTTCGTCCGGGAGACGAAGACCGAGTCTGCGTATCGTCTCTGGACGATCAACGACGAGCATCCTGCGATGCTGCGTGTAACCGATGGGACCGGTGTCAAGGTCGCGGTCGAAGTCTGGTCGGTGCCCGCCGCCGGGCTGGCGGGGATCCTGCTGAACGAGCCCCCCGGTCTGTGCGTCGGAAAGGTCCGGCTGGAAGACGGAAGCATCGTCCTGGGTGTGTTGGGCGAGCCGGCGCTCGTCGAAGGACATCGAGAAATCACCGCGTACGGCGGCTGGCGGGCATATTTGGCGCAGCCACCACACTGATCCATTTCTTAGCGGAGTGAGTGAACCGCCCTAACCCTCAATTTCATAGGCGTCGGGTTGGGTGTATTCTCGTCTCCCCGACCCCCTTAGTCAGGCCTTTCAGCGAAAAGGAGGAAACCCATGAGCGGACTTGGCGGATTGAACAAATCTCCTGATGGTGTTGTGCTTGGTTTGGTGCAGTTGCAACTCCCAGTGGTGGTGACCAAAGCTGATCTCGAGAAGCAGACAACCAAAATTTGCGCCATGGTCACCAAGGCCAGGAAGGGCATGCCGACGATGGATCTTGTCGTTTTTCCCGAGTACTCTTTGCACGGACTCTCGATGGATACCAATCCCGAGATCATGTGCAGGCTTGATGGCCCGGAAGTCGCTGCGTTGAAGGCGACCTGTGCCAGAGAACAAATCTGGGGCTGCTTTTCGATCATGGAGCATAACCCGAAGGGTAACCCGTACAACAGCGGCATCATTATCGACAGCACAGGGGAACTGAGGCTTTACTATCGAAAGATGCACCCGTGGACTCCTGTGGAGCCATGGGAGCCCGGTAACGTCGGCATCCCGGTCTGCGACGGGCCGAATGGGAGCAAACTCGCCCTGATCATCTGTCACGACGGCATGTTTCCGGAAATGGCTCGGGAATGCGCCTACAAAGGGGCGGACATCATGCTCCGGACGGCCGGCTACACAGCCCCGGTCCGCCAGAGCTGGCACTTTACCAACCAGGCCAACGCGTTCTGCAATCTAATGTACACCGCCAGTGTCTGCATGTGCGGAACCGACGGCGTCTTCAACTCGATGGGCGAGGGCATGATCGTGAACTTCGACGGCCTGCCGTTGGTCACCGGCAACGGGCAACCTGACGAGATTATCACCGGGGAGGTTCGTCCCCAGTTAGCCGGCGAGGCTCGCCGCCTGTGGGGTGTCGAGAACAACATTTATCAGTTCGGCCATCGTGGCTTCGTTGCCGTCCATGGTGGAGCACAGGATTGCCCGTACACGTACATGCACGATCTCATCGCGGGGAAATATCACCTTCCTTGGGAGGAGGAAGTTCAGATCACCGATGGAACCAGTTGCGGCTTCCCTGCTCCCACGCGTACTTACCTTGGATAGGACGCTGTTGCGGTGCGGTCGCTTGGATCGGAGCATCAAGGAGGTCGGCAACTGTCTTGAAAATCAAGCGTGCTGAGCCACTACGCCTCGCCACGGTGTGCCGGTCTGGTGGGTACCGTGGTGCTCGGCA
>JBQTIO010000260.1:0-2484 GCA_052388075.1 Nitrospiraceae bacterium
ACCTCTCAGCCAGACCAGGGGCTTGCCACCCAGAGATTTCTTCACCAAGCCGCCTGCTTTCTTACGAACTGTATGTCATATCTGACATAGTGTCAAGCTGCATCTGCTCACCGATGCATAAATCCCCTCGGTGCCGGGGCCCTCTCAGGGTTTTTCTCCGATCTGCCTGCGGACCGAAGTTACCCCTTTCCCCGCAGGAAAGCACGCCTCTCTGGGGCACGGCGAGACGCGCGAGACTCGCGCGACGGGCGGAAAAGGCGCGACGAGACGGAAAACAAGTAATGAATGATGGGGAGCAGAAAATGGGGACAGCAGAAAATGACAGAAAATGGGGACAGGCACCGGAGGAGACTATGCCGAGGGAGCCAGTCCTCATTGTCTTTCCCGGACCCTTGGACAAGCTCAGGTCAGGCGGCCTAGGCATCTCGCCTCCGCAAGATGGCGCCTAAGGGCCGACTGCTACTATCCCGCCAGAGCTCTTGCATTTAGTAGCACTAAACGCTAAAGTACCAGCCATATGGTACAGCGACCGTGGTGGCAGGGGCGGCTGGAGCAAGCCTGGCAGGAGCGATCACTGGTCTGGCTCTCCGGGGTGCGGCGGGTCGGGAAGACTCTCTTGTGCCAATCGCTTAAGGATGTGGAGTACTTTGACTGCGAGCTTCCCAGAACCCGCCGACTCATGGAAGACCCCGAAGGGTTCCTGGAGCAATACAGGGGACGCCGAATCATCCTCGATGAAATCCATCGCCTTCTGAACCCGTCAGAACTCCTCAAGGTCGCAGCGGACCATTACCGAGACACCAGAGTCCTCGCCACCGGCTCCTCGACGTTAAGCGCCTCCCGCAAATTCCGCGACACGCTGGCTGGCCGAAAAGCTGAGGTCTGGTTGACGCCGATGATCTTGGAGGACCTTGTGGCGTTCGGACAGCCCGATCTCCGCCATCGCTTGCTGCACGGGGGATTGCCCCCATTTTTTCTCGAGAAGTCTGTGCCGGAGCCGGCCTTCCAAGAATGGATGGACGCCTATTGGGCCAAGGACATCCAAACCCTGTTTCGGCTCGAACGGAGGCACTCCTTCGAACGGTTTGCCGAGCTCTTGTTCGCGCAAAGCGGAGGCTTGTTTGAAGCCACCCGGTTCACTCGGGCCTGCGAGGTCAGCCGCCAGACGATCATGAACTACCTCGCGGTCCTGGAGAGCACGTATCTTGTGCATGTGGTGCGTCCATTTTCCACGCATCGGGCGACGGAAATTGTGGCAGCCCCCAAGGTCTATGCCTTTGATACGGGCTTTGTCTGCTACCACCGTGGATGGACCACCATTCGGCGCGAAGACCTCGGTCTGCTCTGGGAACATCTGGTACTCAATGAATTACAGGCGCATCTGCAGACGCGCAGGATCAGGTATTGGCGTGACAAGCGGGGGCACGAAATCGACTTGGTGTTCGAGCGGCGAGGGGGTGCGCCGCTCGCCCTGGAGTGCAAATGGTCGGCCGATGACGTGGATCTCACGAACCTGAGCGCCTTTGCTCACCACTATCCTAAAGCTGACCTCCGAGTGGTCGCCCAGGACGTGGACCGGTCCTACCAGCGGCGCAGTGATTCGCTGACCGTGACCTATTGTGGGTTGAGGGGGTTGATCACCTCGCTCACCCGAGACATCGCTCCTGAGAAAGAACGAGGGTAGTGGAATGCGCCCGGGACCGGAGCCCGAAGGGATCGAGCGAAAAATGGGGACAGGCACCGGCAGGGACTGTCCTGCAGGCCGCAGCCAGTCCCCATTATCTTTCCCGGCACGAGGCACTAGTCCGGCGGCGTACCGGGTCCTTCTCTTCCGATGAGCAGATCATAGGGGGCGAAATCGTCGCTCAGCTCAATCCCGGTCGGCCATGGTTCGACGCGACGGGAGTGCAGCAACGCGATCGCTTCCATCGGTAGGTGGCGAGTCATCGCCATCTCCGTCACTCTCGCAACGAGGCGGTCTGCGGAATCTGTTTCGATCGGACGACCCCCAAAGAAAATCAGATTCTTGGCTTGGCTCATCCCTGTCTTCCAGGGACCCTCGACGGCAAAGGTGGTCAGGACCGGGAAGGCTCGTTTCATGGTTTGCACCACTGCCGCGGCTCGGGCAAGGTCTCCTTCCCTGCCGGACGAGGCCAGGTTGAGCGCCACGACCCCGTCGGGATTCAGATGCGTGCGCACAAGCGAGAAGAACTCGACGGTCGTCAGATGAAACGGGATCATGTCTCGCGCAAAGGCATCGATCCACATGACATCGTAGGTATGATCTGTCCTATTGAGGAAGGCGCGCCCGTCTTTCACCGAGACATGGTGATTGGGAGGAGGGTGATAGTCGAAAAAGTCCTCCGCCATGCGTACGACGGTCGGGTCAAACTCCACTATGTCGAGCTCCAGTGCAGGCCAGTGCCGTGCCAACCACTTGGCCAGTGATCCTCCGCCATGGCCGAGAATCAGTCCGCGTTTTGG